>NZ_QEQT01000071.1:0-118202 GCF_003311655.1 Prauserella sp. PE36 | reverse complement strand
TCGCGGCTTCGCGAGGCGTCGAGCTGCTTCTTCCAGCGGCGCAGCTGGCGCTCGAGGAAGCCTTCCGGCCTGCCGAAGTCGCCGAGGCCGACGCTGTCGGGCTCCACGGCGTGCAGGTCGACGAGGGTGTCGATCAGCCGGTCGGCGATCGCGCGGGTGCGCTCGGGCCCGAGCGCGGTGAGCTCCTCGGCGCTGCGGTACGGCGTGCCCTCGACGAACTCCATCACGTAGAACCGCGCGCCGAGCACCGACTCGTCCTCGCACAGCAACACCGTCGGCGGCACGGGCACGTTCGTCGGGCCGAGCGCGCTCAGCACGCGGTGCTCGCGCTTCATGTCGTGCGCGGTGGGCAGCACGTGGCCCAGTGGCGGCCTGCGCACCACCCACCGGCCGGTGCCGTCGGTGACGATGTAGGTGAGGTTGGACCGGCCGCCCTCCACGACCGTGGCCGACAGCGGCCCCGAGACGAGGCCGGGGCGCTCGCGGTCGAGGTGGGCACGCAGCCGCGCCAGGTCGAGCCCGGGCGGGTTCTCGTCGCTCATCTGACCTCCTTGTCAACGGTGCGACTGGTCGCGGGCACCGCCCCGCGGGGTCACGCGACCAGGATCGCCACGGTCTCCGCGACGCAGGCGGGCTTGGCCTCGCCGTCGATCTCGATCGTCCAGCGCACGATGGCCTGCTTGCCCTGTGCCGTGTCGGTGACCTGGGCGAGCTCGGCGCCCGCCCTGATCTTGGAGCCGACCTTGACGGGCTGTGGGAAGCGGACCTTGTTGACGCCGTAGTTGATGCCCATACGCAGGCCGTCGACGCGGTAGACCTCCTTGCCCAGCATGGGGATCAGCGAGAGCGTGAGGTAGCCGTGGGCGATCGGGGCGCCGAACGGGCCCTGCGCGGCGCGTTCGGGGTCGACGTGGATCCACTGGTGGTCGCCCGTGGCGTCGGCGAACAGGTTCACCTGCTCCTGGGTGACGGTGTGCCAGTCGCTGTGGCCGAGGTGCTCGCCCACGGCGGCGGCGAAGTCGTCGAGGCTGGGGAAGACGCGCACCTCGGTCACGCCTTCGGCCCGCCCGCCACGTAGATGACCTGGCCCGACACGAACCCGGCGCCCTCGCTGACGAGGAAGGACACGACGTTGGCGATGTCCTCGGGCTGGCCGACCCTGCGCACCGGGATCTCCTGGGCGGCGGCCTTCTTGAAGTCCTCGAACGACATCCCGATGCGCTCGGCGGTCGCGGCCGTCATGTCGGTGGCGATGAAGCCGGGGGCGATGGCGTTGACGGTGACGCCGAACTTGCCGAGCTCGATCGCGAGCGTCTTGGTGAAGCCCTGCAGGCCGGCCTTCGCGGTGGAGTAGTTGGCCTGGCCGCGGTTGCCGAGCGCCGAGGTCGAGGAGAGGTTGACGATGCGGCCCCAGCCCTGCTCGGTCTGGTGCTTCTGGACGGCCCTGCTCATCAGGAACGAGCCGCGCAGGTGGACGCCCATGACCGAGTCCCAGTCGGTCTCGCTCATCTTGAACAGCAGGTTGTCACGGGTGATGCCGGCGTTGTTGATCAGCACCGTCGGGGCGCCCAGCTGCTCGGCCACGGCCGCGACGGCGGCCTCCACCTGCTCGGCGTCGCTCACGTCGAGACCCACGCCGATCGCCCTGCCGCCGTCGGCGACGATGGCCTCGGCGCCCGCCTTGGCTCCGGCCTCGTCCAGGTCGAGCAGGCCGACGGCGAAGCCGTCACCGGCGAGCTTGCGGGCGATGGCCGCGCCGATGCCGCGGCCCGCCCCGGTGACGATCGCGACACGGGAAGGGGACTCGGTCACGTGGTTCCTCCTCAGTGAGTAAGCGTGCGCTTAGGAAGGTACCAGGGGACCGGCCGTGGCGGCAGCGGGCGCGCGCACGCGGATCAGGCCGGGCACGAGCGTGGCGATGGCGAGTACCTCGTTGAGGGCCAGGAACCGTTCGACGAGCCCGAGCGGGATCGCCCGCCACCAGGGCTCGCCGCCCGCCAGCATCACCAGCACCGCGCCGATGATGAGCCCGAACCACGCCAGCGACGTCACCCCGAGCGCGCGGGCGAGCAGGCGGAGGTTGGGGGAGTGCGGGTAGGCCGCGCGGGCGGCGGCGAGTACCGCGAGCGGCAGGCACACGAACGCGACGACGCTCGCGTAGCGGTGGATGGTGCCCCCGAGGCTCGGCCCGATCGACCAGTCCGTCTTCGGGAACACGACGATCACGAGCAGGCCCAGCGCCCAGGCCGAGCCGAAGATCGTCGTCGCGGAGAGGGCACGCACGCGGCCGTGCCGGACGAGGGCAAGGAACACCGCCGCGGACCCGGCCGCGACGAGCAGCACGGCGAGGTCGAACAGGAGCTTGCCGGGCCCGAGCGCGTACTCGCTGATGGTGCGGCGCACGGGGTCCACGTCGGCGCTGGTGACGGGCAGCAGGTGTAGCAGGCCCATCAGGAGGCTGCCGAGTGTGAGCGCCGCGAGACCCGTCGCCGGGAGCGCGGCGCTGGTGCGGGCCGGTGCGTCGTCCGCCATGAAACCCCCTCCGTGTCCCGGTTCCGTTCCATTCAGCCACGAAGGGTGTGAGCGCGATGTCAGGTGACGAGGCGGCGCAGTATGGTCCTGAACACGTCACGGTCCACTGTGGAGGGTTCAACGGCGAGCCACGCGCCGATCTCGCGCACGAACCGCTCCGGCGTCATCGGCGCGGCGACGGCGTCGGCTCCGGGGTCGGTGGTCAGCTCACCGTCACGGCTGGGGTAGAGCACCAGCGCGCCGCGCACCTCCACGTCCGGCAGCAGCGCCTCGAACTCGGCGACGCTCTCGGCGAGCCTGCTGCCGCCGCCTCGGAAGCGCTGCCCGTTGCGGTACAGCACCCCGTCGGCGGTCTCGTAGTGCCCCGGCAGCCAGCGCTTCGACTCGACGAGCACGAGCCTGCGCCCGCACAGCACCGCGTGGTCGACGTCGGCGAACACCGAATCCGGCCATGCCAGGCCGTGGAAGACCCGCACGCCCGGCAGCCGCGTGAGGTAGCGGGCGAGGAGGTCGGCGGTGAGGCGCTCGGCCACCTGGTCGTCGTCCCGGCCGGGGGTGCCGAACACGGCGCGGCCGCCGAACTCGGTGCGGAACGCCCGCACGGAACGCAGGGCCGACAGGTGCCGCCGGACGAGCACGTACGACGCGCCGAGTGCCGCCGCGACCAGGAGCAGCCACATCACGAGCGCCGGGGTGGCGAAGGTGACGCCCAGCGGCAGGGGCAGCGCGAGCACGACCACGGCGCCGAGCGCGATGGCGGCGGGGGCGTGGCCAGGTGAGCCTGGATAGTGCACGCGAGTGATGGCGTCCACCGTGTGCCACCACGGGATCGTCGCCGGGTCGACGCGCGGGGCGGCCGGGGTGAACGCGGGGTCCTCGCCGAAGCGGCGGGGACGGGTGCGCGGCGCCGGCCGGGTCCGGGTGGCCGTCGCCGTCGTGGCGGGGGCGGGCGGTTCGTGCCGCTCCGGGTCGCCCGCGTCGTACTCGGCGCGGCGGACCGGATCGCCGAGGGTCTCGTACGCCTCGCGCAGCAGGCGGAAGGTCCCGGCGGTGCCACCCGTGTCGGGGTGCATCGAGCGGGCCAGCGTCCGGTACGCCGACTTGATCTCCGCCGGGGTGGCATCGGGCCGCACGCCAAGGAGCTCGTAGTAGTCGACGTCAGGCATCCGGCACCTCCTCGCGAGCGCTCACCCTATGGCGTGCCCGCGCCGGGGCGAGCACCGCCCGCCCGGCACGTCCGGGTGGATCGGTTGTGTGCTAAGGGAAGTCGGGAACGCACGACTCGCGGGTGGTTAGGCTTGGGGGCGTGTTGACGTCCGGGCGGACCGTGGTGCTCGACGGCGGGCTCGCCACCGAACTCGAGGCGCGCGGGCACGATCTCTCGGACGCGCTGTGGTCGGCGCGGTTGCTCGCCGACGACCCGGAGGAGATCGTCGCCGCGCACGTCGCGTTCTACCGCGCCGGGGCCGAGGTCGCCACGACCGCGAGCTACCAGGCGAGCTTTCCCGGGTTCGCCGCGCGCGGCATCGACCGCGCCGAGGCCGCCGCGCTGCTGCGGCGCAGTGTCGAGCTGGCGCGCAGGGCACGGGACGCCGTCGCGGGCGACGGGCGTCCGCGCTGGGTCGCCGCCTCGGCGGGACCCTACGGCGCGCTGCTCGCCGACGGCTCCGAGTACCGCGGCCGGTACGGACTGACCCAGCGCGAGTTGGTCGCCTTCCACCGGCCCCGGCTGGAGGTGCTCGCCGAGGCGGAGCCGGACGTGCTCGCGCTGGAGACGGTTCCCGACGTCGACGAGGCCGCGGCCGAGCTGGCCGCGCTCGAAGCCCTGGACATGCCGGGCGTGCCGGTGTGGCTGTCGTACACGGTCGTGGACGGGCGGACCCGCGCCGGGCAGAGCCTGGAGGAGGCGTTCGCGGTGGCCGCCGGGAACGCGCAGGTGCTCGCCGTGGGCGTCAACTGCTGCTCGCCCGCCGAGGTCGCCGACGCCGTCGCGATCGCGGCGGAGGTCTCCGGCAAGCCGGTGATCGCATACCCGAACAGCGGGGAGGGCTGGGACGCCGAGGGGCGGCGCTGGGCGGGAGCGCCCACTTTCTCCCCCGATGAGGTGAACCGGTGGGTCGATGGCGGCGCCGCCCTCGTGGGTGGTTGCTGCCGCGTCCGGCCTGGTGACATCGCTGATTTGGCGCGCGCGCTGCGCGTAACCTGATCGAGCCTTTCGGTAATTCCGAAAGGCGACCTCGCCGCACGCGTGTGACCCTCGAATTCCGGGTAATCCGAACCACCAGAAAAAAGTGTGGTCTGCGCACCACGAACGCGTGTGACGGGCACCGTCCACGCGCACGGCCCGCTGTGCCTGATCAGCTCGAACGGCGACGCGGGCCGGCCGGCCACGGAAAGGATGGAAACCGGATGAACATCACGGAATCATTCAACGATGCGCTGCGGGCGGTGATTACCTTCCTCCCGAAGTTCGTCGTGTTCCTGGTGATCCTGGTCATCGGTTGGCTTGTTGCGAAAGCCCTTCGCAAACTCGTCGATGTCGTGCTGGAGCGGCTTCACTTCGACCGCGCCGTGGAGCGTGGCGGCATCAAGCGCGCGCTCGCCCGGTCCAAGTACGACGCCAGTGGCCTGATCGCCGCGCTGGTCTACTACGCGGTGCTGCTGATCGCGTTGCAGATGGCGTTCGGCGTGTTCGGGCCCAACCCGATCAGCGCCATGCTGGCCGGCATCGTGGCGTGGCTGCCGAGGGCGATCGTCGCGATCGTCATCGTCGTGGTGGCCGCCGCCATCGCCAACGCGGTGCGTGACCTGGTGGGCAGCGCGCTCGGCGGCCTGAGCTACGGCAACTTCGTGGCCAGGCTGACGCAGGTCTTCATCATCGCGCTCGGCGTGATCGCCGCGCTGAACCAGATCGGGGTCGCGACGGCTGTCACCACCCCGGTGCTCGTCGCCGTGCTGGCGACCGCGGGCGGCATCCTCGTCGTCGGCCTCGGTGGCGGCATGGTCCGCCCGATGCAGCAGCGCTGGGAACGCTGGCTGAACCGCGCCGAGGAGGAGATGCCGAACGCGAGGTCGCAGGCCCAGGCCTACCAGCGGGGCCGCGAGGACGCCATCCGTGCCAGGACGGGCGAGGCGGCCCAGCCCACGATGCAGTCGCCGCAGACCGAGCCCATCCAGACGGGCACGCCGCGGGGCGGCGCCACGCCGCCTCCGGCCACACCGCCCACGACGCCGCCTCCGGCACCGCCGCGCGGCGACTACCCGTGACACCGCGCTGACCCGACCGAACCCAACCGCAGTGAAGGCCACCTTGCCTGCGTTCAACGCAGGCAAGGTGGCCTTCACTGCGGCTGGCGAGCTGGGTGCGGTCAGAAGAAGAGCAGGGGGTCTACGTCGCCGCCCGTGACCGCGACCGTGCCCGCCGCGGCCAGCAGGCACACGGCGACCAGCCGCAGGGTCACCCAGTCGGAGTCCCAGCCGTCCCGCAGCGGTGGGTGCCAGCCGGCCTCGGTGGCCGCGTCCTGGATGCCCCGTGCGTAACCGGCCAGCTCGACAGCACTCACCCGGCCGCCGCTGAGCGTCAGGATGTCGCGAACGGCGGCGGCGTGCTGGTCGACGCTGGCGAGCAGTCCCGGCGCCAGACCACCGACGGCGAGCCCGACACGGCTCAGCCGGTCGGCGAGCGCGGAGAGCTCCCGCTTCGCGGCAGACTCGTGCCACGCGTTCAGCAACCAACCCATGGAGGGAGAGCTTAGGTCCCCTATTCGGGTGCGAGAAGAGGCCCCAGCGGCCCGAGGTCGATGTTGAGATCCTCCGGTTCGAGCCCGAAATGATCTCGGAGCTCACCCATCTTCTCCTCGAGCCGCATGAGGGTCAGGCCGATGCGTTCCACCTGCTCATCGCTCAGTTTTCCGTCCTCGACGCGGCGCAGCGCCTGCCGTTCCATCAGCTGCCGCAGCAGCTCGACGATCGTCAGCACGAGGCTCACGAGACCCTTCTCGACGGTCTCCGGGTCGGCGTCGATGTGCTCGGTCAGCTCGTGTCTGTGGGCGTTCTCACTCACCGGAGAGGCTCCGTTCCAGCGTGCTGGCCGACGTGATCAGCGCGCGCAGGGACACGTGCACGAGGTCTACCTCCGCGATCGACAGCGTCACCTCGCCCGAGAGCACCACCCCGCCGGCGAGGACGCGGTCCAGCAGGTCGACCAGCGCGATCCGGCGTTCCGGCGCGGCGGCCTCCAGCTCGCCGGTCATCGCGCCGCCTCCTCGGCGCCCTGCTCGACGCCGGCGAAGGAGTACGCGGGCCACGGCCCGGTCAGCTCCAGCCGCACGCCCTCCACCTCGCCGCCCAGCCGTTCGACGGCGGCGGCCAGCTCGTCGGCCTTCGCGTCGTCCACGAGATAGGCGCCGTTGAGCACGTTCCAGCCCTTCCGGCCCGACAGCTTCGGGTCCTGCGGCGGGTGCCTGCGGGCGGCGGTGGCCAGAGCCGCGAGCTCACGGTGCAGCCGGTCGGCGTGCGCGGACGCGTTCCGCTCGGCCTTCTCCCTCGCCGAGAGCTGCGCCTTCCGGCGCAGCAGGTAGGCGGTCCCGGCTCCGCCCTTGCTGCCCTTGCCGCCCTGGCTGCCCTGGCCGCCGGGCTCCGCGGGAGTGTCCGCGGCAGCCAGGGCGTCCGGGTCGGCGTAGGCCTTCACCCCCCACTCGGTGCGGCCGGTCAGCAGGGCCAGCGCGCTCTCGAGGTCGGGTCGGCGCCGGATGAGCAGTTCACGGACGCGGTCGTCGCCGAGGCACACGGTCGCCAGCCGCAGCGGCACCGCGGCCGGTGCGGCGCCGCCCACGGTGGTGACCACGGCGTCGTGGGCCCGCGCCGTGGCGGCGAGCCAGTCCAGGTCCTCCAGGTTGCGCTTCAACGGCTCCGCGCCGAACTCGGCGAGGTCCACGGCACTCACCACGGCGACGAGCCCCGCGTCCTCCACCACGTGCACCGGCGCCCCGGCAACGCCCCGCAGCCCGGCGAGCGCGTCCGTGTCGAGCTCGCGGGCGATCGCGTAGAGCCAGCGCCCGGATGTGTCCGCCATCGTCGTTCACACCTTCCATCAGCGCGCCAGCGCCTCAGCGCCGCTCGTCGCGGGCGGGTTCCTCCTCCTCGGCGAGCTCGCCGTTCACCACGTCCACCGGCTCGTCCTCGTCGCTCGCGGCCTCGACCTGCCTCGGCTCGTCCCGGCCCGACTCGAGCCGCGCGATCCGCTCGCGGAGCTCCTGGTTCTCCCGCTCGAGCTCCCTGGTGCCGTTGCTGCCGGTGAGCCACGGATCGTTCTCCCACCAGTTGATGCCGACCTCCTTCGCCGTCTCCAGCGAGGCGACGACGAGCCGCAGCTTGATGGTCAGCAGCTCGATGTCGAGCAGGTTGACCTGGATGTCACCCGCGATCACGAGGCCCTTGTCGAGCACCCGCTCGAGGATGTCGCCGAGGTTGGCGGGCTGGTGGCCTCCGGATGCCTGCGAGGACCCGAGCGCGGAGGACGCCGGCTGTCCGATCTCGGTCATGCCATCCCGTTCCCCGAGTCGCCCCTGCCGCGGTTGAAACGGCGGGTTCTTCGGTAGGCGAGCAACTCGCCCCCGAGGTCCAAGTCCACTTCGTACAGTGCGAGGAGGTCGGAGGTGGAGGGGATCCTCCGTTCCTCCACGACCTCGACCTCCACGCGCCAACCGTCGTCGGTGGGCTCCACCGACGTGACGCCCACGATCTCGCGGCCCGTCAGCTTGCCGATGTGCTCCAGCGCGACCTCGGCGGCCTCCGGAGCGGGCAGTTCGGACGCGCCCTGCTTGCCTGCCACTGCCATCACTCCTTCACGGCGCCCGGTGACTCCGGCTCACCGGTCATGCGGTCGAGAGCCTCCTGCTGCACTCTCGCCTCCTCGCCCGGCGAGATCTCGCCCGCCTCCCTGGCCTCCTCGGCGGCCTCGAGGTCCCGGCGCACCGACGCCGGATCGCGCATCTCGGTCTCGACACGCTCCTGGATCACCCTGCCGAGGGAGATCACACCGCGAACCGGGGCCAGCGGCAGGCCGAGGATGAACGAGACCACACCCATGTCCTCACTCCTGCGGTTGCTTCGTCACGACGAAGTCGTACGCGGCGAGCGGGCCGAGCAGTCGCATGTGGACCCTGCCCTCCCATGCGTTCGCCAGCTCGCCGACGACCTTCTCGAGGTCGCTCTGCCGGGCGACCTCGGCGAGGCACGCGACGTAGACGGCGTCGCGCTCGTGCGTGGGCTCCCGCACGTTCACGGTGACGCCCAGCTCGCCGAGCTTCTCGACGGCCTTGCGGGTGTCGACCTCGCGTTTGGCGGCGATCGCGTTGTTGATCAGCTCGCCGAGCGCGATGCGGTCGTTCCGGGCGGCGTCCTCCGGCTTCTCCTTGACGGCCTCGCGCAGGCGCGCGGCGTCCTCGCTCTCCTGGAGGATCTCCTTGAGGACGGCCTGCTCGTCGTAGCGGCCCTTGACCACGTACTCCGCCTTGCCGTCCAGCTCGCGCAGCGCGGAGGCGAACTCGTCGTGGTGTTCGGCGAGCAGTTCACTCGTCACGGCATCCTCATCGGAGACCACGGCACCGAAACGCAGCGGCAGCACGGGCGCCACGCCGGCGGTGGCGTCGAGGACCTGCGCGTGTGCGGTGAGGTCCTCGGGTTTGCCGATCGGCTTGTCGGAGCTGATGTGGCTCACCAGCGCAGCGATGTCGCCGTGCCGCACCACCGCGATCTCGCTCGGCGGGTCGCCGATGCCCCGCGCCTCGGGGTCGCTCTCCACATCGGCGGGCACGATGCCGTAGATGTAGGCGACGGTGTCGCGCTCGTTGCCCTCGCTCGCCTGGGTGTCGGCGGTGTCAGCCATGTCAGTCCTCGTCCTTTCGCCTGCGGCCACGGTTCACCGGCTCCCGATCGCCCTCGTCGGCGGGCTCGGCGAGGAAGTCCTTGAGCTTGTCACCCGCGGCTTCGAGCGCGCCCTTGGTCCTCGACTTGGCCCCGCCCTCGTTCATGTCCTGGATCAGGTCGGGCAGGCCCTTCTGCTCGTTGTCGGAGATGTCGAGCCGGTTCACTGCCTCGGCAAACCGCAGATAGGTGTCCACGCTGGCCACGACGATCCTCGCGTCGATGGTCAGCAGCTCGATGCCGACGAGCGAGACGCGCACGTAGGCATCGATCACCAATCCCTTGTCCAGGATCGTGTCGATGACGTCGGCGAGGCTGGAGGACGAGGGCCGGTCGAACCCTCCTCCTCCGCCGCCTGCCGGCTGGACAGCTGTGGTCACGAACGACCTCCTCGGGTCTTGCGCGTCGTGTTCCCCGACGCCGTGCGCCGGCGACGGGGCCGGGACTCCTCCCGGTCGTTGCCTTCCGTTGTTCTTTCCTCGGGCGGGTTCTCCGCGTTCTCGTCCTCTGCGTTCTCGTCCTCTGCGGACTCTTCTTCGGGCTCTTCCTCGGACTCTTCCTCGGATTGTTCGTCGACGACCTCGCCCTGCCGGATCTCCCCGCGCCAGCCCTCGACTTCCTCGGGGTGCAGCAGCGCGTGCGCCATGACGTGGCGCTGGAAGTGCTTGAGCTCCAACCGGGCCCTGCGGCCCTGTGCGCGCCAGAGGTTGCCGGTCTTCTCGAAGAAGCCCTGCGGGTGGTACTCGAGCACGAGCACGATCCGCGTCAGCTGGGGTCCGAGTTCGTGGAACGTCACCGCGCCGTCGACGTAGCCCTTCTCGCCCTTGGACCGCCACACGATGCGCTCGTTCGGCACCTGCTCCTCGATGGTCGACTCCCACGTGCGGTGGGAGAGGAAGATCTGCGCCTTCCACTCGAGCTTCTCGTCGGAGACCTGCTCGACCCGCTCGACCTTCTTCATGAAGCGCGGGTAGTCCGTGAACCGCGTCCACTGGTTGTAGGCGAGGTCGATGGGCACGCCGACGTCGATCGACTCGACGATGTTGGTGACCTTGACCTTGTCGCCAGTGCCGCCACCACCGCCGCCGGGCGTGAGCCCACCGACCGCGTCCTTGACCTTGTCCTTCACGCGGCTGAACCCGGCGCTCATCGCGGCCGACGCCGGCGACTTGCCCTCGGCTAGCTTCGAGGCGCCGGTCAGCGCGGCCTTGAGGCCACCACTGCCGCCGCTCTCGGCGTAGTGGTTGAGCCGCTCCGCTGTCGCGGACACACGGTCGGTCACCGACGACGCCGCCCGCTCCGCCATGGTCGTGGCGAGCTGTCCCATCGCCTGCTTGAGCAGCTCGGAGGGGGTCAGTGCGCTGCCGGCCTGTTTCGCGGTGTCACCCGCCGTCTTCGCCGCGCCCTCGCCGGTGTTCTTCGCCGCGCTGCCCGCGGCCTTTGCGGCCTTCGACGCCGTCCTCGTGGCCACTGCCCTCACCTCCCGGTACGCCGCACGGGCGCCCGGCCACGGGCCGGCGTAGCGCGGGTACGGGTGGTCCTGCCCTGCGAGGACCGGCTCGGCGCCGACCGGGTCTGCGCTGCGCGCCTGCGCCGGGGCGGTTCCGGTTCCTCTTCCTCCTCGGGCTCAGGCTCTTCGGATTCCTCCGATTCCTCGGTGTCCTCCAGCTCGCCGGTGTCCTCGGCCTCCTCGTCCTCGCCTGGCTCCTCCTCGGTCTCCGCCTCCTCGGCGTCGATGTAGTCCTCGTCCTCGGCTGCTCCGGCTTCGTCGCGCTTGCCGGTCCCTGGTGCGCGGACGCCCTGCAGCCGGTCGTTGAGCGAGTCGATCCGGCTGCTCGCCGCCGCCATCGCCGCCGACCTGGCCGCGTCGACGAGGTCGCCGCGCACGCTGTCGGTGATCTTGCTCAGCTCGGGCGATGCGGCGAGCCGCTTGACCCCCTGCTGCAGCAGCTCGCGGGGCGCTCCGCCCAGCTTTCCGGTCGCGCCCGCCGCGGCGATCATCAGCGCCAGCCGCATCTTGCGAGTGCGCCCAAGGAGGTACCCCGCGCCGACTGCCGCGGCTACCTGTGCCCCGCCTTTCATGATCGATCTCCTTCGATCAACGGTGGTTTGCTAACTGCCGAGCCTTGCCCACGGACGAGTTACCACCATTGGGTGACGACGAAACGCTGTGGCGCCGCTCGGAGGCGAATTACTCCAGGTGGCGCAGCATGTGCCGGGTCCTCGCCGGGGCACGGCGACACACACGCTCTAATCTGTCCGCGTGACAGGGGAGGCGCCGTTGAGTGACGAAGAGGGACGCGTGGTCGGCGGCCGCTACCGCCTCCAGAGCCGCATCGGCAGCGGCGCCATGGGGGTCGTGTGGCGGGCCGTGGACGAGCGTCTCGATCGCACGGTGGCGGTCAAGCAGCTCCTGCTCCCACCCGGGCTGAACGAGGCCGAGACCGAGAAGGCCCGGCAGCGCGCGTTCCGGGAGGGTCGCATCGCCGCGCGACTGCAGCACCCCAACGCCATCTCGCTGTACAACGTCGCCGACGAGGACGGCCGGCCGCTGCTGGTGATGGAGTACCTGCCCTCGCGCAGCCTCTCCGCGGTGCTCGACGAGCGGGGCGTGCTGCCGCCGGTCGAGGTGGCCCGCATCGGCGCGCAGGTCGCCTCGGCGCTGACCGCCGCGCACACGGCGGGCGTCATCCACCGGGACGTCAAGCCCGGCAACATCCTGCTCGGCGACGACGGCACCACCAAGATCACCGACTTCGGCATCTCCCGCGCCGCAGGGGACATCACGGTCACCAGCACGGGCCTGCTCGCCGGGACACCCGCGTTCCTCTCTCCCGAGGCGGCGCGCGGCAGCGAACCCGGGCCCGCCTCCGACGTCTTCTCCCTCGGCGCGACGCTCTACGCCGCGGTCGAGGGCCGGCCCCCGTTCGGCAACACCGAGAACGAGATCGCGCTGCTGCACACGGTCGCGACCGGGCAGACCATCCCGCCGCGCCAGGCGGGCCCGCTCACCGCCCAGCTGCAGGCGATGCTGAGCACCGAGCCCTCGGCGCGGCCGACGATGGCCTGGGTCGCCGAGGCGCTGCAGGCCGTCGCCGACGGCAAGCAGCCACCCGTCGCCGACCCGCCGACACTGCCCGCGACGGCTCCCGCGCCGCCTCCGCGCAGGCCGGCGACCCGGCTCGACCTCCACCCGGCTTCGCCGCTGCCCCCGCCTCCGACGTCCCCGCCGCCGCAGGCCGCGGTCTCGCGGATGCCGCCGGGCCAGGCGCCGCCCCCGCAGTCCTCGCAGGGCAGGCGCATCGCGCTGACGGCGCTGGCCGTGCTGGCCGCGGCGGCGCTCGGGATACTCGCGGCCGAGCTGCTGGTGAACGCCACGAACAGCGCGGGTGCCTCGGCGGGTGCGGGCGCCGCGACCACCACCGCCGCGACCACGACCGCCGCGGCCGCCACCACCGCCGTCTCGTCGAGTCTCTCGAGCCCCGCACCGACCTCCGAGACGGCCGACCCGGAAGAGCTGGTCGACGCCGTCGAGGACTACTACGCGGCACTGCCCGACGACACCGACGCGGGCTGGGCCGCGCTGGGGCCGGGCCTGCGTGAGCAGGGCAGGGACGAGTACGAGGAGTTCTGGGACGAGATCAAGAGGGTCGAGGTGGTCAGCGGCCCTCGGGCGCTGAACGAGGAGACCGTGCAGGTGGCGCTGGAGTTCACCGTGGACGGCGGTGACGTGTACCGCGAGGTGCACCGGCTCGGCATGGTGACCGAGGGCGGCGACGTGCTGATCGACTCCGACGAGCTCGTCTCCTCGCGCAAGATCGAGAACGGGGGCAAGGGCGACAAGAAACGCCGGGGCGCACGGGACTCGGACGACGACGGCTGAGCGTGATCGACCGGGGTAGTGATCATCGAACCCGGTCTGGTGAGGTAGTTTTGGCCAGCTCACCTCTTCTGCCGCACCAGTAGATCAGTCGGGGAAACCGTGTCTCAGGAGAACAGTTCGACCGAACCGCAGCCGGACGACGAGACCCGCCAGGAGGCGGAGACCACCGAGCCGACCGCACCCGGGTCCGGGGAATCCACCGAACCCACCGAACCCACGGAGCCCACCGAGGCAGCGGAGTCCGCGAAGGCCACCGAGCCCACGGAGCTCACGGAGGCAGCGGGGCCCGCCGAGGCAGCGGAGTCCGCGGAGCCCACGGAGTCCGCAGTGGACTCCGGCCCCGACCGGCGGAAGCTGCGGAAGGCCGGTGTCATCGCGGGTGCCGTGGTCGGCGGGCTCGCACTGCTCTACGGCCTCGACCTGCTGGTGACCCAGGGCGACGTGGCCAGGGGCACGGTTGTCGCCGGTGTCGACGTAGGCGGCATGAGCACCGAGGACGCCGAGCAGCTGCTGCGCACCGAGCTGGAACCCCGGCTCACCGGGCCGGTCGAGCTGGCCGCCGCGGGAACGTCGCACACCCTCGACCCGGCCGCCGTCGGCCTGCGCGTCGACTGGGCCGCCACCGTAGCGGAGGCCGCGCGGCAGCCGCTGAACCCGTTCACCAGGATCGCGTCGTTCTTCTCCAGCGACGACATCGGCGTGGTCTCCGAGGCCGACCCCCGCCGCTTCGACGCCGAGGTGGAGCGACTGCGGGCCGCGGTCGACCGCGACGCCGCCGAGGGCACGGTCCGCTTCGAGGGACTCACTCCCGTGGCGCAGGACCCGGAGGAGGGGGTGAAGCTCGACGTCGCCGAGGCCGGCTCCCGGATCCTGCGGTACTGGCCGGCCGAGGGCACGCTGTCGCTGCCCGTGTCCACCCTCCCGGTGCGCAGCACCCCCGAGACCGTGCGCGCGGCGCTGGAGCAGATCGCCACCCCGGCGGTGTCCGGGCCCGTCACCGTGCACGGCGAGGGAAGGGACGCGGTGCTGCAGCCGGAGGCGATCGCGGCGGCGCTGAAGTTCACCGCGCGCGAGGACGGTTCGCTCGCCCCGCGCATCGACCGCAAAGCCGTCCTCGACGCCGTCGGCGCCGAGCTCGCACCCACCGAACAGCGCGGCCGCGACGCCCGGTTCGTCTTCGCGGGCGGCTCCGTGCGCATCGAGCCGTCCGCGCACGGCCGCGGCATCGACTGGGACAAGACGCTGGCGGGCCTGCCCGACGTGCTGAAGCAGCGCGGCGAGCGCGCGATCACAGCGACGTACGCGGCGCAGCCCGCGGCGCTGACCACCGAGGAGGCGCAGCGGCTCGGCATCAAGGAGGTCATCGGCGAGTTCACCACCGAGGGCTTCGCCTACGACTCGGGCATCAACATCCGCACCGTTGCCGAGAAGGTCGACGGGGCGGTCGTGAAACCGGGGGAGACGTTCAGCCTCAACGGGTTCACCGGTCCCCGCGGACTCGAACAGGGCTACGTCGCCGCCGGCGTGATCTCCAACGGCGTGCCGGGCCGCGCGGTCGGCGGCGGCATCTCGCAGTTCGCGACCACGCTCTACAACGCCGCGTACTTCGCCGGGATGAAGGACACCGAGCACAAGGAGCACAGCTACTACATCAGCCGATACCCGGAGGGCCGCGAGGCCACGGTGTACCAGAACCCGGACGGCTCCAGCGTCATCGACCTGAAGTTCACCAACGACTCGGAGACCGGCGTGGTGATCCAGACGATCTGGACGGAGTCGGACATCACCGTGCGGCTGTGGGGCACCAAGCGCTACGACGTGGAGTCCGTGACCGGCGAGCGCTTCGGCTACACGTCGCCGCCGGTGCAGGTGGAGCCGATCGAGACCTGCTCGCCGAGCAGCGGCGCCAGCGGCTTCAGCGTGACCGACACCCGGATCCTCCGCGACGTAGCCACGGGCGAGGTGGTCCGGCGCGAGCCGCGCACGGTCGTCTACAACCCGCAGCCCGCCATCGTGTGCGAGGAACCCGAACCGGAGCCGGAACCCGAGCCCACCCCGCGGCCGTCCCCCGAGCCGGCGGACGGCGGGCAGGGCGAGAGCGAGCAGCCACCGTCCACACCGGACGCCACGGACGGGGTGAACCCCGAGGGCGCTCAGGGCTCCACGCAGTAGACGGTGAACGCCGAGCGGATCACCGGCTGCGCCACGTTGCGCACCCGGACGCCGCCGGGCGTCACGCCGCGCTCGCAGCCGGCGTGGGCGTGGCCGTGCACCGCGAGGTGTGTTCCGCTGGCGTCCACGGCCTCGCCGAGCTGGTAGGCGCCAAGGAACGGGTAGATCTCCAGCGGTTCACCGTGCAGGGTGTCCGGCACGGGCGAGTAGTGCATGAGCGCGACCCGGATGTCGCACGACAGCGATTCCAGCGCGGACTGGAGCTTGCCTGCGATCTCGATGGTGTGCCCGACGAACGCCTTCATCTCCGGCTCTCCGAACGCGCTCGCGCAGCGGCCCTCGAATCCGCCGCCGAAGCCCTTCACCCCGGCCACGCCGAGGCGGTGCCCGTCGATGGGCAGCACCACGCCGTCGCCCTCCAGCACCTGAATGCCGCCCTCGGTGAGCACCTCGGTGACCTCGGGCACGGCGTCGCCGTGGTGGTCGTGGTTGCCGAGCACGGCGAGCACCGGGACTCCGACGTCCTGGAACTCGGTGGCGACCACGCGCGCCTCCTCCGGAGTGCCGTGCCGGGTCAGGTCGCCCGCGAGCAGCAGGACGTCCGCGTGCTCGGGCAGGTGCTCCAGCGCGGGCCGAAGCCTGCCCTGTGCGTCCGGGCCGAGGTGCACGTCGCCGACGGCCGCGATGCGGATCATCGGAGCACCTCCGGCTCGCCGGGCTCGCCCGCCTCGACCACGTCGACGTCGTTGTGGACGGTCAGCGTGGGTTCCTTCTCGTGTGCCACGCGGTCCAGTTCCTCCTTGCAATGCTGGGAGGCCACGGACCCGCAGAGGTACACGTGCTCGCCCTTCACGGTCACCTGGATACCGAGCTCCGCGGTGCGCGGGTCCTCCGCGAGCGCTCTGCGGATCCTCGCCGCGACGTACTCGGGTGCCTCGCCGTTACCCGGGTTCAGCATCGGACGCTCCTTTCACGCCGAGATCGGTGAGCAGGCCGAGACAGGCCCGCGCGTACGGCGAACCGGCGGTCTCGCGCTCCACCCGCGCCCAGTCGACCTGCTCGCGCAGCGCCCTCGCGATCGGCAGCAGCGGTGTGAGGTCACAGCGGTGCGGGCCGAGCACGAGCAGCTTGTCGACCATCACGTCGGTGGCGGGCAGCACCGGCGCCGAGGTGGCGCCGACCCGGATCTCGTCGCAGCTGTCGAGCAGCTCGGGCGTCACCGCGCGCTGGTTGGGCCTGAAGATGAGGTCCACGAGGCAGTCGCCGTCGTACACCTTGGTGAGCCAGTCCTCCGGTGGGTCCGCGGCGCGCATGCCCTCCGCGATGAGCGCCTTGCGCGCGACACCGGCGTCCTGCTCGGTGACGAAGATGTCCACGTCGTGATCGGAGGCGGGCCCGCCACGCGCGTACACCGCGCAGCCTCCGGCGAGCGCGAACCGCAGCCCGCCCGCCTTGAGCGTGTTCACCACCCTCGTGATGGTGCGCAGCAGCTGTTCCTGGTCGACCTCCATCGTGTTCGGTTACCCGCTCGGCTCGTGGGTATGCGCCGTGTGGAGGTGATGCGGTGATGGCACAACCGAACCCGATCCAGATGCAGAAGTACCTGGCCGGAGTGGACTACCCGTGCTCGAGGGACGACCTCGTCGAGCACGCCAGGAGCAAGGGCGCGGACGACGACGTGCTGGAGCACCTGCGCTCCCTGCCCGAGCGCACCTACGACGGTCCGAACGCGGTGAGCGCGGAGTACTCCAAGACCTGAGAGACCCGACGGCGACCTCCACGCGGCGGGGCGGGGCCACGTTTATGGCGGACGGTTGCGGCCCATCCTCGCCGCAGGAGGTGTGCCATGACCGATCTCGCCGTTGAACTCGACCTGCCCTCGGCCGGACCCGACGAGCCGAACGCCATCCGCATCGACAGCCCGCTCGACGGCGGGCTCGTCGGCAGGGTCGCCAAGGCGAGCAGGCAGGACGTCACCGACGCGGTCGCCGCGGCGCGGGCGGCACGGGTGGCGTGGGCGGGAACCCCCGCCGCGGAACGGGGAGCCGCGCTGCGCTCGGCGGCTGCCGCGATCCGCGATCGGGCCGACGACCTCGCGCGGGTGAACGAGGCCGAGACCGGCCGTCCCGCCGAGGACGCGAAGGAGGGCGTGCTCGCGGGGGCGGGCACGCTGGAGCAGTACGCCGAGCTTGGACCCGTGCACAGGGGGCGCAGCCTGCTCGGCGATCCCGGCGCGACCGACCTGATGGTGCCCGAGCCGAGGGGCGTGGCTGTGGTGCTGACGCCGTGGAACGACCCGGTGGCCGTGGCGTGCGGCCTGGTCGGCGCCGCGCTGGCGACCGGCAACACGGTGGTGCACAAGCCGAGCGAGCGCTGTCCCCACACGGGCCTGTTGCTCGGCGAGCTGATCACGCCGTACCTGCCCGAGGGCGTGCTGACGTGCCTGGCGGGCGACGGCGAGGTCGGCGCGTGGCTCGCCGGCAGTGAGGGCGTCGACCTCATCGCGCACGTCGGCAGCACGGAGGCCGGGCGGGCCATCGCCGGCGCGGCCGCGCGGACGGGCGCGAAGGTGCTGCTGGAGAACGGGGGCAACGACCCGTTGCTCGTCGACGGCGACGTGGACCCCGCGTGGGCGGCGGAGCAGGCCGCGACCGGCGCGTTCGCCAACAGCGGCCAGATCTGCGTCGCGGTGGAGCGGGTCTACGTGCACCGCGCGATCGCCGAGCCGTTCGTCGATGCCCTGACGGGCGAGGCCGAGCGGCTCGGCCTGCTGCCGCTCGTGGACCTGCCGCACCGGGACAAGGTGCACGGGCAGGTCGCCGACGCGGTCGCCGCGGGGGCACGGCTGTGCGCGGGCGGCGTGGTTCCCGAGGGGCCCGGGGCGCGGTACCCGGCCACGGTGCTGGCCGACTGCGCGCCGGACCTGGCGATCATGCGGGAGGAGACGTTCGGGCCGGTGGCGCCCGTGTGTGTCGTCGACGACTTCGACCAGGGGCTTCGGATGGCGTGCGCGGACCGGTACGGCCTCGCGGCGACGGTGCTGACCCGCTCGATGGAGCACGCGCAGCGTGCGTGGCGCGCCCTGCCGGTGGGCACGGTGAAGGTCAACGCCGTGTTCGGCGGCGCCCCTGGCGGCGCGGCCCAGCCGAGGGGCGCCAGCGGCCAGGGCTTCGGCTACGGCCCGGAGCTCCTCGACGAGATGACCACCACCAAGGTGGTCCACGTCGAACCCGCCCCCTGACCCCCTGACTGAACGCCCCCAAGGCCTGACTGAACGCCCCCAAGGCCACCTTTGTTGCGCTCAACGCAACAAAGGTGGCCTTGGGGGCCGGTTGGCGCCGCCGCGAAAGGGGGTTTCGCGTCGAAGGTGTGCGGGTGGTCACCGGGCGAAGAGGCCCACCAGGTTGCCCTTCGCGAGGGTGTGCCCGTCCACGGCGGCGTGGACGTCCTCCGCGCTCGCGCCCTCGCCGAGTCCCAGCGGGCGGTCGACGGCGTAGAGCCGGAAGAAGTACCGGTGCGCGTCGTCACCGACCGGCGGCTGCGGGCCGCCCCAGCCCAGCTCGCCGAAGCCGTTGCGCCCCGGCGTCGCCCCGGAAGGCAGGCGCCCCTCGTCGGCGCCGGTGCAGTCGGGAGCGAGCCCGGTGACGACCCAGTGGGTGAACGTCCCGCCCGGCGCGTCCGGGTCCTCGCACACCAGCGCCAGCTCCTCCGTCCCATCCGGCGCCCGCGTCCACTCCAGCGGCGGTGAGACGTTGTCGCGGTGGTGGGCGTAGCGGTCGGGGATCAGCGTGTGGTCGGTGAACGCCGCGCTGCGTAGCTCCAGCTCGCCCTCGCCTGGCCCGGGCGGGTTGCCCTCGGCGTCGATGGCCGGGTCGCCCCGGCTGGTGCCCCGGGTGCCCTTCGGGCCCGCCGCGCGGTCGGGGTCGCCGTGCGGGCGTGCGGGGTGCTCCCGCCGCAGCTCCTCGTTCGCGGCGCGGTCCGCGCGCTGGTCGTTCACTCCGCTGTCCTCGTACTCGGAGCGCAGCCGAGCACGTTTGACGTCGTAGCCGTGGCTTCCCGGATCCGGCATGGCTCCTCCTTTCCCGATCAACCACAGGAATTGCCGGCACCGGGGGCGGCAAACCTCGGCAAACCTCAGCGCACCACCAGTGTGGTGTCCCCGCGCCGGGGCACCAGCTCGCCGATCACCGGTGCGCCGGGGATCTCGCCCGCGAGCAGCAGGCCGCCGGATGTCTGCGCGTCGGCCAGCAGCAACGCGGTCTCCTCGTCCACGCCGAGCTCGGTGTGCGGGCGGACCCAGTCGAGGTTGCGGCGGCTGCCACCCGGCACGAACCCCGCGCGCAGCGCCTCGCGCGCACCGTCCACGAAGGGCACCGCGGCCGCGTCGACCACCGCGGTGACACCGCTGGCCCGCGCCAGTTTGTGCAGGTGGCCCAGCAACCCGAAGCCGGTCACGTCGGTCGCGCACCTGATCCCCGCGGCCACGGCCGCCTCCGCCGCGGTGTCGTTGAGCGTGGTCATCACCTCGATCGCCTGCTCGAAGCGCTCCGCGGTCGCCTTGTGCCGTGCGTTCAGCATCCCGAGCCCGAGCGGCTTCGTCAGCGACAGCGGCAGCCCCGCGCGGCCGGAGTCGTTGCGCAGCAAGCGATCCGGGTCACCGACACCGGTGACCGCGAGGCCGTACTTTGGTTCCGGGTCGTCCACGCTGTGACCGCCGGCGAGGTGGCAGCCCGCGCTGGCGCACACCTCCTTGCCACCGCGCAGCGCCTCGGCCGCCAGCTCGAACGGCAAGGTCTCGCGCGGCCAGCACAGCAGGTTCACCGCCACCACCGGCTGCCCGCCCATCGCGTAGACGTCCGACAGCGCGTTCGCCGCCGCGATCCGGCCCCAGTCATAGGGATCGTCCACGACGGGCGTGAAGAAGTCGGTGGTGGCGATCAGCGCCTTCCCGTCCTCGATCCGGACCGCCGCGGCGTCGTCGCCGTCGTCGAGGCCGACGAGCAGTTCCCCGTGCGGCTCGGCGGGCCCGCCGCCGGTCAGGCCGCGCACCACCTCTTCCAGCTCGCCGGGCGGGATCTTGCAGGCACAGCCGCCGCCGTGTGCGTACTGCGTGAGTCGGTAAGCCATGCCACCCATCCTCGCGCTGCGGACGCCGACGCGCCTTGCGAAGATGGCGGCATGTCCCAGGGAGGCGCTTCCGGCCTGGTGACCGGCGCGGTCTTCAAAACCGTGGAACGGCAGGCACTGTCGTTGGCGGGTTCGATTCCCGTTCGCCTCCGCCGAGGCGAGGGGGCGCCGCCATGACCGACCCGCGGCGGCGCATCCCGCGCACCGACACGCTGCTCGCCGAGCCGAGGCTCGCGAAGGCGGTGGCCGAGCTTGGTCCCGCGCTGGTGAAGGCGGCCGTCGTCGCCGCGCAGAACCGCGCCCGCGCCGGGGAGATCGCCCCGGAGGACGTCGCCGAGGAGGCCGTCGCCGCCCTGCCCGCCACGGCCTCGTCGCTGCGGCCCGTGCTCAACGCCACCGGGATCGTGGTACACACCAACCTCGGCCGCGCACCGCTGTCCGCGGCGGCGCTCGACGCCGTGCGCGCCGCGGGTGGCGGCACCGACGTCGAGTTCGACCTCCGCACCGGGCAGCGTGCCCGGCGGGGCCGCGGCGCGCTGGCCGCGCTCGCCGAGGCCGTTCCCGACGCGGGCGCCGTGCACGTGGTCAACAACAACGCCGCCGCGCTGCTGCTCTGCGCACTCGCACTGGCGCAGGACGCGGAGATCGTCGTCAGCAGGGGTGAGCTCGTCGAGATCGGCGACGGCTTCCGGATTCCGGAACTGCTGGCGTCGACCGGGGCCCGGCTGCGCGAGGTCGGCACCACGAACCGCACCACGGCGCGCGACTACGCCGAGGCCATCGGCCCGCGGACGGGGTTCGTGCTGAAGGTGCACCCGTCCAACTTCCGCGTCAGCGGGTTCACCGCCGAGGCCCGGATCGGCGAGCTCGCCGGACTCGGCGTGCCGGTGGTCGCCGACATCGGGTCCGGGCTGCTGCGCCCCGATCCGCTCCTGCCGGGCGAGCCGGACGCCACCACGGTGCTGCGCGCCGGTGCCGCGCTCGTCACCGGCAGCGGTGACAAGCTGCTCGGTGGCCCGCAGGCGGGACTGCTGCTCGGGGAGCACGACCTCGTCGAGCGCCTGCGCCGCCATCCCGCCGCGCGGGCGCTGCGGGTCGACAAGCTGACCCTGGCGGCGCTGGAAGCGACCCTGCGCGGTCCGGTCCCGCCCGTGCGTGCCGCGCTCGACGCCGACCCGGAACGTTTGCGGGAGCGCGCGGAGCGCCTCGCCGCCGAACTCCGCGACCTCGGTGCCGACGCCGTGGCGGTGGAGTCGCGGGCGGCGGTGGGCGGCGGCGGGGCGCCGGGCGTGGAACTGCCGAGCGCCGCGGTGAGCCTGCCCGAGTCGTACGCGCGCCGCCTCCGGCTCGGCGACCCGGCCGTCGCCGGGCGGGTCGAGCGCGGCCGGTGCCTGCTCGACCTGCGGACGGTCGCGCCCGCCGACGACCGGTCCCTGCGGGAGGCCGTGGCCCGATGCACGTCCTAGCCACCGCGGGGCACGTCGACCACGGCAAGTCGACCCTCGTGCGCGCGCTCACCGGAATGGAGCCCGACCGGCTCGCCGAGGAGCGGCGCCGCGGACTCACCATCGACCTCGGCTTCGCCTGGACCGAGCTCGACGGCGAGGTGCTGGCGTTCGTGGACGTGCCGGGCCACGAACGGTTCGTGCCCAACATGCTCGCCGGGGCCGGGCCGGTCGCCGCGGCGGTGTTCGTGGTCGCCGCCGACGAGGGCTGGCAGGCGCAGTCGGGCGAGCACCTCGCCGCACTCGACGCGTTCGGGGTGCGCCACGGCCTGCTGGTGGTCACCAAGGCCGACCGCGCGGATCCCGCGCCGGTGCTGGCCTCGGCCAGGGACCGCATCGCGACGACGACGCTGGGCGAGGTGCCCGCCGTCGCGGTCAGCGGCCACACCGGCGAGGGGTTGCCGGTGCTGCGCGAGGAACTGCTCGCGCTCGTCCGCCGCCTGCCCGCGCCCGAGCGAACCGGCGACGTGCGCCTGTGGGTCGACCGCGCGTTCACCGTGCGCGGCGCCGGAACCGTCGTCACCGGCACCCTCGGCGCCGGAACCCTTCGTGGCGGCGACGAGCTGACGCTCGCCGGAACGGGCGAGCGTGTCGTGGTGCGCGGCCTGCAGTCGCTCGGCGAGGCCCGCGAGGAGGTGCCCGCGGTGGCGCGGGTCGCGGTGAACCTGCGGGGTGTCGGCCGCGACCGGGTGCGGCGCGGTGACGCGCTCATCACGCCGGGAGCGTGGGAGAACACCCGGGAGCTCGATGTGCGGCTGCGTGGCGACAAGGCCGCCGATCTCCATCGCGAGTTGGTGCTCCATGTCGGCGCCGCGGCGGTGCCGTGCCGCGTCCGTCCACTGGGGACGGACACGGCACGGCTCACGCTCGCGAGCCCGCTGCCGTTGCGGGCCGGAGACACCGGTCTGCTGCGCGATCCCGGCGAGCACCGGGTCCCCGCGGGGGCCGAGGTGCTGGACCCCGCACCGCCCGCCCTGCGCCGCCGGGGCGCGGCGAGCGCGCGGGCGCACGAGCTGGAGCGCGGCGACCTCGCCGCCGCCCACGTGCGCCGCCACGGCGCGGTGCCGTTGACGCGGCTGCGGGCGCTCGGCTGGGAGCACGCCGGCGTGACGGCGGGTGAGTGGGCCGTCGACGCGGACCTGCTCGCCGCTCTGCCCGCGCGGGCGGCCGAGGCCGTCGAGGCGTTCACCACCGCCGAACCGCTCGCGGCCGGGATGCCTGTCGACGCGCTGCGGCGGGCGCTGGGGGTGCCCCCGGCTCTGCTGCCCACCGCGCTGGGGGGTACCGGGCTGACCGTCCACGATGGGCTCGTCGCGAGCCCGGGGCGCGCGGGCACACTGCCGGAGAACGTCGAACGCGCAGTCGCCGGGATCCTGCGCGGCCTCGCCGAGGAGCCGTTCCGCGCACCCGAAGCCGACGACCTCGCCGCGCTCGGCCTTGGCGCGAGGGAACTGGCCGCCGCCGAACGCGCGGGGAAACTGTTGCGGCTCACCGAGACGGTCGTGCTCGCGCCCGGCGCGCTCCGGCACGCGGAGCGGGTGCTGAGCGGGCTCGCCGAGCCGTTCACGGTGAGCGAGGCCCGCCGTGCCCTGGGCACCACGCGGCGGGTGGCCGTGCCGCTGCTGGAACGCCTCGACGCCGAGGGCGTCACGGTGCGGGACGCCGAAGGCGCCCGCCGCCTGCGCGGCATTGCCTGACCCGCTGCAGTGAAGGCCACCATGCCTGCGTTCAACGCAGTGAAGGTGGCCTTCACTGCAGCTGGCTAGACGTGGTCGCGGGGGATCCTGGTGTCCCAGTTGCGGGATACCACGCGTTGCCCGCCCTCGTAGCCGTCGAGCCGCGCGTGCACGTGGAACTCCGTGGGCGTGCACGTGAGTGTGGTCGACGTCGTGGTCTCCACGTCCCAGTCGCCGCGCGCGAACCGCATCGTCCAGTCGACGCTGCCGCGCACGGAGCCGAAGTCGTCACGCACCCACTCGTACTTCTCGTAGGCGTTGCGGTGCACGTCGAGCCCGATGTCCTCGAACCGGACCACGCCGAGGTCCTTCACCACCTCCAGCGCCGAGTGGTAGTCCACGAGGTCCCGCGACACCGTCCACCGCCCGTCGCCGGGGCGCACGCGCGTGGTGGTGATCGGCGGCGCGCCCTCCGGCTCGCCGAAGGGCGTGGGCACGGGCTCGTCCTGCCTCGGCGGGCGCACCGGCAGCTCCAGCGTGCTGCTGCCCGCGAACACGCTGAGCCGCACCGGTTCCGGCGGTGGCCACGCGAGCGGCCAGTACGACGTGGAGATCGCGAGCCGGATCCGGTGCCCCGCGGGGAAGGCCTGCGCCACAC
The DNA here is from genome assembly GCF_003311655.1 of Prauserella sp. PE36. Classification (NCBI taxonomy): domain Bacteria; kingdom Bacillati; phylum Actinomycetota; class Actinomycetes; order Pseudonocardiales; family Pseudonocardiaceae; genus Prauserella; species Prauserella sp. PE36. The sequence goes on along the minus strand of NZ_QEQT01000071.1, from coordinate 93,722 downwards.
CGTTGAGCGGCACCCGCACCCGGTAGCGCTCGCCGGGCACCAGCGGCTCCGGGCGGTCGTGCCCGTGGCGGTGTGCCAGGTTGAGCAGGCCGTAGCTCACGCGTGTGGCCCTGCCGTCCGGTGCCACGTCGGACAGCCGCACGGCCACCATCGCGCACTCCCGGTCGGCGGCCAGCTCCAGTTCCGCCACCGGCGCGCCGAGGATCTCGTGGCGTTCGCGCAGCGGCTCGCTGTCGAAGACGAGCGACCCGCCGTCCTCCTCGCGCTGGTCGTAGGGCAGGTCGGGCGGGGCGTTGTAGGAGCACCACTTTCCCGCGAACTGGCCGACCGACAGCGGCGACTCCACGCTCAGCTCGCGTTCCGGCTCGGCGGCGCCGTCGGCGGAGATCCGGTGGGGCAGCAGCGTGAGCCGCTGCGCGTCCACGTGCGGCGACGGCCAGCTCGGCTCGCCGATCCAGCGGCCGGGCCGTTCCTCGTAGGCCGTGGACGGCCGCACGCTCTCCTGCATCCAGATCCGCAGCATCGGCTCGTCCAGCACACCGTTGTCCTCGCCCTTGAGCCAGTGGTCCCACCAGCGCACCAGCTCCTGCAGAAAGCCGATCGCCGGGCCTGGCTCGCCGAGGTGCGGGTACTTGTGCGACCACGGTCCGATGAGGCCCTGCCTCGGCACGTCGAGCTCGGCGAGCAGCCGGAAGACGGAGTTCGAGTAGCCGTCGGCCCAGCCGCTGACGGCCAGCACGGGGCAGCCGACCGCCCGGTAGTCCTCGCACACCGACGCGTGCCGCCAGTAGTCGTCCCTGCGCTGGTGGCGCAACCACTCGATGAGCCAGGGTTCGTTGTGCTCGAGGCGGTCGAGCCACATCTCGCGCCAGCGCTCGCCCACCACCGCCGGGTCCGGCGGGCACGAGTTGTACGCGAACATCGTCGACGCCCACGACAGGTTGTCCGAGAGCAGGCAGCCGCCCATGTAGTGCACGTCGTCGGCGTAGCGGTCGTCGCTCGAGCTGAGCGTCGCGACGGCCCCGAGGCCGGGTGGGCGCCGCGCGGCGATCTGCAGCGCGTTGAACCCGCCCCACGAGATGCCCATCATGCCGGTATTGCCGTCACACCACGGCTGTTCGGCAAGCCACGCCAGCACCTCCTCACCGTCGGCGAGCTCCTGCTCCAGGTACTCGTCGGCGAGGATGCCGTCGGAGTCGCCGCTGCCGCGCAGGTCCACGCGCACGGCGGCGTAGCCGTGCCCGGCGAGATAGGGGTGGTGCACCGAGTCGCGCTGCGCGGTGAGGTCGCGCCTGCGGTACGGGATGAACTCCAGGATCGCCGGAACCGGTTGGTCGTCCGCCGACACCGGGCGCCAGACCCGGGCCGACAGCCGCGCGCCGTCGGACATCGGGATCCAGACGCAGTCGTCCTCGCGCACCTCGTACGGCAGTGAGGTCACCGTCCGCAACAAAGCCTCCTAGTCGTCGGCTCGCTCCTCGATCTCGAACGGCAGCGCCTTAACACACCGTTCGTACTTCGCGGTCAGCTCCGCCTGGTCGTCGGCTCCGATGTGGAGGTCGGCCAGCTCGTAGCTGTAGCTGTCGGCCGCGTACTGCTCGGACAGCCGCGCTCCCTTCTCGGTCGTCACGTCGATCGAGACGCCCGGCACCTCGCGCTCGATCCGCTCGACCTCCTCCGGTGTCGGCACGCGGCGCACGACGCCGTCGGTGAACCGGCGCAGGAAACACTTGGCGGCCATCGCGTACCGGCCCTCGCGCCGCGGCATCCGCGGGTCGCGGCCGAGCGCGAGGCTCACCATGCAGTGCAGGTTGGACACACCGTCCACGTGCTCGAACAGCCGGGCGTGCGACTGGGACAGCCGTGGGTTGATCTCCAGCACCCACACGCGGTCGCCGTCCTCCTCCACGAAGAACTCGATGTCGAACGTGGTCGCGGTCAGGCCCAGCCGCTTGCAGAGCCGCTTCGAGATGTCCGACACGCGCTCCTGCACCGTGGCGGGCAGCGCCGAGGGGTACTGGTAGCGCAGGAAGCTCGAACTGTCCGGATAGGACACCGAGTCGACCACACCGTACACGTGCGGCTCGCCGTCTACGCTGTAGCCCTCGACGGTGATCTGCGCGCCGCCGACCGCCTCCTCGGCCAGGCACGCCCGCGCGCCGGCCTCGGCGATTTCCGGCGGCAGGTCCAGCCTGGCGAGGACGGCGTCGAACGGACCGGATACGTCGTCGATGCCCTCCCGGATCGCCCGCACGGCGTCGGCGAGCGCGGCATCACCGTCCACTTCGAACGCGAGCTTGGACGAGGCGGACTTCACCGGCTTGAGCCACACCGGGTATCGCAGCCCTTCTGGGAGGGCGGATTCGCCGTCGAGGTCGACGAGCCCGAATCCGGGGTACTCGTCGATCACCGCGCGCTGTTCGAGCCTGCTCCAGTACTTGTGCTCGCACTTGGCGATGGACTCCAGGCTCGGGCACGGTAGCCCTCTCGGCTCGCACAGCGCCGGAACCAGGGAGGTGACCGGGAAGTCCCAGTACCCCGTGATCGCGTGCACCGGCCCGTCGAACGCGTCGAGCTCCCGGTCGGCCCTGGCGAGCAGCCGGTCGTAGTCGGTATCGCCGATCCGCATGGCGTCCACGTCCAGCAGGCCGTGGAACCGGTAGTTCTCCGCGCCGGGCAGCCGTTCGAGCACCTCGCGGTTCGCGTCGTCGAGTCCGAGGACGAAGATGTTCTCGGGCACGCTCGGTCCTTTCTGGGAAACCCTGATTCGTGGTCCCAGGATGACCATTGGCCGAGGTGTTAAACCGGCGTCACCGCACGCCCCGAGGCCGGAACTGGATGCTGATGCGCGGGCCCACCGGCTTGCTCGTCTTGGGGACGGCGTGCTCCCACGTGCGCTGGCACGAGCCGCCCATGACGATCAGGTCGCCGTGCCCCAGCCCGTAGCGCACCGTGCCGCCTGGCCCGTTCCTCGGCCGCAGCAGCAGTGCCCTCGGCGCGCCCACCGACAGGATCGCCACCATCGTGTCCTCGGTGCTGCCCCTGCCGATCGTGTCGCCGTGCCACGCGACGCTGTCCCGGCCGTCGCGGTAGTAGCACAGCCCCGCGGTGCGGAACGGCTCACCGAGCTCGGCGCCGTAGTGCTCGGTCAGCAGCTCCCGCGCCCGCGTGAGCACCGGGTCCGGCAGCTCGTCGTCCTCGCCGTAGAAGCTGAGCAGGCGCGGCACGTCCACGGTGCGGTCGTACATCCGCCTGCGCTCCGCGTGCCACGGCACCCGCGTGACCAGCCGGTCGAACAACGCGTCGGCCCCCGTCAGCCAACCCGGCAGGACGTCGACCCACGCGCCCGAGCCCAGCTCCGTGCGCCGCACGTCGTGGAGCGGGCCGAGCGAGGTGGCATCGCTGGCGCCGAACAGGGAACCCTGGAGTGCGACATCCATGCCGGTGAGCCTACCGGTGATCGAACAAGTGTTCTACCCCAAGTGGAGCGGAAAGCGGGGATTCGCATGGCGACCGTGGAGCTGACCAGCGACAACTTCGAGGAGGTCGTGGGAAGGGACGGCATCGTGCTGGTCGACTTCTGGGCCTCGTGGTGCGGGCCGTGCCGTCAGTTCGCGCCCGTGTACGAGCAGGCCGCGGACCGGCATGCCGACATCGTGTTCGGCACCGTCGACACCGAGGCGCAGACCTCGATCGCGCAGGCGTTCGGCATCTCGTCGATCCCGACGCTGATGGCCGTCCGCGACGGCGTGCTGCTGTACGCCCAGCCGGGCGCGCTGCCCGAGCACGCGCTGGAGCAGCTGATCGGCAAGGTGCGCGACCTGGACATGGACGAGGTCCGCAGGGAACTCGACAAGCAGGCCGAGGACAAGCAGGCCTGAGAGCTGCGCCATCGCTGACAGCCCTTGCAGTGAAGGCCACCTTCACTGCGCTGAACGCAGTGAAGGTGGCCTTCACTGCATGACGGGCGTCAGAGCTGGACCAGGTCGAGGGCTTGGGTGAGCGAGTCGGCGGGGCTGCCCGCGGTGATGATCGTGTAGGCACCCGGCCACGGGTTGACGTGCGACTCCGCCTGCGCGCACTTCTCCGAGCCCGATCCGCCCCTGCGCGCCGTCATGGTCTTAGGCGCCCAGCAGCACAGCCGCACGAGCTTGCTGTGGGTGTCCCTGGCGAGGTCGGTAGCCGCCATGCGGTGGTCCGGCGCCATCCATGACGCGTCGAGCACCACGGACGTGCCCATGCCGAGCCGGGTCGCCGCGCGCCGGAGCAGCTCGGGGTAGGACCGCTCGGCGTGCTCCTGGTCGCGCAGGCTGAGCACCGGCGCGTGCAGGTGGTCGCCCAGCGCGCAGCTGAGGGTCGACTTGCCCGAGCCCGGCAGCCCGCCCACCAGGATCAGCCGCACGGTCGCCTGCCGCAGGTGCCGCAGCGCGCGCTCGGCGTGGCCGCCTGCCAGCGCGTGCCAGGCGAGGAAATGGTGGCGCAGCGTGTCGGGAGCCGGGTCGCCGGTGTGCTCGGTGTACTCGTCGAGCAGCAGTGCCGCGTCCTCGGCCCGGCCCTCCGCCTCCAACCCGGCGGCGACGCCCGCGGCCTCGTCGAGCCCGTCGACCCAGCCGCCGCGGGAGTCCGCGATCACCCTGCCCCGCTCGGCCCGGTCGGCGAACAGCGGCTCGCGCCCGGCCAGGAACTCACCGGCGAGGCGCTGGATCTCGCCCGGATGACGGGCTCTGCCCACGGCACGCCAGCGCTCGCGCATCGCCTCCCACCTGCTCTCGCGGCCGCGGTCGGCGACGGCATGGCACTGCGCGAGCGCTCGGGCCCGCTCGCGGACGGTGGAACGCGGTCCGTTGACCACGTTCCCAGTGTGCGACCCGAAGGGCCCGTGGGGGAAGACCCGACCGTTCACGCAGCCGGTGAAGCCGCCATCCGGAACCGCCCGCCAGGTCGACAAGCCTCCTACACTTGGACCATGCATCGACCTCGACCGGTGACCGAGGTGCCCGACGTGGTCGGGTTCGGGGCGCAGGACGCGTGCTCGATCGTGCGGCGTGCCGGTCTGGTCCCCGTCGGGCCCGACGACGGCGCCGAGCCGACGACGGGTGTGGTCACGGCGCAGCGTCCCGTGGGCACCGCCGGTGCCGAGGAGGGCGCCCACGTGGTGTTGTGGACCCATCCCGGTCGCGAGACGGAGAGCGAGCTCGTGCCGCCGACGCCGGTGGAGGCGGGCGAGCTGGACCCCGTCTGAGCCCCGGTCGGAGGTCGTTCAGCCGAGGTCGAGCCGCGCGAGCACGGGCCGGTGGTCCGAGCCGGGCGCGTCGCGCCGGTCTGCCGGGTCGTCGGTCACCGAGTCACCGCCCTCGCCGGTGAGCACCGCGCTCACCGAGCCGACGAGCCGGTGGCTGACGAGGACGTGGTCGATCAGCTCCCGGCGACCCTGGTAGGTCCTGGAGAAGCGGTGTTTCTCCTCGATCAGCGGGGCGAGGTTCCACAGCCGTGCGCCGTCGCCCCGGTCGGAGCGGCCGAACCCAGGCGTGTGCAACTCCGAGCCGGGCGGTCCCTGTAGCAATGTCGTGGTGGCCGCGTACTGCTCGTCGTTGAGGTCGCCCAGCACCGCCAGCGCCCGCTGTTGCCCCTCGCCGTCGAGCAAACGCGTCGCGAACCCGCGGACGGTCGCCGCCTCCGCGGCCCTGCGGCCAAGCGCGTAGACGGCGAACCTGGCACGCTCGTCCTCGTCCCTCGGCGAGAACCGGCCGCCGGGGAAGGTCAGCAGCTTCGACTTGAGGTGGCACGACACCAGCGTCACGTCCAGCCCGCCCGCGCGGACGACAGCCTTCAGCGCCGGCCTGCCCATGCGGCCCGTCGTGCGCCCGTCGTCGTCCACCTGCACGGCGGCGAGCTTCTCGGGAAACCGCGCGACCTCCTCGCGGTCGGTCAGCGGCAGCCGCGAGAGGAACCCGACCCGGATGCCGCGCGCGTCGGGCTCGGCGAGCTCGATCTCCCAGTCACCGCCCACGCGGGCGGCTAGCTCACGCAGTGCTTCCGGATCGCCGACCTCCTGCACCGCCAGGACGTCCGGCTCAAGGCTCCGGATCGTGTCCGCGAGCGCCGCGAGCTTGGCCTCGTAAGCGTCTTGTGTTCTCGGCCCGGCTTCTCCACCGGGCTTGAAGAGGTTCTCCAGGTTCCACGTGCCGATCGCGATCATCACGACCTCCGTTCACCGGCGCCCCCCGAGACGACAGTGACGTGCTCACTGTCGTCTCGGCGGCGCCGGGCGGCAAGGGCCTTCCTTCCTTGTTCACGCACTCGTCGCCGGGGTGATGTTCTGGTTGAAGCGGAACACGTTCGCGGGATCGTGGACGGTCTTGAGCGCCGCGAGCCGCTCGTGGTCGCCGGGGTCGTAGCCCGTGCGCGCGTCGGTCACCGTGCCGTACACGAAGTTAAGCGACCGGCCGAGCGTCGTGGGCGCCAGCGCGGCGAGCACGCGTGCGTGCGCGGCGCGGGCCGTTGCGGCGTCCACCTCCCCGTCGAGGCCGGAGAGCACGCGCACGAGGAACCCGGCGTCGCGGTGCCCGACCGCGCTGTCGACGCCGCCTTGCCGCAGCGCGCCGCCGAGGTGCCGGAGGTCGACCACGCACGGCACGGGTGAGTCCGGCCCGGCGAGGTCGACGATCGCGCGCAGCGCCGCCGCGTCGAGCCCGTGCACGAACGCGTTGTCGCCCACATACGAGTGCGGATCGGCGGGGTCGTTGTAGATCGAGGGCGAGGCGGAGTACGGCAGCTCGCCGAGGTCGTCGCGCAGGCGCGGCGCCACGGCCCGCAACGGAGCCACCAGCGCCTCGCCTTCACTCACGCCGCCGAGGTGGGCGATGCGCACGTGCACGAGATACTTGCCCCGCAACGGTTCAGGCACCTCCGGTGCGTCCGGCACGGGCACCATGCCGACGGACGACGTCAGCTCGTCGGGCACTGTCGCCGTCCAGTTCCGGTACGCCTCCAGCACTTCGCCTGCGTGGGTGCCGTCGAAGAGGAGCCCGCCGCCGTAGAGCCGCGCCACCGGCACCAGGCCGAGCTCGAGCCCCGTCACGACGCCGAAGTTGCCGCCGCCCCCGCGAAGCGCCCAGAACAGGTCAGGGTCCTCCTCGGCGCTCACCTCGCGGACCTCGCCGTCGGCGGTGACCAGCTCGACGCGGCGCACGTGGTCGGCGGCGTAGCCGTAGCGGCGCGCGAGCGGGCCGAGGCCTCCGCCGAGGGTGTAGGACACCGCGCCGACGTCTGGCGAGGAACCGCTCAGCGGAGCCAGCCCGTGCTCACCGGCGGCGTCGAGCACCCGTCGCCAGCGCACCCCGGCGCCGAGCCACACCGTGCGTTCCGCCGGGTCGACGCGCACGGTGTCCATGCGCCGCGTGCTGATCAGCACCGCGTCCTCGGTGGCGGGTGCGACGAGTCCGTGGCCGGTGGCCTGCACCGCCACGCCGAGCCCGTTGGCGGTCGCGTACCGCACCACCGCGCGCACGTCGGCCGTGTCGAGGGCCTCCACGATCGCGGCGGGCCGGTGGGTCAGCCCGAGCTGGAAGCCGGAGCGCGCGTCGGCGTAACCCTCCCCGCCCTCGCCGCCTTCGTCGTCGGGAAGGTGGAGCGGGCCGCGGAGGTGGTGGGCGAGGTCCTCGAGGTGGGTCGCGGAAGCGGTCATGAAGCCAGCCTGCGGCGGGGCGCACCAGAAGTCCAACAGCTGATTCTGCTCGTAGCTATCATGATCAGTTATGGAGCTGAGACAGCTGCGGTACTTCGTCACCGTGGTCGACGAGGGCGGCTTCACGCGTGCCGCGGAGAAGCTGCACGTCGCCCAGCCGGGCGTGAGCGCCCAGATCCGGCAGCTCGAACGCGAGCTGGGACAGCCGCTGCTGGACCGCTCGGGCCGCTCGGTGCGGCTCACGCAGGCCGGCTCGGCCGTGCTGCCGTACGCGCGGGCCGCGCTCACCGCCGTCGAGGGCGCGCGGTGCGCCGTGGACGAGCTGACCGGGCTGCTGCGCGGCAGCGTCGCGATGGGCATGCTGCCCTCGTGCGCGCCGCTCGGCGTCGCGGACCTGCTGGCCGGCTTCCACGAACGGCACCCCGGCGTGGAGGTGTCACTCACCGAGTCGGACGCGGGCACGCTCCTCGACGGCGTGCGCGAGGGGCGGCTCGACGCGGCGCTCGTCGCGTTCGGCGGCGGCGCCCCCGAGGGCATCGCCACCCAGACGGTGCTCGACGAGCACCTGGTCGCGGCCGTCCGGTGCGGCGACCCGCTGGCCGGGCGCGACACGGTGCCCCTGCGGGCGCTCGCGGAGCGCCATCTGATCAGCCTCCCGCCCGGCGGCGGAATGCGCGCGATCCTCGACCACGCGTGCACGGCCGAGGGCATCACACCGCGGATCGCGTTCGAGGCGGGCGATCCCGGCGTGCTGGCCGACCTGGCGAGCCGGGGACTCGGCGTGGCGATCGTGCCCGAGTCCACCGCCCGTGACCGCGCAGACCTGTGCGGAGTGCCGATCGTGCGGCCCCGGCTGCGCGGGACGGTAGCGCTGGCCTGGCGTGCGGCCGGGCCCAGCGGACCCGCGGCGCGGGCGTTCCTCGACCATGCGCGGAGCTCGCTCGCCGCGTTCGCCGTCGCCCCGTCGTGATAGGACGGACGCGTGGCAGGGGAGATCCGTTGGTCGACGCTCGAGGCGACGCTGGAGCGCATCACCTTCGCCAACGAGGAGACCGGCTACACGGTCGCGCGCGTCGACCCAGGCCGGGGCGGCGACCTGGTCACCGTCGTCGGCTCGCTGCTGGGCGCGCAACCCGGTGAGGCGCTGCGGATGCGCGGTCGCTGGGCCTCGCATCCACAGTACGGCAAGCAGTTCCACGTCGAGGACTACCGCACGGTACTGCCCGCCACCGTCCAGGGCATCCGGCGCTACCTCGGGTCCGGGCTGGTCAAGGGCATCGGCCCCAAGCTCGCCGACAAGATCGTCGGGCACTTCGGCGTCGACGCGCTGGACGTGATCGAGCGGGAGCCGGAACGACTGATCGAGGTGCCCGGCCTCGGCCCCAAGCGCACCGGGCTGATCGCCCGCGCGTGGGAGGAGCAGAAGGCCATCAAGGAAGTGATGGTCTTCCTGCAGGGCATCGGGGTGTCCACGTCGCTGGCCGTGCGGATCTACAAGCAGTACGCCGACACCGCGATCGACGTGGTGCGCACCGAGCCCTACCGTCTCGCCTCCGACGTGTGGGGCATCGGCTTCAAGACCGCCGACACCATCGCCAAGGCCGTCGGCATTCCGCACGACAGTCCACAACGGATCAAGGCGGGGCTGCAGTTCACCCTGTCCGAGGCCACCGGCTCCGGCCATTGCTACCTGCCCGACCAGCAGCTGATCGCCGAGACGATCAAGATCCTCTCCGTGGACGCCGGACTCGTCATCGACTGCCTCGCCGAGCTCGTGGCCGAGGAGGGCGTGGTCCGCGAGGAGCTGCCCGGCGACGACGGCGGCACCGAGGCGGCGATCTACCTGCTTCCGTTCCACCGGGCCGAGGTGGCGCTCTCGGCCCAGCTGCTGCGGCTGCTGCGCACCTCCGCCGACCGGCTGCCCGCGTTCGCGGACGTGGACTGGAGCAAGGCGCTGGCGTGGCTGCACCGCGCCACCGGCGCCGAGCTGGCACCCGAGCAGGAGGCCGCCGTGCGGCTCGCGCTGACCGAGAAGGTCGCGGTGCTCACCGGCGGGCCCGGCTGCGGCAAGAGCTTCACGGTGCGCTCGATCGTCGCGCTGGCGGCCGCGAAGCAGGCCAAGGTCGTGCTGGCTGCGCCCACCGGGCGCGCGGCTAAGCGGCTCACCGAGCTCACCGGGCACGAGGCCGCGACCGTGCACCGGCTGCTGGAACTGAAACCTGGCGGCGACGCGGCCTACGACCGGGACCGGCCGCTGGAGGCCGACCTCGTCGTGGTGGACGAGGCGTCGATGCTCGACCTGCTGCTGGCCAACAAGCTCGCCAAGGCCATCGCACCCGGCACCCACCTGCTGCTCGTCGGCGACGTCGACCAGCTGCCCTCGGTGGGCGCCGGCGAGGTGCTGCGCGACCTGCTCGCCGAGGGCACCCCCGTGCCGCACGTGCGGCTCACGCGGATCTTCCGGCAGGCGAGCAAGTCCGGCGTGGTGACCAACGCCCACCGCATCAACGCCGGCGACTACCCGCTCACCCATGGCCTGCCCGACTTCTTCCACTTCAACGTCGACGACCCGGAGGAGGCCGCGCGGCTCACCGTCGACGTCGTCGCGCGGCGGATCCCCGCGAAGTTCGGCCTGGATGCGCGCCGCGACGTGCAGGTGCTCGCGCCCATGCACCGGGGCCCGGCAGGCGCCGGCGCCCTCAACGCCGGGCTGCAGGAGGCGCTCACCCCCGCGCGGCCGGGCCTGCCGGAACGCCGCTTCGGGGGCCGCGTCTTCCGGCCCGGCGACAAGGTCACGCAGCTGCGCAACAACTACGACAAGGGCGCGAACGGCGTGTTCAACGGCACGCAGGGCGTGGTGATCGCGCTGGACTCCGACGAGCAGAAGCTCACCGTGCGCACCGACGACGGCGAGGACGTCGACTACGAGTTCGCCGAGCTGGACGAGCTGGCCCACGCCTACGCCGTCAGCATCCACCGCTCGCAGGGCAGCGAGTACCCGTGCGTCGTGGTGCCCGTGACCACGAGCGCGTGGATGATGCTGCAGCGCAACCTGCTCTACACGGCCGTCACCAGGGCGAAGAAGCTGGTGGTGCTGATCGGGTCGAAGCGGGCCATCGGGCAGGCCGTGCGCACGGTCGGCGCCGGGCGCAGGCACACCGCGCTGGCCCATCGCCTGTGTGCCTGACGCGCCCAGGCAGAATGGCGGCCGTGGCAGCCAAGCGCAGTGCGGGAATCCTGCTCTACCGCCGCACTGGCGGCGATCCCGAGGTGCTGCTCGGGCACATGGGCGGGCCGTTCTGGGCGCGCAAGGACGCCGGTGCGTGGACCGTGCCGAAGGGCGAGTACGCCGACGACGAGGAGCCGGTCGCCGCGGCGCGCCGGGAGTTCCTCGAGGAGCTGGGGCTGCCCGCGCCCGACGGTGAGCTCGCGCCGCTCGGAGAGATCCGGCAGTCGGGCGGCAAGGTGGTCACCGTGTGGGCGCTGGAGGGCGATGTCGACCCGTCGGCCGTCGTGCCGGGCACGTTCGAGCTGGAATGGCCGCCGCGCTCGGGCCGGATGAGGGAGTTCCCCGAGCTGGACCGTGTCGCGTGGTTCCCGCTCGCGGAGGCGGGGGAGAAGCTCGTCAAGGGCCAGCGCGTGTTCCTCGACCGCCTGGCGAACCTGTTCTAGCGTTGGGCCCCTGCAGTGAAGGCCACCATGCCTGCGTTCAACGCAGTGAAGGTGGCCTTCACTGCAGGGCGGCTCCTGGGTCAGGGTTCGTAGCGCGGGCGGCCGTAGGTCTGCTCCAGCTCGCGGATGCAGTCGTCGACGATGGCGTGCATGGCCGGGTCGTCGCTCATGCGGGTCACCGTGTCGAAATACCAGTTCGCCAGCCACATCCCCGCCGCCGTGCCCGCCTCGGCGAAGACGTGCCGGATCACCTGGACGGCGTGGTGGGAGTCGCGCCTGCGGGTGGTGGTGAGCAGCTCCGTCGCCTGGTAGCCGAGGTACGCGTCCCTGTCCAAGATCGGCAGGTTGGCTTCCATGGTACGGCTCCCTCACGGTGGGCGGACACACTGCGGCGGACGAGTACCCGGCCGGGTGAGGCGGCAAACCGCTCGGGTGGGTGTTTTCTCCCGGGCCTCGCGGGTACGCATCCGATCATGACGACGATGCCGGAGAAGACGGAGACCCCGAGCCGCGTGTGTGTGACGGGGCGCCGTCGCCGGCGAATCCTGTTGGGCGGTGGGCGATCCGTCCGCGTCCTCGCGTCGTACCCGGTGTGCAGGGAGATCGGTTTGCACAGCCTCGCCTCGGCGATCGAGTTCGAATGTGCGCGCTGTCACACCTCGTGCGAGGCCACGCTCGTCGGGGTGCTGCACCGGTTGCTGGTGTGCCCGGCGTGCTACTCCGCCCTCGGCGCCCGGCGCCGGTCGCAGGGGACGCGAATTGAGGGCTTTCGGCCCTGCCGTGCCACGCCGCCCGGGGTCAAGCTGTATGCGTTCGCCCGTTAGGGCCGCGGTGAAATGGGTGGATCAAAAGGGGTCCGTCCGCGGCAGGTACCGACCGGTGGCGGGGAAATCGCCGGCTGGTACCGGGGGCGTGCAGCCAGGTGACGGTGTCGTTTCCTGGTATCCGCACGGCCCCAAGTGGAGGTGCGGGCAGCCGGCTAAATGGGGTGTTGGCTGCCCGCACCACTATTTCCCTGTTTCCGGGCGCGGAGCCTCCGGTGGGCGGCCATCCGCACCGGCGCGTTGACCGCGCCGTAACCCGCGTAGCCGCGCAGGCGCTGGACGACCTCGAAGAACACGCGCCCGTCCCGGACCTCGGCGGCGCTCGCGATCGCGTCGTCGCTGCGGAAAGCCCCGTGCTGCGGTGACGGCACGCGCTTGGCCCACTGCCCCGGCGCTGGCGTGCGACGTCGGGCGCGGTCCGCACCCGCTTCGCCTCGTCGGTCACCGCCCGGCTGCGCACCAGCCCGAACGGCGCGGCGAACTCCGTCGTCCGCTCGGGATCGAGTTCCAGCACGGAGCGGTAGAACAGGGCGGCGGCTAGGGTGAGCAGACACTCACTCCAGGGGGAGGGCCGATGGGCACGCGCGAGGACATCATCGCGGCCGCGGCGCGGATCATGCGCGACGAGGGCTACGCCCGCGCGACGACCAAGGAGATCGCGCGAGCGGCAGGCTACTCGGAAGCCGCGCTGTACAAGCACTTCCACGACAAGACCGAGATTTTCCTGACCGTGCTCATCGAGCGCCTGCCCGGGCTGGTGCCGCTGCTCGCGGGCCTGCCGGAGCGGGTTGGCGAGCGCGCCGTGCGCGACAATCTCGTCGACGTCGCGCGGACCGCGATCGAGTTCTATGCCGAGAGCTTCCCGGTCTCGGCGTCGGTGTTCTCCTCGCGGCAACTGCTCGCCGCGCACCGGGAACGGCTTCGCGAGGTGGCTCCCGGCTCCGGGCCCGGCAGGCCCCTGACGGAGCTGGCCGCCTACCTGCGCGCGGAGCGCGACAGCGGCCGGGTCCCTGCCGCCGTCGACCCGGACGCCGCTGCGGCTCTGTTGCTCGGCGCCTGTTTCCAGCAGGCGTTCCTGCTCGCCTTCGCGGACGAGCGGCCGGAAGGGGACTCGCTGGACGCTCTGGCCGGGGAACTGGTGGGCACTCTCGTCGCGGGATGGTGACCCGGGCCTTGTCACCCTTGTCCCCAGGCCGCGCAGGGCGTTACGTTCGCTTGGTTAGGTGAAACAAGCGTTGTAAAAACCGGGGAACTGATGCCGTCAGCGCCCCGATCGGCACGTGAAGCTCCTCCTCCATCCCTGAGCCCGTCAGCCTTGGCGCGAAAGGGGGTTCTGCTTCGGCGGCTGGCCGTCGCCGTCGGCGCCGTGGGCGGGGAACCACAGCACGAACGTGCTTCCCGCGCCGCGCCCGGAGAACACGGCGACCCGGCCGCCGTGCGACTCCACGATCTGGCGCACGATCGCCAGACCGAGGCCGGTGTGCCGATCCCGCCGCCCGCCGGGCCGGTCCTGCTCGCCGCGCCAGAACCGGTCGAACACGCGCGCCTGGTCCTGGCTGGCGATGCCAGGGCCGTGGTCGGCGACCGCGAGCCACAGCCACGCGCCCGCCCGGCCGCAGCCGACCGTGATCTCGCCGTCGGCGGGGGAGAGGCGCACCGCGTTGGACAGCAGGTTGCCCGCCGCCCTGCGCAGCGCGTCGTGGTCGCCGATCACGGTGAGCCCGTCGCGCAGCACGTAGGACAGCCGCAGGCCGCGCTCGCTCGCGAGCACGGCGAACTCCTCACCCGCCTCGCGGGCGACGGCGGCAAGGTCCACGTCGGTGTCGGCGAGCGCGTCGGTGTCCCGCCGCGCCGTCGCGAGCAGGTCCTCCACGAGGCGGGACATGCGCTCGGCGGCGCGGTCGATCGCCCGCACCGCGCGGGCACGTTCCTCCTCGGTCGCCTCCGGCGTCTTCAGCGACGCGTCCAGGTGCGCGCGCATGATCGCCAGCGGGCTGCGCAGCTCGTGGGACGCGTCGTCGATCAGCTGTCGCTGCGCGGAGAACGCGGCGTCGAGCCGGTCGAGCATCGAGTCGATCGTGTCGGAAAGCTCCCGAAGCTCGTCGCGCGGTCCCTCCAGCCGGATCCGCCGAGACAGGTCACTGGCCTGGATCTCCTGCGCCGTGTGGGCGATCGAGCGCGCGGGCCGCAGCGCACGGCCGGAGAGCACCCAGCCGATGCCGAGGCTCAGCACGAACAGCCCGCCGACGGCGGCCGCCGAGTAGTTCCGCATCGCCTCGAGCGTCCGCAGGTTCACCTCCGACTCGATCTCCTCGACGGCGGCGACCTCCATCGTGCCCACCTGCACCTCGCTGCCGTCGGCCTTGCGCTTGACCAGTTCGGCCTCGTAGCGCTCGGTGATCGGCTTGGGGTCGGTGCTGCGTTCCACGGCGACGTAGATCGCCAGCAGCCCCGCTCCCGCGAGCACGAAGAGCAGGGTCGAGTACAGCACCGTCAACCGGAACCGGATCGAGCGCGGGAAGGCGGGCAACTGCGGCATCAGGACTCCTTCAGGCGGTACCCCCGGCCCACGATCGTCTCGATGATCGAGTGCTCGTCACCGTTGCCGATCTTGCGCCGCAGCGTGCCGACGGTGACTCGCACGGTGTGGGTGAAAGGGTCGATGTTCTCGTCCCACACGTGCTCCAGCAGTTCCTCCGTGGACACGACGTGACCGGGCCGGGTCATGAGGTACTCGAGCACCGCGAACTCCTTGGGGGACAGGGAAAGGGTGCGCTCGCCACGCCACGCGCGGTGCCGCGCGGTGTCGATGCGCAGCTCGCCGACGCTGAGCACGGCGGTGACCCCGCGCGTCTCCCTGCGCAGCAGCGCCCGCACCCTGGCGAGCAGCTCGTCGAGCGCGAACGGCTTCACCACGTAGTCGTCGGCCCCGTCGTCGAGACCCCGCACACGGTCGGCGAGCGCGCCGCGCGCGGTGAGCATGAGCACGCGCAGGTCGCCGCCGCCGGCCACGGGCAGCGCGCCGTCGCGGATCGCCCGGCACAGCGAGAAACCGTCGCCGTCGGGCAGCGCGAGGTCGAGCAGCAGCAGGTCGTAGGCGTTGACCGGGAGCCGTTCGGTGGCCTGCGCGACGGTCGCGGCGTGGTCCACCGCGTACCCGGCGCGCTGCAACCCGAGCACCACGGCCTCGGCCAGGTCCTCCTCGTCCTCCACGAGCAGCAGCCGCATCGCCGCTCACCCGCCCGCGATCAGGCGCTCGGCGACGTCGGCCGCCCGGTCGACGGGGATGGCGAAGCCGATGCCGATGCTGCCGCCGCCGTCGTCGGTCGCGATCGCCGTGTTCACGCCGATCACCTCGCCGCGCGCGTTGACGAGCGGGCCGCCGGAGTTGCCGGGGTTGATCGAGGCGTCGGTCTGCACGGCGGTCTGGGCTGTGCCGCCGAGGCGGACCTCCCGCTCGACGGCGCTGACGATCCCGGAGGTGACCGTTCCGGACAGCCCGAGCGGGGAGCCCACCGCGAGCACCCGCTCGCCCACCTGGACGTCGGCGGAGCGGCCGAGCGGCAGCGCCCGCAGTGCCGCGCTGGGTTCGATCCGCAGCACGGCGATGTCGTTGCGCGGGTCGCGGCCCACCACGTCGGCGCGCACCCGCCTGCCGTCGGAGCCGATGACGCTCACCGAGCTCGCGCCCGACACGATGTGGTCGTTGGTGAGCACGTGCACGCGGTCGTCGAGCACGAAGCCCGAACCCCCGGCCACCCCGCCGCCGGTTGGCGCCGAGATGGAGACCACGCCCGCGCGAACGCGCTCGGCGACGCCGACCAGCCCGGCCGTGGAGTCGGGGGCCGGTTCGGCGCGCGGGAACGTCACCTCGCCGTCGTCCGGGGCCGCCGCGCGCCCGGCGAGCGCTCCCGTGCCGGCCGAGAGCGCGGCCACGAGCAGCCCCGCGCCGAACAGCCGGGGCCATCGGCTGCTCGTGCGCTCCGGTGCCGGGGGCGGCGGGGCGAACGGCCGCCGCGGCTCGGGCGGGGGTGGCGGTTGTTCCGGCGGGGGCAGGAACCGCGGCCCGCGCGGTTGGCCGAGTCCGGTCGGTCGCAGGGTCACTGTGTGCTCCTCATGGGATCCGGGAGAACCAGAGCATCGACGTGCCGGCCGTGGCGAGCGCGGCGAGCAGGCCGAAGCCGATGAACCGGCTGGAGGCGTCGCGTTCCTCGGTGCGGTAGCCCACCGACGAGCCGATGTCGCCGTAGACGTCGCGCAGCTCGGTGGCCGTGGCCGCCTCGTGGTAGGAGCCGCCGGTCTGCTCGGCGACCATGCGCAGGGTCTCGCCGTCGACCGGGACGTCCTGCCACTGCCCGCTGATCTCCACCTCGCCGTCCTCGGTGCCCACCGAGATCGTGTCGACGGGGATGTCGGCGGCCCCGGCGTCGGCGGCCATGTCCTCGGGCGAGCGGCCCGCGGTGTTGGCGCCGTCGGAGAGCAGCACGATCCTGGCGGGCGGCGGCTCCGTCACGGCCTGCGCGTCGAGGCCGCGCACGGCGTCCAGTGACGCCGCGATGGCCTCGCCGATGGCCGTGCCCGCCGTGCCGGTGGCGCCGACGTCGAGCCGGTCGAGCCCGGCGTGGAGCGCGTCGCGGTCGGTGACAGGCGGCACCAGCACCGTGGCGTTGCCCGCGAAGGCGACGAGCCCGACGTTGAACTCCTCGGGCAGCCCGTTCACGAACTCCGCCGCCGCGTCGCGGGCCGCGGCGAGCCGGTCGGGCGGGACGTCGGCGGCCCGCATGGACAGCGACACGTCCACCGCCACGAGCACGGTCGCCCGCTCCCTCGGCACCCGCACCTCGTCCACTGGCTGCGCGAAGCCGACCACGAGCAGCCCCAGCATCGCCAGGAACAGACCGGCGGGGACGTGGCGGCGCCAGCCGGGGCGCGCGGGAGCGACCCGTTCGAGCAGCGGCAGGTTGGTGAACCGCATCGCATAGCGGCTGCGGCGGCGTTGCAGCAGCACGTAGGCGACGAGCAGGGCCGCCACACCGAGCAGCAGCCAGAGCCGTTCCGGTGACAGGAAGCTCATGGCGCACCCGCTCTGCCCCTGGCGGCGAGCGCGAGCCGCCGGTGCGCGAGCACATGCCTGCCGAGATCGGCCACCCAGTCGCGGTCGGTGCGCAGCGCCACGTGCGCCACGCCCGCGCGGCGCAGCGTGTCCCGCACGCGGTGGCGCTGCGCGGCGGCGGCCTCGGCGAAGCGTTCCCGCAGCCGCCTGCTGCCGGTGGGGATCTCCGCGCGGCGGCCCGTCTCCGGGTCGACGACGCTCAGCAGGCCGACGTCGGGCAGCTCCAGCTCGCGTGGGTCGGTGACCTCCACGGCGAGCACCTGATGCCGCAGGCCGAGCCTGCGCAGCGGGACACCCCAGTCGCCGTCGTCGAGGAAGTCCGACACCACGACGACGAGCCCGCGCCTGCGCAGTGAGCGGTCGAGTCCCCGCAGCGCGCTCGCCAGCGCGACCGCGCCCTCGGTGGCCCTCGGCGCGGCGAGCATCGCGTTCAGCACCGCGAGCAGGTGGGTCCGGCCCGCACGGGGCGGGAACCGCCGCACCCCGTGCGGGCCGAGCAGGTCGGCGCCGAGCCGGTTGCCCGCACCGGCGGTGAGGAAGCCGACCGCGCCGACGGCGGCCACGGCCAGCTCGCGTTTCTCCAGCTCGACGGTGCCGAAGTCCATGCTCGCGGTGGCGTCGGCGAGCACGTGCACCGACAGCTCGCGCTCGGCGACGGTGTCGCGCACGTGCGGGGTGCCCGTTCGTGCCGTCACCGCCCAGTCGATGCGGCGGACCTCGTCCTCGCCGGGCCGGTACTCCCTGCTGCCCGCGGGTTCGGTGCCCGCGCCGGGCAGGAACCCGGAGTGCTGCCCGCGCAGCAGGCCGTCGAGGCGCCGCGTGACGGTGAGCTCCAGCCGCCGCAGGCGGTGGTGCGGGACGAGCCCGCCGACCGGGGGACTCATGCGACCTCCGCCTGTGCCGGTGCCACCTGCGGCACGGGAAGGGTCGTGACGATCCGCCGCACCACGTCCTCGGCGGCGACGCCGTCGGCGAGCGCGTCGAACGACAGCACCAGCCGATGGGCGAGCACGTCCACGGCGAGCTCCTGGATGTCGCCGGGCAGCACGTAATCGCGGCCGCGGAGCAGCGCGAGCGCCCTCGCCGCGGCGACGAGCCCGAGTGTGGCCCGCGGGCTGGCCCCGAAGGCCAGCACCGGGGCCAGCTCCGGCAGCCCCGCCTGCTCCGGCTTGCGGGTGGCCATCACCAGCCGCACGACGTACTCGGCGAGCGCGTGGTGCACGTAGACGTCGCGTGCCTGTTCCTGCAGCCGCAGCACGGTCTCCGGGTCGAGCACGCGCCTCGCCACCGGCCTGCGGGTGCCCATCCGGTAGAGGATGCCGAGCTCGTCGAGCTCGCTCGGGTAGTCGACGAACACCTTCATCAGGAACCGGTCCCGCTGCGCCTCCGGCAGCGCGTAGACGCCCTCGGACTCCACCGGGTTCTGGGTGGCGAGCACGAGGAACGGCTCGGGAACGGGATGGCTGGCTTCGCCGATGGACACCTGCCGGTCGGCCATCGACTCCAGCAGCGCCGACTGTACGCGCGCAGGCGCCCGGTTGATCTCGTCGGCGACCACGACGTTGGCCATGATCGGCCCCAGCTCGACGTCGAAACGCTCCTTCGAGGCGCGGTAGATCCGCGTGCCCACGATGTCCGAGGGCACCAGGTCGGGCGTGAACTGGATGCGCGAGAACGTGCCGCCCGCGGCCTTCGCGAGGGTCTGCGCGGCCAGGGTCTTCGCCACGCCCGGCATGCCCTCGAGCAGGCAGTGGCCGTCGGCGAGCAGCGCGATGACGAGCCGCTCCACCAGACGGTCCTGCCCGACGATCATCCGTTTCACCTCGAACAGCGTCTGTTCGAGCTGGTCGCTCACAGTTCCTGCTCCGGCGAGGACTGCCCGCTGCCGGACGGGCAGTCCTCGCCGTCGTTCGGCTGCGATTCCTGCACGATCCGCACGGTCGGCTCCTCCGCGGAGCCCGGCGTGTCGGCCAGCGCGACACCGCCCGCGATCGCCGCCGCCGAGGCTCCCGCGATCGCGAGCCCGGCGAGTGTCCTGATTCGCATGGTGATTTCCCCTTTCGCGTTTTCCTGCGCGAGGAGTCCATCCGAACAGAACGGGGCGAAAGGCACCGTAAGCAAAGCGAGTGTGAAATCGCCCGTGAATCAGTAGCGCGTGCCTTCGGGCGCAGGAAGCGCGTCCAGTTCCGCGAGATCGGTCTCGGTCAGCGTCAGTTCGGCCGCGGCCGCGTTCTCCTCGAGCCGCGAACGCCTGCGGGTGCCCGGAATGGGCACCACGTGCTCACCCTGCGCGAGGGTCCAGGCCAGAGCGACCTGTGCCGCCGTCGCGCCGTACCGCGCGGCCACGGCCTCGACCCGCTCCACGATGGCGAGGTTGGCGCGGAGGTTCTCCTCCTGGAAACGCGGCAGCTTCGCGCGGAAATCGTCGTGCGCGAACGCGGCTTCGCGGAACCGGCCGGTCAGGAAACCGCGGCCCAGCGGGGAGAACGGCACGAACGCGGCGTCGTTGCGGACGCACCACGGCAGCGTGGTGGCGAGATGCTCGCGGGTCCACAGCGACAGTTCCGACTGCACGGCCCTGATCGGGTGCACCGCCTGGGCACGGTCGAGTTGCTCGACGGTGAACTCCGAGACGCCGAGCGCGAGCACCTTGCCCTGCGCGACCATCTCCGCCATTGCGCCGATGCTGTCCTCCACCGGCACCTCGGGGTCGGGGCGATGCAGGTAGTACAGGTCGACGTGGTCGAAGCCGAGCCGCCGCAGCGAGCCGTCGATGGCCTGGCGCAGATGTTCGGGCCGCCCGTCCTGCGCCGGCATCGCCTGCGCACCGTCTTCGGTGAGCCGGACGACGTTGCCACCCTTCGTGGCGAGCACGACGTCGTCACGCCTGCCCTTGAGCGCCGCGCCGACCACTTCCTCGTTCGTGAACGGCCCGTACATGTCGGCCGTGTCGACGAAGTTCACGCCGAGCTCCAGTGCCCTGCCGATCACCTCGTCCGGGCTCTCGGCGTCGGTCGTGCCGCCGTACGCCCACGTCATGCCCATGCAACCGAGGCCGATCGCCCCCACCTCGGGACCGTCCTGCCACAGCCGTCGCGTTCGCTTCAACATGGCGGCGACGCTAGGACCTTGAGCGCGCTCCAGCGCAAGCCCTGGTCTGGCGTGCTCATGCGGCGGACGCGGATCGCGGACGAGCCCTGGTCCACAGTAGAGCGTCTCGTATAACGACCTATACGGCTCGGCTTTATTGAGCCGACGGTGGTCCGTGCCGCTCCGCCGGCTTCCACACGCCCGGGTCGGGCGAGGACGGCGGTGGCGGTCCCATCGGCGCGGGGAAGCCGTAGCGCGGTGTCACCGGCTCGGCTCGCGTCTTCGGTATGCGCAGGGCGAGGACCGTGCCCGCGATGGCGAGCACGAGCGCGCCCGCCAGCAGCCACGTGCCGAGTCCGATGCTCGTGCTCGTGTCCACCTGGAAGGGGCCCCGGCCGTTCTCGGTGGAGCGGAACGTGTCGATCCAGCTCAGCACCTGCATGAACACGACCCAGCCCGCGCCGGTGAGGAAGGCCGCGCCGATGGCGGCGACCAGCCCGGCGGCGCGGCGCGAGACGGCCAGCAGTGTCAGCACCGCGGCCCCGGCCAGTAACCCGGCGGCGACGGAGAGCGGCAGTCCGTTCGAGGGCACCCCGCCCTCCTGCTGCGGGGCGTCGGTGTCCACGCCCCACGCCGTGATCGACAGCTCGAAGCCTGCCTGGCCCGGCGACGAGATCCGGCCGGTGAACAGCGGCTGGAACGACGCGAACGCCGTGAGTCCCGCGGCGAGCACGAGCAACACGGCGGCGACGAGACCGAGCGAGCCACGCGGCTGCCCGCCCGTGCCCGGCCTGGCTCCCGTCGGGTCGGGCGCGGGCGGTCGCGGGCTGGACATCGGTCCATGGTCCCACCGCGACCGCCCAGGCAATACCCCCGAACGCGAGGAGAACGCCTGCCGAACCCCGGGCTCAGGCGGTCAGGCGCTGACCCGTCTCCGGGTTGAACGTGTGCGCGGCGTCCGGATCGCGCAGCGTGACCCGGATGGTGTCGCCGAACGACGGCGTGTTCTGGGTCTCCGTGCGGACGATGAAGCGCTCGTGCGTCCCGCCGACGGCGACCTGGCCGTAGACGTAGGCGTCCGAGCCGAGCACCTCGACCAGCTCCACCTTCAGCTCCAGCGCGGGCTCACCGGCGTCCGCGGGGCGCAGGCCTTCCGGCCGGATGCCGACGGTCACCTCGCTCAGTTCGCTCGCCTCCCGGCCGCTCAGCAGGTCGCGCGCGATCGGCACGGTCAGGCCGTCGAGCTTCGCGCCCTCCGCGGTGAGCGGCACGGTGGTCAGGTTCATCGCGGGGGAGCCGATGAAACCGGCGACGAACACGTTGCCGGGCCGGTCGTACAGCGCGCGGGGCGTGTCGCACTGCTGCAGCACGCCGTTCTTCAGCACCGCGACCCGGTGGCCCATGGTCATGGCCTCGATCTGGTCGTGGGTCACGTACACCGTGGTGGTGCCCAGCCTGCTCTGCAGCGCGGTGATGTTGGCGCGCGTCTCAACGCGCAGCTTGGCGTCCAGATTGGACAGTGGCTCGTCCATGAGGAACACGGCGGGCTCGCGGACGATCGCGCGGCCCATCGCCACGCGCTGCCGCTGGCCGCCGGAGAGCGCCTTCGGCTTGCGGTCGAGGTAGTCGGTGAGGTCGAGCAGGCGCGCCGCCTCCTTGACGCGCTCGGCGATCTCGGCCTTGCTGATGCGCTTGATCTTCAGCGCGAAGCCCATGTTCTCCGCGACGGTCATGTGCGGGTACAGCGCGTAGGACTGGAACACCATCGCGATGTCGCGGTTCTTCGGCGACACCTCGGTGACGTCGCGGCCGCCGATGGTGATGGCGCCCTCGTCGACGTCCTCCAGCCCCGCCAGCATGCGCAGCGCGGTGGACTTGCCCGAGCCCGACGGGCCGACGAGCACCAGGAACTCGCCGTCGGCGATGTCGAGGGACAACCTGTCGACGGCCCGGACCGGGGGGTTGCCGGAGAAGATGCGGGACGCTTCGCGGAAGGACACATCAGCCATGCGCACTGTCTAGCCGATCGTGGTTCGCGACCGCTAGAGTTCGATAGTCTAGTAGACGAACTAATTATCCAAGGAGCCGCAGTTGGAGCGCGACGCGCCGGTACGCCCGGTCCAGCAGCACCGGCACAACCTCGCGCTGGTCACCCGGCTGGCGGCGCGCCTCGGCCCGGTGTCGAGGGCGCGGCTGGCACAGGAGAGCGGGCTGACGAAGTCCACGGTCACCCAGCTGACGGGCGAGCTGCTCGACGGAGGGTTGCTGCGCGAGATCGGCACCGGCCGCTCCGGCGGCCCGGGCCGCCCCGCCAACCTGCTCGTGCTCAACTCGCTGGGGCCGGCCGGGATCGGCCTGCAGATCGAAGCCGACCACGTCGCGGGCTGCCTGCTCGACCTCACCGGCCGCGTCCGCGACCGCGCGCTGCGCCGCGCCGACGACCTGCGCGGCGACCCGCTCCGCGCGGTCAAGGCTGCCGAGCCGGTGCTGCGGCGGCTGCTGAACACCGCCAACAGCACCGACAACGTCGTCGCCGGGGTCGCGGTGGGCCTGCCGGGGCGCATCAGGGACGCGACGGTGGTCCGCGCCGAAAGCCTGGGCTGGACGGAGACGAACCTGCCGTGGCTGCTCGGCGACCGGCTCACGGCCCTGGGCGCAGGCGGCATCCCGGTGACGGTCGCGGGCAGCCACCAGCTCGCGGCCCGCGCCGAGCGCTGGTTCGACGGCGAGGACGGCGACGTGCTGGTCTACGTGGGCGGGGAGGACGGCCTCGGCGCGGGCGTCCTCGTCGGCGGCGAGGTGCACGCGGGGGCTCGCGGAGCCGCGGGCGAGCTGGGCCACGTGCGCGTCGGCGGGGCGGAGGAGCCGTGTGTGTGCGGCGGGCGCGGCTGCCTCGACACGGTGGCGGGGCAGAGCGCGCTGCTACGGGCCGCCGGGCTGGACGGCCCGGCGAGGTCGCGGCTGGCGGGTGGGGAGAGCGGGCTCGCGAGGCTGGTCCGCTCCGGCGAGCCGAGGGCGCTGTCGGCGACCCGTCGGGCGGCCGCCGCGCTCGGTGAGGTCCTCGGCGGGCTGGTGCCCGCGCTCGACCCGGAGGTTGTGGTGCTGGGCGGGCACTTCCCGGCGCTGGGCGAGGACTTCCTCGGCGCGGTGGAGGCGGCGCTGCGCGCCCGCTGTCCCGGCAGCGCGACCCGCGTGCGTGCCTCCCGCCTTCCCCCCGACGTGGTGGCCAGGGCCGCCGCCACCACGGTCACCGATGCCCTCATCGAGAACCCCGCCGCCTGGTTCGCCGAGTAGCCCGGACCGCAGTGAAGGCCACCATGCCTGCGCTGGCCCGTCTCCCTCCACCACCCAGTCGGAGGCGCTGCGCGCCGCTGAGTCTGATTCCACGCAGTGAAGGTGGCCTTCACTGCGGTCGGCGGGCTGCCAGGATGGGGGCGTCTCGGGGGAGTGAGCGGGAATCGGCCAGCAATGTCACGTTCAACCTTGCCCGTCAGATACCGATGGTGATGAGTTTCGTCTCGAGGAACTCGTCGAGGCCCTGCCTGCCGCCCTCCCGGCCCAGCCCGCTGTGCTTCACCCCGCCGAAGGGCGCCTCTGGTGCGGAGAGCCTGGTGTCGTTGACGCCGACCATTCCCGCCTCGATCCCCTCCGCGACCCGGAACGCGCGGCCCAGATCACGTGTGTACACATAGGACGCCAAGCCGTAGGGCGTCGCGTTGGCCGCCGCTACGACCTCGTCCTCACCGGAGAAGGTCAGCAGACCCGCCACGGGGCCGAAGGTCTCCTCGGTGGCGATGAGCATGGAAGAATCCACATGGGACAACACCGTGGGTTCGTAGAAGGCGCCGCCGTCGTACTCTCCGCCGGTGAGCCGCCGTCCGCCTGTCTCGAGCCGCGCGCCGCGATCCAGCGCGTCGGCGACGTGCCGTTCGACCTTCGCGAGCGCCGCGTGGTCGACGAGTGGGCCGACTTGCGCTTCCGGCGCGAGGCCGTTGCCGACGTGGAGCGAGCGGACCGACCGCGTCAACCGCGCCGTGACGGCCTCAGCGACGGATTCGTGCACGAAAACGCGGTTCGGTGACACGCAGGTCTGCCCGGCGTTGCGGAACTTCACGGCCGCGAGCGCCGCGACCGCTAGGTCGAGGTCGGCGTCGTCGAAGATGACGAACGGCGCGTTGCCGCCGAGTTCGAGCGACAGTTTCTTCACCGTCCCCGCGGCCTGGCGCATCAGCAGCATGCCCGTGGCCGTGGATCCCGTGAAGCTCACCGCGCGGACGCGGTCGTCGCCGAGCAGCACACCGCCGATCGACGCGGGGTCGCCGGTGACGACGTTGACGGCGCCAGGTGGTAGCCCGGCCTCGGTGAAGGCCTCGGCGACCGCGAGCGCGCTCAGCGGGGTCTGCTCGGCAGGCTTGACCACCACCGCGCAGGCCGCGGCGAGTGCGGCGCCCGCCTTGCGAGCCACCATGGACACCGGCACGTTCCACGGCGTGATCGCGGCGGCGACGCCGATGGGCTGGCGCACGGTGAGCAGGCGGCGGTCGGGCAGTGGGTCGGGGATCCACTCGCCGTAGACGCGCCTGGCCTCTTCGGCGTACCAGTCGAGAAGTTCGGCGGCGGCAAGCACCTCGGCCCGTGCGGCGCCGATCGGTTTCCCCTGCTCCGAGGTGATCAGGCGAGCGATGTCGGCGACGCGTGCCCGCAGCACGCCGCCCGTCCGGCGCAGCGCGGCGGCGCGTTCGGTCACCGGTGTAGCGCGCCAGCCGGGGAACGCGGCGGCGGCCGCGGCCACAGCGTGTTCCGCGTCGCGCTCGTCACCCAGCGGCACCTCGCCCACCGGTTCCCCGGTGGCGGGATTGGCTCGGGTGTACGTCTTACCGCTTGCCGCCTCCACCCATTCGCCCGCGATCAGCATCCTCGCCGCCACCGCAACTCCTCCTTCAGTTCACTCGAGTCACTATATGACTATTGACGTCAGATTATGAAGAGTCAATGCTTGTCATCCTCCACCGAGAGGAGTCGACATGGCACAAGAGCCAACCGCGGCGGCGAGCGGCCGCCTGGGGCGAGCGGAACTGCGGGTGGTGTCGGAACCGGGGATCACCGTGCGCGTCCGCGCGGTGCTCCCCGACATCGTGACCGGCAGGCCGGTGGTGCTCGTGCACGGCGCACGGGCGGATGGGATCGCGGCGTTCGACCTGCCGGTGCCGGGCGGATCGCTCGCCGAGGACCTGGCCGGTGCCGGCCATGCCGTCTACGTGCTGGACGTGCGCGGGTTCGGCGCGTCGACCCGCCCGGCGGCGATGACGGGGCCGCCCGGCGATTCGCCACCGCTGGTGCGAGCGTCCGAGGCCGCCACCGACATCGCCGCGGTCGCGGGGGAGGTCGCCGCGCGGCATGGAACGCCGGTGGCACTGCTCGGCTGGGCTACGGGCAGCGTGTGGGCCGGACTCGTGGCGGTCCAGCACCCCGCACTGGTGTCACATCTGGTACTCCACAACACGCTGTACGGAGGCACGGACGGGCATCCCACGATGGGCCGCGGTTCCCGCCTCGCCGATCCCGGCCGGCCCGGCCGGTTCGCGGCGGCGGCGGTCGGCGGCTACCGGCTCAGCACCGGCGCCGATCTGCTCGGCGGCTGGGACCGGACCATTCCCGCGGCCGATCCGGATGGCTGGCGTGATCCGGCGATCGCCGAGGCCTACGTCAGTGCGGCGCTGGCGGGCGATCCGACGAGCCACACCCGGCGCCCGCCGAGCAGCCGGTCCCCGGCCGGGCCGCTCGCGGACGCCTTCCTGCTCGCCACGGGCGGCTCGCTGTGGAACGCCTCCGAGCTGCGGTGCCACGTGCTGGCGAGCCGGGCCGCGCACGACTTCCTCTCCCGGCCGGAGGATCTCGCGGCCCTGGTACGCGACCTGCGCAACGCACGGTCGGTCGAGGTCCTCGAGCTGCCCCAGGGCACCCATTTCGTGCACCTGGAGCGCCCTGAGCGCGGCCGCGCCGCGTTCGTCGCCGCCGTCCTGACCCTGCTGGCCGCGCCATGAAGCCCCACGTCGCGTTTCTCGACACCTACGACACCGAGGTGCGCGCCGTCATCACCACCGCGATGCCCCGTGGGTGGCGGGTGACGTTCCCGGACCAGGCGGACCGCTCGGTCGCGGACGTCTGGTTCGCCGGCTGGACGCCCATCCGGGCAGGTGACATCGCGGCCGCGCCCCGGCTACGGCTCATCCAGAAGCTGGGTGCGGGCGTGGACAACATCGACGTCGCGGCGGCGGAGCGGCACGGCGTCGCGGTGGCGCGGCTCGCCGGGGGAAACGCCGGAGCCGTCGCCGAGCATGCCGTGCTGCTGATGCTCGCCACCTTGCGCGGGCTGATCGAGTTCGACGGCGCGACCAGGGCGGGGCAGTGGCGCAAGGAGCGGGCGCGCGCCGTCACCCGTGGGCTCGCGGGCAAGCAGGTCGGTCTCGTCGGTTTCGGCGCGATCGGGCGGGAGGTGGCGCGCAGGC
This sequence comes from Prauserella sp. PE36, assembly GCF_003311655.1. NCBI lineage: Bacteria > Bacillati > Actinomycetota > Actinomycetes > Pseudonocardiales > Pseudonocardiaceae > Prauserella > Prauserella sp. PE36. The sequence continues at coordinate 66,827 of NZ_QEQT01000071.1, read as the reverse complement.
TTGCCGGTTTCGGCACGACCGTGTGCTACTACGACCCCCGTCGCCCGGGGGCCGAGGTGGAGGCGGAGCTGCGGACGCGGTACTGCCATCTCGACGAGCTTCTTGCCACGAGCGATGTCGTGTCCCTGCACGTGCCGCTCAAACCCGACACGCGGCACCTGCTCGACGGTCCGCGGATCGCGCGGATGAAATCCGGTGCGGTACTCGTCAACACCGCGCGTGGTGGTGTGGTCGACGAGCGCGCCCTCGCGGATGCCCTTCACCGGGGCAGGCTCGCCGGCGCGGGTGTCGACACGTTCGAACCCGAGCCGCCCGCGCCGGATTCGCCGCTGTTGAGCGCTCCGCGTGTCGTCGTCACTCCCCACCAGGCAGGCGCGATCGCCGACAACGTGGTACCGATGCTCCGCCGCGCGGTCGGCAATGTCGCGTCCTTTCTGGACAGTGGCGCCGTGCCCTGCGAAGACGCGGTGTCGATGTGTTGACCAGTACACCACAGCATGGTTCACTAGTTCACACAATGGTTTCCTAAACCATTATATGAATGGAGGAGCGAGTGAGTATCTCTCCGGCCCGAGTCAGGACGTCGCTCGACGAGACAGGGGAAATGCTTGAGCGGCTAGGGTTGCCCGCCGGAAACCGGTACGACCTTCCCGGCTCGCCGCACCGGTTCCCGGACGGTGCGCACTACCGCCGCGAGATTCCCGGCCTGCAGACACCCGAGTCGCTGAAGGCCGCGCTCGAGGAGACCGCCCGCATCGGGCTGACCCTCCACCGCGCCACACACACCATGGGGATCTTCCGCAACACCGACCGCGAGCTGCGCGAGATGGTGGCCATCGCCAAGGAATGGCAGGTCGAGCTGATCATGTCGGTGGGCCCCCGCGCGACCTACGACATCTCCGCGGCCGCCCGTTCCGTTGAGGGTTCCCGGATCGCGTACCGGCTGCGCGGCGGTGACCAGCTCGCGCGCGCGATCGAGGACGTCAAGCGTGCCGTCGGCTTCGGCGTGCGCGGCATCATGGTCTACGACGAGGGCCTGCTGTGCGTTGTCGACGAGTTGCGCAAGGCCGGTGAGCTGCCCGCGAACCTGCACATCAAGGTCAGCGGCCACTGTGGACACGGCAACCCCGCCTCGGTCCGGTTGCTGGAGCGGCTGGGCGCCGACACCATCAACCCGGTTCGCGACCTGGACGCGCCGATGTGGGCCGCGCTGCGGCAGGCCACGACGCTGCCCATGGACATGTCCACAGAGAGCCCCCAGTCCTCCGGTGGCTTCCTGCGTGACTACGACGTCGCCGAGATCGTCCGCGTGGCCGCGCCCATCCATTGCAAGTCCGGTGGCTTCGAGCAGGCGACGCACGCGTTCCAGTCGACCGCCGAGGACGCGAAGCGCTACGCCACCCGGGTCGAGCTGGTCAACCGAATGATCGAGACCTACTTCCCCGAGGCGGTCTGCTCCAAGCAGGGCCCGGCCGACCTGGCGATTCCGGAGTGACCGGCAGTGGACGGACAGCGCGCACTCGCCGGCATGCGGGTCGCCGACTTCACCAGGGTGGTCGCAGGCCCCTACGCGACGATGCTGCTCGGCGATCTCGGTGCTGACGTCGTCAAGGTGGAGCGGCCCGGTACCGGCGACGACTGCCGGGGGTGGGGGCCACCGTTCAAGGACGGGGAGAGCACCTACTTCCTCGCGGTGAATCGCAACAAGCGCAGCGTCGAGCTGGACCTGAAGAGCGAGGAGGGGCGCAGGCTCGCCCGTGAGCTCGTCGCGTCCAGCGATGTCGTGGTGGAAAGTTTCCGCCCCGGCACTATGCGACGGCTGGGGCTGGACTACGAAACGGTGCGTGAGCTGCGGCCGGACGTCGTCTACTGCTCGATCTCCGGCTTCGGCACCGACGGTCCGTACCGGGAGCGGGCGGGGTACGACGTCATGGTGGCGGCGCACGGCGGCCTGATGTCCATCACCGGAACACCGGGCGGCGAGCCGGTCCGCACGGGGGTGGCGCTCGTGGACGTCACCACCGGACTGTTCGCCGCCCAGGGCATCCTGGCCGCCTTGCTGCACCGGCAGCGCACCGGAGAGGGGCAGCACGTGGAGGTGTCGTTGCTCAGCGCGCAGCTGGCGGCGCTCATCAACGCGGCGAGCGCCTACCTGGTGGCCGGGCACGTCACGGGTCCGCAGGGCAGCGGGCACGACTCGATCGTTCCGTACCAGGCGTTCCGTGCCAGGGACGGCTACGTCGTGGTGGGTGCCGCCAACGACCGGCTGTTTCGGCTCCTGGCCGAGACGATCGGGTGCCCCGAGCTGGCCGGCGACCCCCGGTTCCGGACGAACGCCGACCGGGTCGCGCACCGGGACGAGCTCGTGGCGCTGCTACAGGACCGTCTGTCCACAGAAGACGCCACGTACTGGGAGGACGTGCTCTGGCGCGCGGGCGTGGCTGTCGCCCGTGTCCGGACGCTCGACGAGGTCTTCGATGACCAGGAGGTGGCCGCGTCGGGGCAGGTGGTCACCGTCGACCACCCCCGGCTGGGTGCGGTTCCGCTCGTCGGTCCCGCCGTACGGCTGTCCCGGACGCCGGCGGCGGTGACGCTGCCGCCGCCACTGCTCGGCGAGCACACCACCGAGGTGCTCGCCGAACTGAAGCTGGGCACCAACCGAGCTCGGTGAAAACGTGTCAGCATCATCCGACTGATCACGTGGCAGGTCTTGAGGGCAAAGGAGCCTCTCATGAATCGAGGCCGGGTGGCGTGGCGCTGGCTGCTGCGGCGGCTCGGGGCCACCGTACTGACCCTGCTCATTGTCTCGGTCATCGTATTCGCTTTCACCCAGGCGTTGCCGGGTGATCCGGCACTCGTCCACGCCGGGGCCGACGCGTCCCCGGAACGGGTCGAGCAGGTACGGGAGGAGCTCGGTCTCGACCGGCCTTTGCCCGTCCAGTACCTGAGCTACATCGGGGACGTGGTGACCGGCGACTTCGGAGTGTCGGCGAGGGACGGCAGGCCGGTGCTGGACCTGATCGCGGAGCGGTTACCGGCCACGCTGGAACTCGCGATACTGAGCCTGCTGGTGGCGGTGCTCATCGCGGTCCCCGCGGGGATCTTCGCGGCGAAGGGCAGCGGCAGGCTGTCCGGGGTGCTGACCTCGGCGCTGACGCTGACCGGTTTGTCCGTACCGGCGTTCTGGTTCGCGATCATGCTGATCTACGTCTTCGCGGTTCAGCTCCAGTGGTTCAACGCCGGTGGGTACGTGCCGTTGACCGTTGACTGGCAGGCGAACCTCGCGTTGATGGCGTTGCCCGTCGTGGCGACGGGGTTCCGGCGCTCCGCGGAGATCGCCCGGTTCGTGCGCTCCGCGGTACTCGACGTGTCCACGGCGGACTACGTCCGCGTGGCCGAGGCGAAGGGACTGACGGGGCGGCGGATCATGCGCAGGCACATCCTGCCGAACTCGATGATCCCCGTGGTCACGGTCACCGGTCTGCAGATGGCGGAGATGCTCGGTGGTCTCGTTCTCACCGAGACCGTGTTCGGGATCCCAGGTATCGGCAGGCTCATCGTGGACAGCATCTTCGCGCGGGACTTCGTCGTCGTGCAGGGCTGCCTGCTGACGGCGGCGGTCCTGGTCGTGGTGGTCAACACGCTGGTCGATCTGCTCTACACCCGTCTCGATCCCCGGATCACGCTGGAGGCCGCCGGTGTCTAGCACAGTCAACCTCGGTGCCGCCGCGGTGGCGCGTCCGCGCCGGGCGGGGCTGGCGCGCCGCCTGCTGCGCAACCCCTCGGTCGTCATCGGCGGGCTCGTGGTCCTGCTGCTCGTCGCCGGGGCGGCGCTCGCGCCGCTGGTGGCGGTGGCGCCCGACGCGGTCGACGCCACCGCGGCCGGCCAGGGTCCGTCGGCGGCGCACCCGTTCGGCACCGATCCCCTCGGCCGGGACCTGTTCTCCCGGATCCTGCACGGCGCGCGGGTCTCCCTGTTCGCCGGGCTGATCGCGGTGGCGCTGAGCGCGCTCATCGGGATCCCGGTGGGCGCGGTGGCCGCGTACGCGCAGTCCCGGCTGGTCAGGGGCGGCATCCTGCGCGTCGTCGACGCGCTGCAGGCGTTCCCGTTTCTCATCCTCGCGCTCGCGGCGGCAGCGGTGCTCGGGCCGGGCACGGTCAACGCCGCCGTGGCCATCGGTATCGCCTTCGTCCCGCATTTCGTGCGGATCGCCCGTGCGCAGGTGCTGAGTCAGCTGGGCATGGAATACGTCGAGGCCGCCCGCGTGCTGCGGCTGCCCTCGGGACGCATCGTGATCCGGCACATCCTGCCGAACGCGGTGAGCCCGCTGCTCGTGCAGGCCAGCCTGGCCTGCGGGGTGGCCATCGTGACGGAGGCGGGTCTGAGTTTCCTCGGGCTCGGAACGCAGCCGCCGACGCCGAGCTGGGGCGCCGAGCTCCGCGCGGCGCAGGGCTACCTGCTGACGGACATCAACTACGCCTTCTGGCCTGGCCTGGCCATTTCACTGGCCGTGCTCGGCTTCAACCTGCTCGGCGACGGGCTCCGCGACGTCTTCGACCCGCGGCGTCGCTCGGCCTGACCGCCCGGACGGACAAGGAGAAGTGCCATGCGATCGAGAATTGCGCGCCCGGCCTTCGCGGCTCTCGCCGCGGCCGCGCTGCTGGCGGTGACAGGCTGCCAGGTGGACGTCGACACCGCGGGCGGCCCCCCGTCCGGGGACGACAGCACGCTGACCGTCGCGATCGACCGGTCCATCGACTCGCTCGACCCGCACGAGTCCGGGTCTTCGGGCGACCGGCACGTGCTGGCCAACATCTTCGACCGGCTGGTGGAAACCGATGTGGACGGTGGCTTCGTACCAGGGCTCGCGACCTCGTGGGAGGTGTCCGCGGACGAGCTCTCCTACACGTTCCGTCTGCGGGAGGGCGTCACCTTCCACAACGGCGAGGCGTTCGACGCCGACGCCGTGGCCGCGAACATCGAACGGATGCGCGACCTCGCGCGCTCGGACGAGATCGCCACCATCTCGTCGGTGGACGTCGTCGATCCACTGACGGTCCGGTTCCGGCTGAGCGAGCCGTTCGGCGGGCTGCTGGCGACACTGGCCGACCGGGCCGGGATGATGGTCGCGCCCGAGGCGGCGCGGGACCGGGCGGCGTTCGCGGCACATCCCGTGGGCACCGGGCCGTTCGAGTTCGCCTCGCAGACCACGGGCGACAGCGTCACGCTCACGCGCAACGAGGACTACTGGACGCCCGGCACGCCCACGGTCGACCGGGTCGTTTTCCGGATCATCCCGGACACCGACGCCAAGGTCGCCCGGCTACTGGCCGGTGAGCTCGACCTCGTCGACACCGTAAGCCCCCAGTCGGTTCCGCGGATCGAGAACAACGACTCGCTCCGGCTGTCCACAAGGGAGCTGACGTTCAACATCCGGGTCTACTTCAACAGCGGCCGGGCACCGTTCGACGACGTGCGCCTGCGGCGCGCGGTAGCGGCCGCCATCGACCGCACCGAGGCGGCCAGGGTGGCCAACGGCGAGTACGCCGTGCCCGCACCCGGTCCGTTCCCCGGAGTCGGCCAGGTGCCGCAGGCCGATCCGGACACCGCCCGGCGCCTCGCCGCCGAGGCCGGCGTAGCCCCGCGCTTCTCGATGCTGGTCAACGCCGACGACCCCGCGCAGTCCCGGCTGGCGCAGACGTTGCAGAGTCAGCTCGCCCAGGCCGGCATCACGATGGAGATCGACGCCAGGGAGTACGGGGCGATGCTGTCCCAGTACCGGTCTCTCGACTACGACGCGATCCTGCTGACCAACAGCGGCCTGCCCACGCTCGGGGAGAGCTACTACCGCAACTTCCACCCTGACGGCAGCGCCTACGAGTCCGGCTTCGCCGACGAGACCGTGCACGAGCACCTCGCGGCCTTGCGGGCGAACTCGGACGAGGCACGCGGGCCCGAGCTGGAACGCCGGCTCGCCGACGACTTCGCCCGCGAAGTGCCGCAGGTGACGCTGTTCTTCTTCACCGATCTCAAGGCGGTCAGCCAGCGAGTGCAGGGCTTCCAGCACTATGCCGACGGCGTGCTGCGCCTGGCGAAGGTGGGGCGGGCATGAGCGTGGTCGATTCCAGGGCGGCCGGTGGGCCGCGGTCGGCGCAGGGGGACGGCGGACCGGTGCTGCGGGTCAGGGACCTGCGGGTCGGCTTCACCGGGAACGGGGCCGAGGTAGTGGCCGCCGGCGGGCTCGACTTCGAGGTCCGCCCCGGGGAGACACTCGGCATCGTCGGCGAGTCCGGCTCCGGCAAGAGCGCCACGGTCGCGGCCGTCATGGGGTTGCTTCCGGGCACCGCCAGCGTGCGGGCCGGGGAGATCAGCCTGCTCGGCGAGGACCTGCTGCGCGTGAGCCCGCGACGGCTGCGCCAGCTGCGCGGCAACGACGTGGCGATGGTGTTCCAGGACCCCATGACCTCACTGGACCCGGTGATGACCATCGGCGACCAGATCGGGGAGGCGATCACCGCACACCAGCACGACCTGTCGAAGGCGCGGGTCCGTGAGCGGGCGGCGGAGCTGTTGTCCCTGGTCGGGGTGTCGAGTCCCGAGCGCCGTCTCGACCAGTACCCGCACGAGTTCTCCGGCGGGATGCGCCAGCGCGTCGTCATCGCGATGGCCATCGCGAACGACCCGCGCCTGCTGATCGCCGACGAGCCGACGACCGCGCTCGACGTGACCGTGCAGGCGCAAGTCCTGGAGGCGCTGCGGGCCGCGCGGGACGCGACCGGTGCCGCGACGATCCTCATCACGCACGACCTCGGCGTGGTCGCGGAGATGGCCGACCGGCTCGTGGTGATGTACGCGGGCCGGATCGTCGAGCACGGACCTGTGCGGGAGGTGCTGCGCGATCCGCGGCACCCATATACCCGGGGCCTGCTCGACGGGCTGCCCCGCCTGGACCGGCGCGTCGCGCGGCTGCGGCCGATCCCAGGTCAGCCGCCCGACCTGGCGGCGATCCCGGGCGCCTGCGCGTTCCATGAGCGTTGTGCGCTGTCGCAGGACCGGGCGCGGTGCCGGGAGGAGCGCCCTGCGCTGCGGGTGACGGCGACCGGCCGCGAGTCGGCCTGCCACTTCGCGGAGGAGGTCGCCGGCGCGGGGGCCGAGCCGGACGAGCCCCGCACGGCCGGCACGCCGGGGCCGGTCGTGCTGGAGGTGCGCGACCTCGTCAAGCGGTTCCCCGATCGCCGCAGCGGCCGCGGCGAGGTCAGTGCCGTGGACGGCGTCTCCTTCGCGCTGCGGGCAGGCGAGACACTCGGCGTGGTCGGTGAGTCCGGCTGCGGCAAGTCGACGGTCGGCAGGGCGATCGTCCGCTTGCTCGAGCCCAGCGGCGGCCGGATCGTCTTCCACGGAACCGACCTCACGGCCGCGAACAGGCGAGCACTGCGTGCCGCGGCCAGGGGCCTGCAACTGGTGTTCCAGGACCCCTTCGCGTCTCTGAACCCGCGCATGACGGTGCGTCAGGTGCTCGCCGAGCCGCTCAGGGTCCACCGGCTGGTGACCGGCGACCGGATCGCCGCGCGCGTCACCGAACTCATGGATCTGGTCCGGCTGAATCCCGAGCACGCCGACCGTTATCCGCACGAGTTCTCCGGCGGGCAGCGGCAGCGGGTCGCCGTCGCGCGGGCACTCGCGATGGAACCGTCCGTACTGGTGCTGGACGAACCGGTGTCGGCCCTCGACGTGTCCATCCAGGCACAGGTGCTCAACATGCTCGACCGCGTTCAGCGGGAACTGGGGCTGGCGTACGTGTTCATCTCCCACGACCTCAGCGTGGTGCGGCACCTGTGCGACCGGATCGCCGTCATGTACCTCGGCCGCATCGTGGAGCTCGCTGACAACGGCGAGCTCTACGAACGGCCCGCACATCCGTACACGCAGGCACTGCTGTCGGCGGTGCCGGTGCCCGATCCGGATCAGGCCCGGCGGCGCGACCGGATCATCCTGCGCGGCGCGCCCCCGAGTCCGGCCGCCCCGCCGTCCGGCTGCCGGTTCCGGACCCGCTGCTGGCGCGCCGAGCAGCGGTGCGCCGACGAGACCCCGCCGCTCGTGCCGCACGGCACCGTGGCCCACCCCGTGGCGTGCCACTTCGCCGATGGTGGCGCGCCGGCGTTCGTCCCGACCGACGACGTAGCCGAGAAAGGGAACCTGTGATGCTGCGACCGGAAGACTTCACCGACGTCCGCTATGAGAGCGCGAGCGGGCTCGCCTGGATCACGATCGACCGTCCGGAACGACTCAACTCGTTCCGCGGCCGGACGCTGGACGAGCTCGTCGCGGCGTTCAAGCTGGCCTGGGCGGACCGGTCGGTCGGCGTGGTCGCCTTGACCGGCGCGGGTGAGAAGGCGTTCTGCGCGGGCGGTGACCAGAAGCAGCGCGCGGAGTCCGGCGACTACGGGCCGAGCGAGACGGGTCTTTTCGAACTGGAGACGCTGCAGCGGCTGATCCGGGACATCCCGAAGCCCGTGATCGCCGCCGTCAACGGTGTCGCCGTTGGTGGCGGCCATGTGCTGCACGTGCTCTGCGACCTGAGCATCGCGGCCGAGCATGCCACGTTCGGCCAGGCCGGTCCCCGGGTCGGCTCGTTCGACGCTGGCTTCGGCACCACGCTGCTCGCCAGGGCAGTGGGGGAGAAACGGGCGAGGGAGCTGTGGCTGCTCTGCCGGCGTTATGACGCCGAGACCGCCTACCGGTGGGGTCTCGTGAACGCGGTGGTCCCCGGGGACCGGCTGCGCGCGGAGGTGCGCAGCTGGGCGGACGAGATCCTCGCGCTCAGCCCGACCGCGCTCGGTTACGTCAAGCACGCGTTCAACGCCGACACCGGGGGCGTCACGGCGCTGTCGTCGCTGTCGTTCGACACACTGCACCTGTTCGAGGGCACGGACGAAGCACGGGAGGGCCTGGCAGGCCTGCTGGCCAAGAGGGCGCCTGACTTCGGGCGCTACCGGACGTGAGCTCGCGCCCACAGCGGGCCCTATGATGGGCGCACGAACGAAGGGGGTGCCCTGGTCAAGGTCAAGACGGGCGAGACGATGCGCTCGGCGAGCCGACTGTTGCAGGTGCTCAGCGCCTTCACGCTCGACGCGCCGGCGAAGACGATCGCCGAGATCAGCCGGGAACTGGAACTCTCGGCCAGTACCGTGCGCCGGCTGATGCTGACGCTGGAGGAACACGGCTTCGTCCGCGTGGACGCCGAGTCCGGACGGTACCGGCTGCATCACGAGGTCGTCCGGCTCGGCGCCGTCGCGGCACAGACCTCGAGCTTGATCGACGTGGCCGGTCCCGTGATGGAGCGGCTGCGCGACAAGACCGAGGAGACGACGCAGCTCGCCGTGCGCAGTGGCGTCGACGTGGTGTTCGTCGGCACCCGGGACGGTCCTCTGGGCCTGCGGATCTTCCACCCGGTCGGGTGGCGGCATCCGACCTACCTCGGCAGCGCTCCGGGCAAGGTGCTGCTCGCCTCGCTCCCCGATGACGAGTTGACCGAGTTGCTTCCCGAGGGCCCCTGGCCCGGCCACACCAGCCGGACGGTGGTTTCACCCGAAGCGTTCATCGACAGCCTCGGACCCGTGCGCGAACGGGGCTACGCGATCAACGACGGCGAGACGGAGCAGGGCGTGTGGGCGGTGGCGGCGCCGATCCGTGACCACACGGGCGCCGTCGTGGCGGCGCTGAACCTGCCGTGCCCGGCCGCGCGGGTGCCGGCGTCACGACGGATGGAGCTGATCACCGTGACGGTGGAAGCGGCCGACGAGATCTCGGCAGCGCTCCGGTTCCGCCCCGAGTCCTAGAACAGGGAAACGGTCCGGGTCGCCGCGCGGAGTGAGCCGGTGGCCAGCAGGTTCTCGGTGAGCAGCCGGTCCCGTTCGTCGAACTCCGCGGCGACGCGGGCGACCTCGTCGGCGTGCCCGCCGGGAACCGCCAGCACGCCGTCCGGGCCGGCCACCACGACATCGCCGGGGTGGACGGTCACACCCGCGCACATGACGGGCACGTTCAGCGCCACCGAACGGAACCGGCCCGCCGGGCCGCGCAGGGCGACGCCACGGGCGAAGGTGGGAAAGCCATGGCCGGCGATCTCGTCCGTGTCGCGGACGGCACCGTCGACGACGGCGCCGGCGAGCCCCCGGTGCACGGCCGCCGCCGTGAGGGTTCCGCCCCAGAACGCGATGCCGGTGTCGCCCCCGGCGGCGAGCACGAGGACGCTGCCCGGCGCCGCGGTGTCGACCGCCTCGAACGTGTGCTCGGGTTGTCTCCGCTCGGTCGCGCGTTCGTAGACGACCGTGACGGCGGGTCCCGCGATCCGGGCGGCGACGTGGGAGCGGAGCCCGGGTGCGAGCACGCCGGGCAGGCCGAGGTGGTCGAGCGCGTCGGCGATCGCGGCGGGGGTCGCTGCCGCGAGGGCCCGGCCGGGGTCGGTGTTCACAGTCCCCACCGTCCTTTCTGTTGTGCTCCGTCCACGGCGAGGTGGGCGCCGTTGACGAACGCGGCACGGGGCGACACCAGGAAGGCGACGACCGAGGCGACCTCGTCGGCCGTGCACAGCCTGCCTGGTGGCAGGGAGCCGAGTGTGTCGCGTTCGACCTGCTGCTCGGAGACGCCGCGCAGGGTGGCCACCCGTGCGGTGAGCAGGCCCCAGCGTCCGGTGTCGACTGGTCCGGGGTGGACGGTGTTGATCCGGACTCCCCGTGTGCCGTACTCGGCCGCCAGCGACCGGGCCAGGCTCAGGACCGCCGCGTTCACGCTACCGGCGAGCACCTCCCACGGCGCGGCCTGCAGACCGGCGTTGCCACCGACCAGCACCGCGGCGCCTCCGTGGGTGGCCAGGGCCGGCAGCACGGCACGACACAGCGTGGCGTGCGCCAGCAGTTTGGAACGCAGTGCGAGCAACCAGTCCTCTTCGTCCACATCAGACAACCGGCCGGCGGGTGCGGCGCCCGTGCAGGCCACCGCGGCGTCGATCCGGCCGTGGGTGCGCAGCGTCCAGTCGACGACCGCGGCGCACTGGTCCGGGTCGGCCATGTCGGCGGTGCGCGGGTGGACGGACGGCCCCAGCTCCGCCGCGGTAGCGGCCAGTCGCCGCCGGTCCCGCGCGGCGACGACGACCGTGGTGCCCTCGTCGGCGAGTCGCGCGGCCACGGCGGCACCGATTCCAGCGCTGCCACCCGAGACGAGTGCGACGCGGCCGTGCAGTCCGAGGTCCATGTGGGTCAGCTCCCGGTGGTGGTGCGCTCCAGCAGGATCTCCTTGTGGCCGTCCAGCGGGCGCAGGCTTCCGGGCGGCACGAGGCGGACTTCGGCGCGCACGCCGAGCCTGCGGTGCAGCCGGTCGGCGATCTCGCGAGTCAGCGCCGCGTGCTGCGGCGAGGGCAGGCCCTCGGCATGCTCGACGCGAACCGGCAGCGGCTGGTCCGTGGTATGACCGGGGAATCCGGCGATGATCCGCACCGCGCCGGTCACGCGCGGCAGTAGCCCGCCGACGACGTCCTTGACGGCGGCGGGGAACACGTTGATCCCGCGGACGATGAGCATGTCGTCGGCCCGCCCGAGCACCACGATGCGGAAGCCGGTCCGGCCGCACGGACATTCGGTGCCGGCCACCTCGACGAGGTCGCCGCTGCGGTAGCGCAACAGTGGGCTCGCGTGCCTGCGCAGCGCCGTGTAGACGAGTTCGCCGCGGCTGCCCTGTTCGATGCGCTGGGCGCGGCCGGTCGCCGGATCGACGAGCTCGACGTGGAGCGCGTTCTGCGAGCACAGGTGCATCCCGCCGCCCGCGTCGCACTCGGCCCAGTAGGTGGATCCGAAGTCGGCGCCGCCCATCAGGTCGCGGACCTCGGCGTTCCACAGCTCGCGGAGCCGCTGCCGTACCGAGGGAATCCCGGCCCCCGGCTCACCACCGAGCGACAGCAGCCGGATCGGCAGCGCGGTCGCGGGCTTGCCGAGCACGGCCGGCGCGGATTCGGCGAGGTGACGGGCGAGTGACGGGGTGCCGACGAGCGCGGTCGGCCGCAGCTGGTCGATGGCCAGCAGCAGGCGCTCGGTGCCCGCCTCCGCGCCGATCGGCAGCACGGTGCAGCCGGCGTGCTGCAGCTGCTGGACGATCGGCAGCCCGCCGACGAACCCACGGGACATCGCGAACGCCTGTAGTACCACCTCGCCTCGCCGGATACCGTTGGTCCGGAAGACTCGGGCACCCATCTCGTTCCAGACGTCCCGATCGCCGGCCGTCAGCGCGAGGTAGACCGGTGCACCGGTCGTACCGGAGGTCGCGTGCACCTGCACGATCTCGCTGGGCCGGACGGCGAGATGGGCGCCGAGCGGCGGCTGGTCGGCGAGCGAACGGCGGAGCTCGGCCTTGGTGGTGAACGGAACCGCCTCGAGCGCGTCGAGCCCGGTGAGGTCGGCGCGGCCGATGCCGGCCTCACCGAGTTTCCGGCGGTAGAAGGCGGAATGGGCCAGTACGTGGTCCAGCTGCGGTCCGAGCAGGTCCTCGTGCCGCTGCCGCACCCGTGCCCACGGCAGGTACTCCCAGTCAGCCGTTGACATGGGGCAGGACCTCCTCGACGAGGCGACGCAGCTGCTCCTCCTGGTCGTGGGAGCACAGCCGGAGGGCGATGTGCTGCACACCGGTGCCGCGGTAGCGGCGCAGGTCCTCGATGCACTCCTCGGGCGTGCCCGCGGTGGTCCACGCCGCCGTGCGGCCGGGGCTGAACGTCGTCGCGTAGTACTCATCGAGGTACCGCCGTGCCCGGTCGAGCGAGTCCTGTTTGCTCGTTCCGATGTGGATGTTGTGGTAGAGGCAGTTGCCCAACCGCTCCGGATCGCGGCCGGCGTCGGCCGCAAGCTTGCCGATCGTCTGCCAGCCGACGGCGAAATCCTCCGGGGTGGTGCTGTGGGTCATCCAGCCGTCGGCGATCCGCGCCACGCGTTCCAGCCCCCGTCCCGCCGGCCTGCCCGGGGCGCCGGCGGCGGCACCGGAGTCCGGAGTGGACAACCGAGTGGCGTTGGTGGTCAGCCAGATGGGCGGCGGATCCTGCAGCGGTCGCGGTCGCAGACTGAGCCCGGAGAACTGGTGGAACTCACCGGTGAACGGCTCGCCATCGGTCGTCCACAGGTGCCGCAGCACGGCGATGTTCTCCAGCATGCGGCGGCGGCGCTGTGCCGCGGGCACGCCGAGCGCCTCGCTCTCGGCCTGCCATTCCGGCCCTTTGCCGCCGCCGACGCAGGCGATGAGCACCGTCCGGCCACCCGCGAGGTGGTCCAGGCTCGCCCATTCGTACGCGAGGGTCAACGGGTCGCGCAGTGCGAAGCTGCCCATGCACGCAGGGCCGATCAGCACGTGGCTCGTCCGTGCCGCGAGAGCGGCCAGCAGCGTGACGGCGTCCAGCCGGGGGTTCACGTAAAGCGAGTCGCCCACCCAGACGGAGTCGATGCGACCGGATTCGTCGGCCTGCTCCGCCAGGCGCAGGAGGTCGGCAGCCGTGCCGTGCCCCAGAACGACGTTGCGGTTGGCCAGAGTGAGCCCGAACCGAAGGTGCTCCACACTACCTCCACGGCGAGTGTCATTATCTGACTTTTGAAGTCACAGTATGGCTGCTACAGTCCCGTGTGTAAACCACCCGGGCGGAGGCGAGATGGCCGGAGTTCCCCGAACGTCCGCCGTGGAACGTGCCACGGACGGACGACTGTCCAAAGTGATGACTCTCGACAGCGCGCTGGCCGGCATCGGTGCGGACACGCTGATCGCGGTGGGCGGATTGTGGTACCACAACCGGCCCGCCGCGGCGATCCGTGCGTTGCTGCGCGGTGGCGTCTCCGGGCTGCGCCTGCTCACCTCGCCACCGTCCAGCTTCGACACCGACCTGCTCATCGGGGCCGGAGCCGTGCGCACGCTGTACACGGCGCACGTCTCTTTCGAACACCTCGGGCTCGCACCCCGGTTCCGCCGCGCCGCCGAACGCGCCGAGCTGGAGATCATCGAGTGCGACGAGGCCACGGTGCTGGGCGGGCTCATGGCCACGCTCGAGGGCCTCCCGGACCACCCGGTGCCGTCGCTCGTCGCCACCGACCTCCTGCGTACCTCGACCCAGGTGCGGACCGGCACGGACGGGCCGCGGGCGCCAGCGCTCAGGCCCGACGTCGCGGTGCTGCACGCCCAGGAGGCCGACCGGTTCGGCAATGTCCGGCATCTCGGGGCGGCGTTCTGCGACCCCGTGTTCGCCAAGGCGTCCGCGCGCGTCGTGGTCACCGTCGACCGGCTGGTCGGCAACGACGTGGTGCGCGCGGAGCCGTGGCGAACGACCATTCCGGGCTATCTCGTCGACGCGGTCGTGCCGCTGCCCTACGGGGCGCACCCGTGCTCCAGCCACGGGCTGTACTGCCACGACGAGGAGCACCTGCGGCACTACCTCGCGGCGGCGGGGGCGCCGGACGGGGACGGAGGGGACGCGTTCGCGCGCTACCTGAGGGAGTTCGTGCACCTGGACCACGCCACCTATCTCGACCGGATCGGCGGGACCGCGCGGCTCGACGCGCTGGACGAGGAGGTCGCGTGAGCTATTCCGACCGGGAACTGATGGCCGTGCTGCTGGCGCGCCAGCTACGGAACGGCGAGATCGGGATGATGGGCGCCAGCAGCGAGATCCCGGTGGCGGCGGCCCTGCTCGCGCAGTGCCTCCACGCGCCGGACCTGACGGTGATCATGCCCTCCGGTGCCGTGAACCCGCGGCCGGGCAGGCTGTACCGATCCTCGTCGGACGGCCGGTGGTTCACCGGGTGCGAGGCCATCGGCACCGCGTACGACCTGTTCGAACTGTCGGAGAACGGACGGCTCGACTTCATGTGCTACGGCGGCGTCCAGCTCGACCGCTTCGGCAACATCAACCTGACCCGGACCGGCCCGTTCGGCGAGCCACCCCGGTTCCGTGGCCCGGGGCTCGCCAACATCTCGATGGCCGTGACGGCGAAACGCACGCTGTTGTTCAGCACGGCACACTCACCGCGCACGTTCGTCGAACGGGTCGACTACGTGACGGCGCCGGGTCATCTGTCCGGCGGCACACAGCGGCGTCGTGCGGGGATCGCCACAGCGGGCCCGCAGGTGTGCATCACGCCGCTCGCGGTGTTCGGTTTCCCCGAGCCCGAGCACGCCATGACGGTGTCGTCGCTGAATCCGGGTATCGAGCCCGGTCGCGTGCTCGACGCGACCGGCTTCGCCCTGCCCCCGCCGCCGTGGCCGGCGACGGAACCGCCGACCGGGGAGGAGCTCGGCGCGTTACGGGCCGTTGTCGACCGGACCGGGGTACTTCGAAGCTGAAAGAGAGGACCAGCCATGCGATTCCAAGATCGTGTCGCGATCGTCACCGGAGGCGCCGGCGGCATCGGCCGGGCGACGTGCCTGCGACTGGCCGAGGAGGGTGCGACCGTGGTGGTGGCCGACATCGACGCCGACGCCGCACGCACCACCGCCGCCGAGCTCGCCACGCCCGGACTCGCCGTGCAGGTCGACGTCGGATCACCCGATTCGGCGCGGGAGCTCGCCGCCACGGTCACCGACGTCCTTGGCCGCGTCGACGTGCTGGTCAACAACGCCGGCTGCGACACCATCGGCCCGTTCGCCGACAGTGATCCCGCGACCTGGCAGCGGCTGCTCACGGTGAACCTCATGGGCACGATCGCCTGCACGCACGCCGTGCTGCCGAGCCTGATCGAGCAGGGTGAGGGCGCGATCGTGTGCGTGGCCTCGGACGCGGGCCGGGTCGGTAGTTCCGGCGAGGTGGTCTACTCGGCGACGAAGGGTGGTGTCATCGCGTTCGGCAAGGCGCTCGCCCGTGAGGTCGCCCGCCACCGCATCCGCGTCAACTCGGTGGCGCCCGGCCCCACGGACACGCCGTTCCTCAACGGGTTCGGCGGCGACCTGGAGAAGATCCTCAACGGCATGATCAGGGCCACCCCGTTGCGCAGCCTGGCCCAGCCGGAACAGATCGCGGCCGCGATCGCGTTCCTCGCCTCCGCTGACGCCGACTTCATCACCGGTCAGACGGTGAGCGTGTCCGGCGGGCTCACGATGGTGTAGCGCCACTCACCCTCCGCCACGCCGCCGTGAAGTCTCCGGCGCGCCCGGTCAGGTCCGCGAGTTCGCGTGCGGCGCGTTCCTGGCTCTCCCGGGTGACCGCGGAAGCCAGGCCGAGCCGATGTGCGCGTGGCAATTGCACGAGGCGGCAACCGGGCTGATCACGGCGAAGAACAGCACATCGCTGGGCGCTCGACGCGATCGCAGTGCCGTTCGCCGGCTACGCCGCGTATCACGGCGGGGCGCTGGAATCCTGGTACGGAGCGCAAAGGGTTGACCGGATGTTCGCCCACCGGTCCTTCTGGACGCCGGGATCACCGTGGCCGGTTCGTCGGACTACCCGTGTGGGCCCTACGAGCCGTTGCTCGGTCTGCAGAGCATGGTGACCCGAGGCGGCGTCGACGACGGCGCGCTCGTCGGCGTCCGGCAGCGCCTCACTGCGGCCGAGGCGCTCGCGATCTACACGATCGGCTCGGCCGCGGTGTGCGGCGACGAGGGGTGGAAGGGACGGCTGGCGCCGGGGTTCCTCGCCGACTTCGTGGTGCTGGACCGGCATCCGCTCGCTGTCGAACCCGAGTCGATCGCGGACACCAGTGTGCTGCACACCTACGTCGGCGGGAGTCGCGTGTGGACTCGAGCTCAGTGAGTCCTAAGTGGTCAGATCGGGTGCGAACTGCGCGAGCGCGACCTTCCTGGCCTCGGCGACCTCCTCGGTGGTCGCGGTGCCGGAGGCCTCGGTGGCGCTGGCCCACGCACTCACCGAGTGCTGCGAGAAGCGCTGCACGTCGTCGGAGTTCTCCCACTCCGTCGGGTCGCCATCGGCCTCGCCGCGCACGTACCGGTCCAGGCCGAGCAGGCTGACGTCCCAGCCGGGGCCGACGTAGAGGGAGCCGGCGCCGCTGCCCGCGATCTCGATCGGCACGGTGTGCTCGAGTTCGATCACCGTGTCGTCGTTCTCGTCGGCGGCGAGCCGTAGCTCGACGATGCTGTTCTCGGCGCCCCAGGTCAGCTGCAGCAGTTGGGGCCGTTCGCAGCGCAGGATCTCGCCACCGGCGTTGCCCTCCACCTGAAACTTGCCGCCGGCTTGCAGGTCACCGCTGACCGGGGCGAACCAGCGCGCGAGCCGGTCGGGCTCGGTCACCGCGTCCCAGACGTCGTCGATCGGGGAGGTGTAGCGGCGGCGCAGCAGGATGCTGACCGTCTCGCCCTCATCACCACCGGTTACCTGTCTCTTCTTGACCTCGCGGTAGACGGTCTTGAGCTGAGTGGCTATGTCGATCATGGCTCTTCCGTGCCCTTCTTCCTGCGGTCCCGTTTGCCTCGTGCGAGTTCGGTGGCCAGCGCGTCGAGATGCTGGGTCCAGAAGCCGCGGAAACGCTCCAGCCACACGTCGACCTCCCGCAGCCCGGCCGTGTCGACGGCGTAGAGCCGGCGGGCGCCTTGCGCGCGGACGGTGGCGAACCCGTTGTCGCGCAAAACCCGCAGGTGCTGGGAGACCGCGGGCTGGGAGATTCCGAACTCGTCCTGGATGATGGCCGTGACCGCGCCCGACGTCTGCTCACCGTCGGCGAGCAGTTCCAGGATCCGGCGGCGGACCGGATCCCCCAGTACGTCGAACGCGTGCACGGAAAAGATCCTTGCAGTGACGACTTATATAAGTCAAGGCTAAGATATTCAGCCGGGGGGCCAGGTCATGCCTCGCCCGCCGAGGACGTGGCAATGCGCGTGGAAGACCGTCTGCTGGCCGTCGGAGCCGGTGTTGAAGACGAGCCGGTAGCCGGACGCGTCCACCCCGTCGAGCTTGGCCACCTCGCCCGCGACGGCCAGCACCTCGCCTGCGAGCGCGGGGTCCGCGCTCGCCATGGTCGCGGCGTCGGCGTGGTGCTCCTTGGGGATCACCAGCACGTGGGTGGGGGCCTTGGGGTCGATGTCCCGGAACGCGAGGACGGTCTCGGTCTCGTGGACCACGGTCGCGGGCAGCGTCCGCTCCACGATGCGGCAGAACAGGCACTCGGTGCTCATTGCGCTCACTGTATGCCAGTGGTCTGGGTGTCGCGGGGAAATCGGCGGCAGATCGCAACTTGCGATTGTCGTGTTCGCCATACGGACCGTCACTGTCAGTCACCGCGATGGCGGCGTTGATTTTCGTCCCGGCCGGTTTTGCCGGTGCCGCCGCCGTTTCGCCAGGCCGGCGTCATTCGGCCTCGCCGGGCACGGTAATGCCCGGATATGTGACAGGACGCCGGTCGCCGCGACGCCCTGTCATTGTCTGAAACGACAGTTTCAGTTGCGTCGGTGATAGGCCTCTGTGACCTCGGACGGAATGCGCCCACGCTCGGAAATGTCGAAACCGTTCTTGCGGGCCCAGGCGCGAATCGCCTGATTCTGCTCACGGTCGGCCGACGACGAGCGGCCCTGAGCCTGTCCGTTGGCCCGCTTGCCCTGCGTGCGCTTGCGGCCGCCGGCACGGCGCGCGTGCTCGATGTACTGGGCCAGCGTGTCGCGAAGCTCCTCGGCATTCTCCGAGGAGAGGTCGATCTCGTAGTTGACGCCGTCCAGACCGAACTCGATGGTCTCGTCGGCCTCGGAACCGTCGAGATCGTCCACGAGGGAGACAAGAACCTGCTGAGCCACTGTTCCTCCTGCTTTGCCCGGACAATGCAAATGTGAATTGCCTTCTCAGCCGGAAGTGTACCGGATACCGGCGGTCCGGGAACACGTTCCCGATTATAACGGTCTGTGTTCGCACTAACCCCGGATAGGAGAAAGCAGCTCCACTAGTCGGTAGACGCGCAAATGTGGTTACCGGTTGTCCGGCAGCGCCGGGTATTCGTCAGCGGCGGCCACGTCGGGACCGATCTCGAGGCACTCACCGGCAGCCCTCGAAACGCACGGCATGACGAAACGGCGCCGCTGGTGGGCGTCCAGCACGAGATCCCGGTGCTCGGGCTCGCCGGAGAACAGCCGCACGCGGCACGTGCCGCAGGTCCCGCTCTCACACGAGCTGGGCACCTCGATTTCGGCATCGCGCAGCGCGTCGAGCAGTGTCTTGTTCGCCGGCACGTCCACCGTCCGGCCGGTGGGCCGCCACGTCGCGCGGAACGGCAGGGCCGTGCCATCGGTGCCCGCGACCCCGGCGAAGTCCTCGAAATGCACCCGGCTCGGCCGCCAGTGCATCGTCAGCGCCCGCACGTCGGCCAGTAGCCCGCCCGGGCCGCAGCAGTAGACGCGGGTGTCCTCGCGTGGTTCGGCGAGGTAGGGCCACAGGTCGAGGCGGCCCGCCCCCGCACCGCTGTGGTGCAGCACCACGGCGTCGTCGTCCACAGTGAACTCGTCGAGGAACGCGGTGTGCTCCGGCGAGCGGGTCAGGTACAACAGCCGGACGTCGGCCCCACGGCGGCTCAGGTGCCGGAACATCGCCCTGATCGGCGTGATGCCGATGCCTCCCGCGATCAGCAGGTACCGGTCCGACGGGTGCAGCTCGAAGCTGTTCGACGGCGCCGAGACCTCCAGCTCGTCGCCGGTCCGGGTCTCGTCGACGAGGCTGACGGAACCACCCCTGCCGCCATCCTCGCGGGCGACGGCGATCACGTAGCGGTCCCGCTCGGCCGGGTCGCCGGTGAGCGAGTAGCTGCGCGCGGCCCCCGACGGGGTGTGCACCGTGAGGTGCGCGCCGGGGGTGAAGGCGGGCAACGCGGAGCCGCCGGGCGCCCGCAGCTCGAACCGGCATACCGATGGCGTGAGCAGGTCCTTGGCCGTGATCCGAACGGTGAACGCGGGCGTGCTCATGCGGCCGCCCCGTAGGACACGACGTCGCCGGGCCTGATCGTGCCGCCGCTCAGCACCTCGGCATAGCAGCCCAGCTCGGCGTGACCGTACTGCTGCACGAGGTGGCGGGGAACGGCGATGTCGCGGACGGCGTTGACCGGGTCCACCTCGGTCGCCGCGCAGCGCTTGGTGTTGAGCACGCCCCGCAACCGTACCTCGCCGATCCGGAGCTCCTTGCCCACGAGGTCGAGCTCGCTGAACGGCGGCAGCCCGTCGAAGTAGACGTTGGCCCTGAACCGCAGCGGGTCGATCGGCACGCCCACGCGGTCCTCCAGATCCCGCACCGAGTCCAGGTTGATGAGCGAGATCGCGTTCATCATCGCGTCGGAGACCACCGACACGTCGGTGAACCGCCTGCCCTCGGCGTGGGCGAGCAGTGGAGGGCGCTCGGCGGGACGGTCCAGAACCCTGGCGAAGAACGCGGTGGCCTCCTCGGCGCCCTGCTCGCTGGACAGGTCCGCCTCCAGCACCCGGTGCCCGCGCACGTCCACCGTCAGCACCGAGCTCGCCGGGTCGAAGCGGGTCGACAGCCCGGCGAGGCGCTCGTCCCTGGCCAGCATGAAGAACTGGTCCTTCGGCAGCGGGCTCGTCTGCCCGGGTACGTACCGGCCCTCCGGCCGGGCGAGGGCGAACACGCGGTCGTGCGGCACCCCGCGACCCGCCTCGAGGGTCACCGAGTCCAGCGGCTGCGCGCTCAGGCCCTTGATCGGGTAGACGTACAGGTTGCGGATGTGTCCGGTCATCGCAGTCGTCTCGCTCCCTTCGCCAGTTGCACCGTATCCCCGCTAGATCGCGTCTAGCGGCCGCCCCTCCCGATCTCGCGCCTCCAGGTCGAGAGCGAGAGGAGGCCGGATGACCGCGAGCGAGAACACGACCGCACTGCGTGTCGCGGTGATCATCGGCAGCACCCGCAAGGGGCGGGTGGGCGACAACGTCGCGCACTGGTTCGCCGGCCTGGCATGCGAACGGGAGGACCTGGACGTGGCCGTCGTCGACCTCGCCGACTTCGAGCTGCCCGCACAGTTGCCCGCCGAGACGACGGACGACATGGCCAGGCTCGCGGCGCGCATCGGGGAGTCTGACGCCTTCGTGGTCGTGACCCCCGAGTACAACCGCAGCTTCCCGGCGTCCCTCAAGCAGGCCATAGACGTCGCCTACGACGAGTGGCACGGCAAACCCGCCGGGTTTGTCTCCTACGGCTGCCGCTCCGCCGGGCTCTACGCCGTGGAACAGCTGCGGTGCGTGTTCATCGAGCTCCACGTCGTCACCATGCGCGACACCGTGAGCTTCGACCTCTTCGCCGACGACGTCGACGACTCCGGGCGGCCCGCCGACGACGGCGAGACCGCCCGCACCGTCACCGCGATGCTCGACCAGCTCGTCTGGTGGGGCCGGGCCCTGCGCGCCGCCCGCGCCGAGCGGCCGTACGTCACCTGACTTGGAGAAAGGAAAGTTGATGAGTAAGCACAGGGGAGACCTGGCGATCCAGGCGTCAGGGCTGATCAAGACCTTCGGCAAGACGAAGGCGGTGCGCGGCATCGACCTGGAGGTGCCTGCCGGCACGGTGTACGGCGTGCTCGGGCCGAACGGCGCGGGCAAGACGACCGCGGTCCGCATGCTGGCGACGCTGCTGCGACCGGACGGGGGCGAGGCCACCGTGTTCGGCCACGACATCGTGCGCGAGGCCGACGCGGTGCGCGGCAAGGTGAGTCTCACCGGGCAGTACGCCTCGATCGACGAGGACCTGACCGGCACCGAGAACCTCGTGTTGCTGGGCAGGCTGCTCGGGCACCGCAAACCGGGTGCGCGCAAGCGGGCGGCCGAGCTGCTGGAGGCGTTCGGGCTCACCGAGGCCGCGGACCGGCAGGTGAAGAACTACTCGGGCGGCATGCGCAGGCGCATCGACATCGCAGCGAGCATCATCAAGACGCCGGAGCTGCTGTTCCTCGACGAGCCCACCACGGGCCTCGATCCGCGCAGCCGCAACCAGGTGTGGGACATCGTGCGGATCATCGTCGCCCAGGGCACGACGGTGCTGCTCACCACCCAGTACCTCGACGAGGCCGACCAGCTGGCGTCCCGCATCGCGGTGATCGACCAGGGTCGCGTGATCGCCGACGGCACGCCCGGTGAGCTGAAGTCGTCGGTCGGCGCCGGTTCGGTGCACGTCCGCCTCCGCGACGCGGCGCAGCGGCCGGAGGCCGAACGGGTGCTCGTGCGCACGCTCGGCACCGACGTCACGCTCGAACCCGAGCCGGTGGCGCTCACGGCGCGCATCTCCGGCGAGGAGTCGGGCAGGGGAGCGGCCGAGCAGGCCTCCCGCGCCCTGCACGAGCTCGCCGCCGCCGGCATCACCGTCGACGACTTCTCCCTGGGCCAGCCGAGCCTCGACGAGGTGTTCCTCGCCCTCACCGACCACACAGCCAACCCGACCGATGAGGAGGTGGCGGCATGACCACCGCGACCCCGGAGAAGGAGACCGCGCCGTCGGTCGCCTACGTCCCGACCGCCGAGGGCCTCGGCGCCGTGCTCGCGTCGGGCGAGCAGCCACCGAGGCCGAGCGCGTGGTCGGCGTCGGTGACGTTCGGCTGGCGGGCGATGCTGAAGATCAAGCACGTGCCCGACCAGCTGTTCGACGTCACCGCGTTCCCGATCATGATGACACTGATGTTCACCTACCTGTTCGGCGGCGCGCTCGCCGGGTCGACGGGTGAGTACCTGCAGTTCCTGCTGCCGGGCATCCTGGTGATGAGCATCGTCATGATCACGATGTACACCGGCGTCGGCGTGAACACCGACATCGAGAAGGGTGTCTTCGACCGCTTCCGCACCCTGCCGATCTGGCGACCGTCCGCTTTGGTCGGTGCGCTGCTCGGCGACGTCTGCCGGTACCTGATCGGTTCGACGGTGATCCTGACGCTGGGCCTCATCCTCGGTTTCCGTCCCGAGGGCGGGCTGACCGGTGTGCTGCTCGGTGTTGCGCTGCTCGTGGCGTTCTCGTTCGCGTTCTCGTGGATCTGGACGATGTTCGGCCTGTTCCTCAAGAGCGAGAAGTCGGTGATGGGCGTGAGCATGCTCGTGCTCTTCCCGATGACGTTCCTGTCCAATGTGTTCGTCAACCCGGAGACGATGCCGGGCTGGCTGCAGGCCTTCGTGGACGTCAACCCGATCGCCCACCTCGTGGCGGCGGTGCGCTCGCTGATGGCGGGTACGCCCGACGGCGGCGAGATCCTGTGGACGCTGATCTCCGGCGGCGTGATCCTCGCGATCTTCGGCACGCTGACGATGCGGCTGTACAACAGGAAATGACGTCGGGGGGTCTCCTGGCGGCTCCCTGGGGATCGCGTGTCTGACGATCCCTAAAGCCGCCAGGAGATCGCCTCGGCCGCCGGGTCGTAGCGGCAGCTGGCGCCGGTGGAGACGGTCGCCCGCAGATGCGCGGCGAGCTGGGGGTGGCGATCGTCGAGCTTGCGCAGGGTGTCGCGAATGCGTGCGGTCACGGCCTTGCGGGCCCGCTCCGCCTCGTCGCCGAGGCGGCGCTGGCGCCCCGCGAGTCCCGCGGCCGCACGCAGCTCGTTCAGCAGCGCCGCCCGTTCGCGGTCGAACTCCACCGCCCTGCGGTCGTCGCCGCGGGCGGCGGCGCTGTCGATCTCCTCGTCGAGCACGGCGAGCCTGCGCCGGTAGCTCGCCCTGGCCTCGTCGTCGAGAATGTCGTCGCCGCCAAGGCGTTTCGCGGCGATCACCACCTCCCCGCCGTCGGGGTTGAGCAGCTCCACTGCGGAGACGTCCGTGCCGGGCCTGCTGATCAGGTGGTGCAGGTCGCGCAAACCCTTGGCGTCGGGCAGGTGCACGGTGTGCCCGTCGAGGCCGAGCGACCACACCTCGCCGGTGAACCGGAACTCGCCAGAGGGCTTGTTCTCCCTTACCTCCAGTGTGGATACCGGGGTCGCGAGCGTGATCCCGAGTTCTCCGGCCTCGCGTTCGAGCTCGCCCCGCAGCGCGGCGGCGCGGTCGGCGTCGCCTGGTGCGCCCCGGCCGAGCAGCGCCTCCACGAGCCCTGCCCTCGCCTCGATCGACCACACCCGGGTGCGCATGGCGTCGGCGGATCGCCACGCCGCGGTGAAGCCCTCGATCGCCCGGTCCCAGCGCCGCTGGGCGGCGTCGACCGCGGCGATCCAGTAGTCCACCGGGCCGCTCAGGTCGAAGCCGTACATCGAGACGAGGTACTGGCCCGCGAACGGCGTCAGCTCGTCCCGCGACCGTTCGCACAACTCGGGGTCGCGCGTGACGGCCGCCGTCTGTGCCCGCAGGCGCAGCCAGAGCGGCCCGATGCTGCGTGCCTCCGCGTCGTCGCCGGGACCCTCGTCCAGCAGGCGCAGCGCGGGACCCGGGTCACCTTTCCGCAGCGCGGTGATGGCGGCGATGAGCGGCGCGTGCGAGTAGTCCTCTGGGCCGATCGTCTCGTGCAGCCGGTCCAGTTCCTTCAGGTCGCCCTTGAAGTAGAGCAGCTGCCAGCGCTGGTGGTGGCTCATGGGAAAGAGTTGCTCGTGCGCGGCGGACCACGATCCGTCCGCGCGGGCGGCGAGGTCCTCCGCGTCGGCGAACCGCCCGGTGAACGCGGCGATCAGGCTCTGGTCGATCAGTGCGCCGATACCCATGCGGGTGTCACCGACCCTGGCGGTCAGCGCGACGAACTTGTCGAGCTGGTCCAGGTAGGCCGGGTCGCCCGTCTCCAGCAGCGCGACCCAGCGCAACGAGGTGGCGAACTGCTCGGTCTCCAGGTCGCCGGTGCGGCGCGCGACGCTCGCGAGCTCCTCGGTGAGCGCCACACGCTGCTTCGAGCTGCCGAGCCCCCAGATCGTGTCGTGCAACGACCACAGGGTGAACCCGAGCGTCTCGTCGTCCCCGTCAGCGCGGGCGAGCTTCTCGAGCCGGAAGGTGAGCTCGGCGGCCAGCTGCTGCTGGGAGCGCTGCTCGGGCCTGCCATCGCCGATCAGCGCGCGATGGGCCTCGGCGAGCAGATCGCCCGTGCGGTCCCGCCCCGACCCACGATGGGCGTGGTACGCGGTGAGGGCCACCCGCGCGAGGAGCGTGGGATCCTCCCGGCCGAGGGCGAACGTCCTGGCCTCGTCGAGCACCCTGCGTGCGCCCTCCGCGTCGTGGTCGTGGTCGAGCTGGCGGAACAGCTCGAGCGCGAGCACGGTCCGCAGCCGCGGCTCCTCCTCTCCCGCGAGTTCGAGTCCGCGCCGGTAGTGCCCGACGGCCTCCTCGGAGGCCAGCCTGCTGGAGGCGTGCCGCGCGGCGGCCAGCACCAGCCGTACCGCGTGGGCCCGCTCGATCTCCTCGCCCGCGAGGTAGGCGTGGCGGGCGAGGTCGGCGGGGAACACCCGCTCGGCGAGCGAGGGGGAGCGGTCGAGGGCGCGCACGACGGCGGCGTGCCTGCCGCGCAGTTCGGTCTCGTCGAGCGCGTCGTAGAGCGTCTCGCGCACCAGATCGTGGGCGAACGCGAAGGAGCCCCCGCCGCGCGAGAGCACCAGGCGGGCCGCCGTCGCGCGTTCCAGCAGGCGGTCGACCTGAGGGACCGGCGCGGAGACCGTCGCGGCCAGCACCTGCCGGTGGAACTCCCTGCCGAGCACGGCGGCACCGGTGAGCAGCCTGGTCACGGGCTCGGGCAGCAGCGACAGCCTGCGGCGCACGGCGTCGCGCACGCCCGGCGCGATGGCGGTGATCGTGCCGCTGCCGTGCCACAGCCGGGCGGTCTGTTCGACGAAGAACGGGTTGCCGCCGGTGCGCCGGTGCACCTCGGCGACCAGGTCGGCGTCGGGCTCGCCGCCGATGGTGCGGGCCATGAGCTCTCGGACGTCGGCGGGCTCCAGCCCGGTCAGCGTCAGCGTGGTCGCCCTGCTCAGCAGCGAGGTGATGAGCGGGGTGAGCGCGTGGTCTGCGGCCTCGACCTCGACATCGCGGTAGGTGCCGACCAGCAGGACGCGTTCGAACCACGTGTGCTGGGCCGCGAACTCCAGCAGCTTGAGCGAGG
This sequence comes from Prauserella sp. PE36, assembly GCF_003311655.1. Lineage (NCBI taxonomy): Bacteria > Bacillati > Actinomycetota > Actinomycetes > Pseudonocardiales > Pseudonocardiaceae > Prauserella > Prauserella sp. PE36. The sequence continues at coordinate 40,842 of NZ_QEQT01000071.1, read as the reverse complement.
CCGGGTCGGCCCAGTGCAGGTCGTCGAGCACCACGACCACGGGCCGCTCCTGCGACACCGCGACGAGCGCGCTGGTGACGGCGTCGTAGAGCTGGAAGGCGTCGGCCTGTTCGGTGGGCGAGGACTCGCCGAGCAGGATCCCGAGCCGGTCACCGGCCGCCTGCTCGACCCGTGCCCATTCCTCGGTGGTGGTCCCTCGGCGCAACCCGCGCACGACCTGCACCCACGGCCAGTAGCCGGGCGCGTTGTCGGAGTCCCAGCACGACCCGCCGAGCACGAGCGCGCCCTGCCTGCGGGCCTCGTCGGCCGCGTTGGTGACCAGCGTCGTCTTGCCGATCCCGGCCTCACCGGTCACCAGGACGAGGCCGCCGTGACTCTCGGCGGCCCTGGCGACCTCGGCGCGCAGCTGCCCGGCAGGGTGCTCACGGCCGATGAGCGCGCCCGTGGGGTTCTCGGTTCGCATGGCGCTTCCGACCCTAGCGACTGCGAGCCCGGATTGTCGGCTCTTATTCGGGTGTCAGCTGGCCCGGAAGAACCGGTCGAGCACGCGCGTGCCGAAGCGCAGCGCGTCCACCGGAACCCGCTCGTCGACGCCGTGGAAGAGGGCCGAGAAATCCAGGTCGGCCGGCAGCCGCAGGGGAGCGAACCCGAAGTTGCGGATGCCGAGCCGCTGGAACGACTTCGCGTCGGTGCCGCCGGAGAGCATGTACGGCAGGGTGCGGGCGCCAGGGTCCTCGGCCAGCACCGCGGCGGTCATGGCGTCCACCAGCGCGCCGTCGAAGGTGGTCTCGACGGGCGGCAGTTCCATCCACTCCTTCTCGATGTCGGGGCCGAGCAGCTCGTCGAGCTCGCGGTCGAAGGCCTCGAGCCTGCCGGGCAGGATCCGGCAGTCGACCGCGGCCTCGGCGGTGGAGGGGATGACGTTGGACTTGTAGCCGGCCGTGAGCATCGTGGGGTTGGCGGTGTCGCGCAGGGTCGCACCGATCATGCGCGAGATGTTGCCGAGCTTGGCGACGGCGCCCTCGAGGTCGTCCTCGGGGAAGTCCCAGCCGGTGATCTCGGTGACCCCGGCGAGGAACTCGCGGACCGAGTCGGTGAGCACGAGCGGGAAACGGTGGTTGCCGAGCCTGGCGACGGCCTCGGAGAGCTTGGTGACGGCGTTGTCGCGGTGGATCATCGAGCCGTGGCCCGCGGTGCCGCGCACCCGCAGCTTCATCCAGCGGATGCCCTTCTCCGCGGTTTCGATCAGGTAGGCGCGCACGTTGTCGCGGAGAGTGATCGAGAAGCCACCGACCTCGCTGATGGCCTCGGTGGCGCCCTCGAAGAGGTCGGGCCGGTTGTCGACCAGCCACTGCGCGCCGAACTTGCCGCCGGCCTCCTCGTCGGCGAGGAAGGCGAAGATGATGTCGCGTGGCGGGACGATGTCGTGCCGCTTGTAGTGCCTGGCCAGCGCGAGCGTCATGCCGACCATGTCCTTCATGTCGACCGCGCCGCGGCCCCACACGTAGCCGTCCTGGATGGCGCCGGAGAAGGGGTGGACGGACCACTCGGAGGGGTCTGCGGGCACGACGTCGAGGTGCCCGTGGACGAGCAGCGCGCCCCGGCTGGGATCGGCACCGGCCAGGCGGGCGATCACGTTGTGCCGGTCCTTGCCGCCGGACTCGACGTAGGTGATCTCGTGCCCGACCTCGGTAAGCTTCTCGGCGACGAACTCCGCAGCGGCCCGCTCGCCGACAAGGGTGGTGGGGTCGCCGGTGTTGGTCGTGTCGATGCGGATGAGCTCGCTGGTGAGCGTCACGGCCTCATCGGCGGCGGCGTCGATCAGGTTAGGTTCGGTCACCTGACATTCCTATCATTGGTGCAGGTGAGACTGGTGGGACGCCGTGTGGTGCCCCCCGATGCGAGGCCGGGAAGGCGTGGGCTACTCTATTCCCCAGCAAGTCCGAGTGGCGGAATGGCAGACGCGCTAGCTTGAGGTGCTAGTGCCCGTAAAGGGCGTGGGGGTTCAAGTCCCCCCTCGGACACCAGCACAATCCCTACGGCCTGGTCTGATGGTCGCATACATCGCGTCTTCTTCGTGTAGGTACGTCATCTCCAGGTTCAGTGACTCGTAGAGCGCCCGGAGGTCTTCGGGTTCGGCTCGGTTGATCGTCCGGCCGACATCGCCGAGGTAGTCGATCATGGCGTGGATCTCGGCCTCGTTGAGCGCATCGGGAGGTTGGGCATTCTGTAGTTCGGCTTGGGCTGCTTCGCGCTGGGCTTGCGCTTCGTTGATCGCCTCCACGAACGCGGCCGGATCAGCGCCTGCGCCGATGGCCTCGGTGAGTCGCCGTAGTCGTGTCTCGGCGTCGGCGAGGCGCTTCCGGAGTGCCTCGCGCGGCTGCTGTCCTTGGGTGGTGCCTTGTGAGGCGAGCAGTGCGGCGACGGTGCTGTCGCGGTTGTCGCGGTGGAACAGGCCACCGATCCACTCGTTGAGCGGTTCCAGCACAGCGGCCTCGGGCAGGTAGACGTTCGTCGGGTGATCCCTCAGCAGGGGTGACGACGGAACCAGGGTGCGCGCGGCGCAGCGGTAGTAGATCCGATCTTGCCGGGGCGTGCCTTCCATCCGGCGGGTGCAGTACCCGCAGTGGACGCGCCCGCGCAGCGCGTACACGTGCTTCATGTGGCGTTTTGGCCCGCGCTCCAGCTTCCTGCTTGCCGAGAGCCCTCCCGCAGCCCGTGACCGTCGCCGTAAGGCCGCTTCGGTGAAGGTCTCCACCGACACGATCGCGGGGTGCGCGGGCTTGCGCGAGCGCACGATGCGGTCGGGCTCGGAGCGCCGGAACCGGACGGCGTGACCGGCCGAGATGTCCTCGGGGTCCAGCAGGACTTCCTGCTTGGTCCAGCGGCCGAAGAAGGCGTAGCCGGTGTAGCGCGGGTTGTCGAGGATCGCTCGGACCGCGCTGGCCTGCCAGCCATCGGCGAGCCGGTGCCGGTTCTGCTCCCGCCGATGGGCGGATGGGCACGGGATGCCGTCGCGGTTAAGGACGTTGGCAATCGCTCGGTCGCCCTGGCCGTCGAGGTAGGTGGCGAAGATCCGGCGAACGACCTCGGCGGCAGGCTCGTCGATGGCGAGAACCCGCAGCCGGTAGCCCTCGGCAGCCTTTCGTGGGTTGGGATGCGGACCACCGTCGACGCTGATACCCGTAGGGCGGGCGGCCACCCTGGTATCTGCCCTCGTTGATCACCTGCGCGTCCATCGCTGCCCGCACCCGTGCCTGGACGTGCTGGCGTTCCGACTCGCTCATGCCGCCGAGGACTCTCATCAGCATCTTGTGCGACGGGTTGCGCGGATTGAACTTGCCGCCCAGTTCCGGCACCCACAGCTCGACCCCGTAGGCCGCGAACTTCGGCGCGATCAGGGAGAACTGGTCACCGAACCAGCAGCGGGTGCCCTCGCCCACGGTCGTGGACATGCGCGACGAACCTTCGCCTGCCGCTGCGCCAGATGGCGCATGCACCAACTGTCGGACCGCGGCACCGATCTGCTCGACGTTTGTCCCGTTCCCATCCACGACGCCGCACCTCAAGCTGCTAACCAGCTCCGACGTCGCCGGCACTGGCGCCCCGGGCTTCGCCGCTAACAGGAGGTACTTATGTCCGCACGCATAGCACCCGCCACCGCCGCTCCTGCGCGCATCGTCGACCTCGAGCTCAGGCGGCTGCTCGAGACGGAGGTGCCCGTCCGATGAGCAACGAGGCTGTGGTGAGCGGCCTGCCGGTGGCGCAGGGCCGCGCACGATCGGTAAGCGTGTTGCTGATCGGCTGTGTGCTCGTCTACGGCCTGCTCGAGGCGATGATCCTGCCCGCATTGTCGCTCATTCAGCAGGGGATTGGCGCGACGCCGGCGCAAGCCGGGTGGATCATCTCGGCGATGGCGCTCGCCGGCGGGGTCGCTACCCCGGTCGTCGGCAGGCTTGCCGACGTCCGCGACCGGCGGGTCGTCTTCCTCGGCGTCCTCGCGATCGTCTGTGTGGGGATCGCGCTTGCAGGGCTGGCCTCCTCAGTCGCGGTGTTCGCGGTCGGCCAGGGCCTGCAAGGCGTCGGGATCGGCCTCGTGCCTCTGGCCATCGGCATCGTCCGCGACACCGAGCCACCCGAGAAGCTGCGGAGGACCAACGGCCTGCTCGTCGGTGGAATGGCCGTCGCCAATGCGGGTGGTGTGCTGCTGGCGGGGCCGATCCTCTCCGTGCTCTCGTACCCGTGGCTGTACTGGATCGCCCTGATCGTGCTTGTACCACTGATGGTGCTCGCTGTCCTCGTGATGCCGTCCTATCCGCCTGCAGTGCGGGGCAGGGTCGACTGGACAGGTGCCGTCCTGCTCGGCATCGGCCTGGTGGCGCTCCTGCTGGGCGTCACGTTCGTCGCGTCGACCGGGTGGACGTCGGCTCCCGTGCTCGGCCTGGGAGCGGTGGCCGTCGTCGCGCTGGCCGTGTTCGTCGCCGTCGAGCGGCGGGTCGTGGAACCCCTTGTCGACCTGCGGCTGGGCGGCCGGACGGTGACGATCGTCCAGCTGACCGCGTTCGCCTCGGGTGTGGCCTCCGTGGGGCTGATGATCGCTGTCCCGACGATCGTGGCGGCACCGGCAGCGACCGGGTACGGGCTGGGCTCGACCCCGGTCGTCACCGGGCTCATCATGTTCCCGCTAGGCGTGCTCGGTGCGATCGTCTCCCCGCTGGCCGGCCGATTGGAGAGGCTGGTGGGGTCGCGCATGGTCATGGTGCTCGCCGGGGTGCTGTTTCTCGCCGCGGGGCTGGTCATGTTGGCCGGCCGGTCCGATGCTGTCGTGCTGGCCGTCGGCGCTGGCCTGGTCGGCGTGGCGGTGGGCCTCGGCCTCACCCAGGGCGTCAACATCATCGCGCTCACGCTTCCCGCGGACCGCGTCGCGAGCGTCTCCGGGGTCGCCTACGTGCTGCGTGCGGTGGGCCAGGCGGTCGGTGCTCAGCTGGCCGCCACCGTCATGGCCCTCGAGTTGACGCCGGGTATGCAGCTGCCGAGCTGGAACGCCATCACCTGGGCGTTCCTCGGAGCGAGCGCCGTGGGTGCCCTCGTGGCGGCGGTGTCGTTCGGGCTTCCCGCCCGACTGACCAGTTCACGCTGACCCGTGTGCAGTTGACCGACAAAGGAGCCGATCATGGCGTTGACCATCCGAAGCCTCGCCGACCGCGTGTGGGACCACGTCCTGCGTACCGAGCCGCACTATGCACTGCGCAACGGGCAACCCGTCGAGCGACTGCCGTGCGGGTCGCACGAGGAGGCGGAAGAAAGAGTCGCGGTGGGCCGGTCCGTGCGCGAGGCGCTCATCGGGATCGACGTTGCCGCGCTCGAGCAGGACGAGCGGAATACAGCCGCTCTGCTCCGCTTCGTCGCCGACGACTGGACGCGCGCCGACGAGTCATGGTGGTGGCACTTCCCGGTGGCGCCCTACCAGATGTTCGAGTTCAGCCACACGGCGCCGCAGGTGTTCGACGTGATCACCTTCGCCGACTCGACGGCCGACGTCGAGCGTTTCCATGCCCTTGCCGCAGACCTCGCGCGACGGGTACGCGTGGCGGAAGCGAAGCTTCGCGCGCAGGCCGAGCGTGGCTGGGGGATACCGCGCGCGGCGTTGCCGGGGTTCGTGTCCACGGTCGAGGGTATGCGCGTCGCGATGCGACGGTGGCTCACCCTCGACGACTCCCGCCTCGAACCCCTGTCACCGGCCCTGCGGGGCAGGCTGCAGGACGGGCTGCGGCGGGTTGAGGAGAACGACATACTGCCGGCGGTCGACTCGCTCCTGCGCTACCTCGACGGCACGGGGCGTGACACCGCGGCCGGCGGGGTCGGGCTCGGCCAGTACCCCGGAGGCGAGCGGGCGTACCGGGAACTGGTGCGTCAATATGCCTCGTTCGACATCTCGCCGGAGGAGGTGCACGAGCTCGGGCTCGCCCAGGTCGCCGAGCTGACCGAGCAGATGGCGAAGCTCCGCGCGGAGGTGGGTTTCGACGGCGACGAAGCCGCGTACCGGAGAGTGCTCGAAGCGGACGAGCGGTTCCACGCACGCGGCGCCGACGACGTCGCCGCGACCTACCGGCGGCACATCGCCGCCATCGAGCCACTGGTCGGGGGCTGGTTCTCGGTACTACCCGAGGCAGGCTACGAGGTCGAACGCCTCGATCCCGAGCTCGAAGCCGGGCTGTCCTACGGCTACTACGAGCAGCCAGGCCCGACAAACCCCGCCGGCCGTTACCGCTATAACGGGTCCGGCCTCGACACCAGGTCCCAGATCGACGCGGCGACCCTGATCTATCACGAACTCGTCCCCGGCCACCATTTCCACCTCGCCCGCCAGGAGGAAGACGCCTCGCTGCACCCGGTCCGCGGCGTGTTCGCCCCCGAGCTGCTCGGTGCCTACACGGAGGGCTGGGCCGAGTACGCCGCGTCGCTCGGGACGGAGATGGGCCTCTACACCGACCCATGGGATCGCTACGGCCACTACGTCCACCAGCGTTTCACCGCGCAACGGCTCGTCGTCGACACCGGGCTCAACGCGCTCGGCTGGTCCCTCGAGGAGGCGGCCAGGTACATGGCGTCGACGACCATGGAGTCGCCGGGGCAGATCCGTACCGAAACGCTGCGCTACTCGACCGACATGCCCGGTCAGGCGCTCGGCTACCGCCTCGGCTTCCTCAAGTTCTGGGAGCTGCGCAGCCGCGCGGCGGAGGCGCTCGGGCCCGCGTTCGACGTCCGCGACTTCCACGAGATCGTTCTCGGCGCCGGCGCCCTCCCGCTCACCGCCGTCGCCGAGAACGTGGCGAGCTTCGTGGCGGAGCGGACCACCTGAGAATGCTTGTCCGACCAGCGGCACGCCAGCTTGCGGGCCGAAGGGCCCTTCGAGTGCGGTCGTGCGGGCGATTACATCAATGAGTTCCTCGCAAGGACGACGCGCGACTCGCAGGCACTGTTGAAGAGCTTTTCCGAATGGACGCATGGCGGCGAGGCACGTGGCCGAACTTGCTGACACCTACAACGACCAATGGAGGTACAAGCGGCGGCGAATGAATCTCGCTACGTCTGGCACTCGACATGTGAGGCACCGAGGCGTGCACGCCCGGTTCGCCGGGGATTCCCGTGACCGGCAGGGTGGTGAGTTCTTGCGTCGGCTGCTCGAGCACGTCCGGCAGGTAGCCGCCGGGCAGGCCGGATGAGTGGTTTCAGCGGCAGCCGAACGGTCACTGCCGCGGACCGGTCGGGATTCGCGAGCTTGAAATCGGTCAGGTATGTCTGCACCGGCGCGTCGATCGGGCCGCCGGAGCGACTACCACGGTGGCGGGCTGGATAGCTCTGTGTGCCGGGCGGGTCCGTTGCGCGTCCGCTGATGGGCTGGCGCTGGCTGGGGGCCACGCCCTGATCGGATGCGCCGGCGGCACACGCCAGGATGATCCAAGTCCTTGCCGAACTCCCGATACCCGGCCATCGCACCTCGAAGTGTGGCGATGTCTTCGGGCCGCCGTGCGCATCATCTGTCGCACGGCAGGAGGGAGGACGCGACATCTGTCGCTCGCAATTCGGGGGGTGCTGATGCATAGTTGATCCACGCCCCTACCACGGGAGGTGTGTGCGATGGCAGATGACCTGCAGGACATCGTCGACAACCTGGCCGAGCGGCTGCAGCGGTCCGTGGCGATCGATGACCCGAACATCCGGTTGCTGGCCGCGAGTCGCCATTTCGGTGACGAGGACGCATCGCGAGTGTCGTCGGTGCTCAACCGCTCGGTCGCCCCGCAGCTGTGCGAGCAGATCCTCGCGCAAGGCATTGCGCAGTGGACAACGCCGGGCCGGGTGATCGTGCCCCTGGAGGGCACCTTGCCGCGGCTGTGCATCCCGATCCGCTGCGCCGGGTTGCTACTGGGCTACCTGTGGCTCATCGACCCCGACTCCACACTCGGCGATCGGGACCAAGACATTGCCCGGGAAGCGGCCGAACGCGCCGGTGTGGTTCTGTATCGACAGCTCATCGTGCACGAACGCAGCAGGGCACGGCATGAGGCGATCCTGCGGGAACTCGTGGCCACCGATCGTGCCATCCGCTCCCAGGCCGTGGACGACCTTCGGGCCGAGCAACTGTTCCCGACCACCGGCATGTACTTCCAGGTTCTCGGCATGCAGCACCAGGGGCCAGATGGCATCGCTGCCCCGCAGACCGTAGCCATGGAAGCCGCCGTCGAAGATGCGCAGAGCTGGATGTCGCAGCGCTCGGCAGCCCCCGCCTGCGCCCTGATGGCCACCAACAAGTCCCGAGCATGGTTGATGCTCGCCCAGCCCCAGCCGCCGTCTCGCCGGGAGCTGGACACGATCTGCAGCAGACTCACCGCGCGGTTCGACCGGCTCACCCAGGACGGCGTCCAGCTCGTGCTGGGCATCGGAGGCCTCGCCCACCGCGTCGAGAACATTGTCGAGTCCTACCGCCAGGCCTTTCTTGCGGTGCGTGCGGCACAGCTCGTGCCCTCGATCGGACCGGTCGCCCGGTGGGGCGCACTCGGCCCCTACCAGCTGTTGCTGAGGATGCCTACCGAAGACCTGCTCGCGGCCGCGCAGGTGCCCGCGCTGGTCACCCTGGACAAAGAAGACGGCCATCGTGGGCTCGTTGCCACTCTGGAGGCATTCCTCGACAACGCCGGCGATGTCGCCCGTACTGCACGGAACCTGAATGTCCACCGCGCGACGCTGTACCACCGGCTCAAACGAATCGAACAGCTCACCGGCTGTGAGCTGAGCCGGGGAGACGACCGGCTGACCCTGCACCTGGGACTGAAGCTGCGCGCCCTCGCCGCTGCCCACCGCAACGAGACAACACTGACTTTGACCGAAGACAAGCCGGCAAGAATGCGCTCGGTGTCCTGATACCGGGTGTCAACCTCCGGCAGGAGTTGGAGCGTTTCTCGTGCACGAAAACACCGCCGGGCGCGACACATTCCGCGACGGTTCTCGGAATGCCCGAGGTCCAGTCATCGATAATCGTTCTCAGCCGAGGACCGTGCCTGAGTTCTCCGCGTTGTAGGGGCGTTTGCGGGAGAACGCGGACAGGTCGATCTCCAGTCCGGTGTGCTCGCCGACGAACCGCGCCGGTCGTTCATCATGGTCTACACCGTTCTCGGTCTGCTCGATGATCGTCGTGAGGAACTTGCCGACGACTGGCGCGTTCTTGAACTGGTTGCCGCTGGTGCCCATGGCAACGTAGAACCCTCCTAGTTCCGTACGGTCGTAAATGGGGGTCCAGTCGTCGGCGACGTCATAGACGCCCACGACCCCGCGGGCGCGGTTGGGTATCTCCAACTCCGGCAGTCGTCGCGCGGCGCGTGTGACCTGTGCCTGGAACACCGGCATCGTCGGATGCATGGTGACCGCATCCGGGTCATCCACCCACTGCAGGGGATCACACTCCGGTTCCGTACCGCCGACCAGCAGGCCCCCGCCGACCTCGCCGCGCAGGTACGTCCCCAGGTCCATGTCCGCGATAGAAATCCCGACCCCATCACCGCTGCGGTAACCCGCAGGAGCCGCCACATGCGCGACCTCCTGACGCAATGGCCGGCAAGCCACCGTGAAATCCGCGCCCACGCCGGCGAGCTTGTTGATCCGCGACGACCACGGCCCCGCGGCGTTGACAACGACGCCACACGGGATCCTGCTGCCGTCGGCACACATCACCGCCGTTACCCGGCCGTTGGCCCGCTCGACCCTGTGCACGGTGGCGCGGAATCGGAACTCGGCACCATACGCTTTCGCGGCAACGGCCAGATTCTGCGCTGCCAGCGCGGGATCGCTCACGAAACCCGCGTCGGGCGTGTACACCGCGCCCAACGTGGCCTCGGCCGCGGTCCAAAACCGATCGTCGTCAATGCGCTTTGGTGGCCAGTAACGGCCGACATCGATACCAGGTATCCGTTCCCCCAGATCCGCACTCGACCACTCCTCGAACGGAACGCCGACCTCCTTGAACAGTGGCAGGTACATCGACCGCGGTGCGGCCGGGACATCCAGCATCGCCAACCCGCACCGCTCGAACCGGGCAAGGTCCCCGACATCGCTGCCAAGGTGCTCCGCCCATGACCGCCAAGCGAAGTGCGCCTCCCACGCCGCGGAGACGCTGGCCAAGGTGGAAAAGTTGAACCGCACCACCGCGCTCGACGCGCCCGTGGAGCCATGTCCCGCTCCTCCGGCCTTGTCGACGACCGTCACCCGCCAGCCGCGCCGAGCAAGTTCCAGCGCGATCGAGGCACCCACGACCCCCGACCCGATCACGACGACATCCGTGGCCATAGACCCACTCCCTCGCGTTACAGAATGCGCGACGCGGACGACGCACGATGACACCCATTGTCGAGACGCATGGAGCCGCGCAGCATCAAGCGTTTGTCGGACCTCTCTTGGCCAAACGACGTCATCCGTCGAAGACGTGGACCGACCCTGCGGTAGCGCTGTATCTGATCTGCAGCGACTGCGGTCAGACAGCCGGACGGAGCGTGGCCCATGGGCCCTGCCGTGTCGGTGCCGGATGGGCGAGCTCTGCGAAGTCGCCCTCGGAGATCGCCGGTTTTCGACGAACGGCGCGCCCGCGCCCGCGCGGAAAAGATCTTCGACACCTGCCAGCGCATCCTCGCCATGGCGACCGACCGCGAGATCCCACCGGCTCGGACGGCCGACCACCTCGCCGAACAGCGCATCGCCGAGATCAGCCGTCCGCGCGGCAGCTGGAGGCCGAACCAGGCCACCGCGCCGAGCCGCGTGAGGTCGCGCCGTGAAGGGAGCCGACTCCGAGCCCAGCACGACGATGGGGGAGAAGTTCGTTCGTCAACGCCTCGCCATGCACGTCGCCGGATTCGACGGGGTCCCGCGCGTCATCAGACTGCTGCACCAACGGCGAAGACTCAACGGGCTACCAAGCACGCTCAAAGTCCGCCGCAAGACATCCAAAGCGATCAGCCGATCTGGGACTAGCCGTACTGCCCTGAAGGGTTTGCGAACGCGAGGGACTCGTGAAGGGACGATCGTGGCGTGACCGAGGGCCTCCGGGTTCGGCGTGGACCACCACTCCGCAACCGACGCCCGGGAGGCCCTCTTGTCCCGCCGTAACGCCCTGCTGAACCCGACCGCCAGACTGCGTCCGGCCCGGTGTGCGGTAGGGAAGGCTGGCCACTGCGCTGAGCACCGAGCGCTTCCAGTCCCGGTCTCCACCGCGCAGCGCCGGGCCCGCACCAAAGTCCGGGTACTGCGCCGGTGGGGCCCGGCGCGGACGGCGTTCTTCCGGGGGTTGAACCCATCCACGGTGCACCGGGTGCAGGTCCGCTCCGGGCTCGCCTGCTGAGCGGGCCGCGACGGTTATGGGCGGACGGTGGTAAGTCACGGATATGCCAATCCTGGGCCCCATCAGCATCGGTCTGCGCTGGGGCTCAGCTCGTGCCATGTCGAGCTCGTACATGACAAACGCCGGCCATTCGTTGTCACCCGCGAGGGAGGGCTCCTGCTGTTCGCAGCGTCGTGGCGTGCTCCCAGACGCTGGGTTGCGCCGGCGTGTTCCGGCCTGCGTCCGCGTGAAGGCGGGCGGCAAACTTGCGTGCGTGCCAAGGTGGGCAGCATGGGTCGGCAGAAGATGCTCGACCAGGGACGAGGACGTTTCAGACCTCGGGGATGCGGCTGTCCACAGTGGCGATCGTTCGTGCGATTTCGACCACCTCCTGCAGCCTGGCCATCATCGCGGCGTCCCCCGACACCTGTGCGTCGGGCGCGGGCACCTCGCGACCCTCCCGCTCGGCTCGGGCCGAGCGCATCATCGTGGTCCAGTCGACGCTCACCGTGGCATCCGGAGTGGTCGCCGGGGGTCCCAGCCGGAACCGTGCTCCCGTTGGGGAGATCTCGAAGGTCCAGTACTCCACGCCGCTCGGCGCCCCGTCGAGGCGGTACGTCAGCGAGTGCGTACCGCCGAAGGCCGCGGCTGCCTTCTTCACTGCTACCGAGTCGGCGAGAAGTCGGTTCATCTGCGCGACGTGGTCGGGGGACATGAATTCTGGGATCTGCATGCTCGCTAGTCCTCCTCAGGGGTGGGCGTCGATTATCGCCGCCGCCTCACGCTGAGGCGCCGCCCGTCGTTGAAACCTCGCCCGTTCGCGGGCGTGGCGGGCGCACATGTCAGTGCGTTCCGTGCATGGAGGACGGGCAACCCGGCAAGCGCGGACCATGATGGAGAAATCGTTGGTAGTGAACCTCTTCCTCAAGCGGAGCTGGAAGCTCCGCAGTCAACAGCGGCTGCTCCGGGAGCGCGTCGAGATCTACCAGTGCACCGTCCTTTATGACGGCGTGGATGCTTTGGTAGCTCTTCGCGCCTTGTAGCGGGTCCTCGTCGAGGACCACCATGTCAGCGATCTTGCCCGCTTCGAGTGTTCCGAGATCGTCGTCGACCTTATACGCCTGGGCGACGTTGCGAGTCGCCGCATGCAGCAACTCCATCGGTGACATGCCTTTTTCTTCCATGGCTCTCAGCCAGACGAAATGACCTGTTGCCAGTCGTCCCAGGGCTTCTTCTTCGGGCAAGCCGTTCCAGGTGTCTTTGATCATCGGTTCCTGTAGGACTTCCGGAGCGAAAATGCCACCGTCGTTGGCGAGGAGGATCTTCGCGCCCGAGTTGATGAGATTACGAGTATTCGTATCAGCGGCCTTCCACATCGTCCATTCCATGTCCGAAATCGATGCCTTCAGGGTTTCCAGGCCATTATTTGTTAATGGGAAGACGACGGCGCCGCAGTTTTCTCGTGCAAATAGTTCAAGGGTCTCGTCCGGGATCTCGGTAGGCCCCGTCATGTTGCAATGCTGTACGAGATCGCAGCCTGCCTCGATCGACAGTCTCAAACCCTCAACCGATGAAACGTGCGATTGTGCGGTCAACCCGGCGCGATGGGCTTCTTCGACGATGACGCGTTGTGTGCGCTCCGAAAATTGGATGAAGGCGCCGGCCGCGGTCGCACCATGTTCGTTCGCCGCGTACTTGACGAAATCTATACCGCGCTCAATGTACCGGCGCACCTCTTTGCCAACCCCTTCGGGGGTCATCCACATCAAATGCCGACCAGTATTTTCGACCCATGTCGCGTTCACTCGGTCGACGAAATGAGAGCTCCCAATCCCGGGTATTCTCCTATCGAAATCCCCGGAGAACGGACCGTCGAGTCCGACTATGTTGCCGGCGCAGCGAATACGGCTGCCAGCGATCTCACCTCGGTCGATCTTTTCGCGAACTGTCGTGAGCGCACGCCGCGGGCCCCAAGTGTCGAAAACTGTCGTCATTCCGCCTTTCAGAGCAACCTGGGCGGCCTCGACAATCAGATCCTCGTAACGCCCTTCATAGCGAACGAGCGTTTCGAGGAAGATGTTGATGAGGAGATGCACATTGGCGTTCATCAGCCCGGGAATGATGAACTTCCCGCTGAAATCGACGGTTTCGGCGTCTGCCGGTACCGGAAGCTCGTCAGGTTGGCCGACCGCCACTATACGGCCATTATTCGTCAGGATAGCCCGACCGTCGATTCCTTTGTCGGAAACACCGTCGATGATGGTAGCACCGGTAATCAGGAGTGACATTGTCTTCCCTCATGGGTCGGCTGCGTCCCCTGTCGGGTGCAGCACGTCGAGTTCAACGTTCGACGCGGCGGGGGTGATGGCCGCGCTTTCCAGATCTCGTGGAGCGGATCGCCTCTAGCGATGAAGGTTCATGGTATGACCGCAAGTCCAGATCGGCTACGTACAGACGTAGCCGGAACGTGGTGGGATGCTCGAAGATTGTCGATGTGGCCGTCAGCGACCGCTGCTCGGCTCGAAATCGAGGGTGTTCGGGAGAGCCGAATCGATTCGAGGAAATCGGGCTGCCCGAAATGGCGACGGGGTCGAACTGACGCGAGATCAGCGAGATCCTCGATCACCGACGGTTGTTGGCTGCCGGATCCTTGCGACATCGCTGACTCCTTCATGGTCGATTTCGGATGGGCGCCCCCTATGGGCGGCAGGGAACGGAGCCCCACGGCGCCCGCTCCGACCACCACGACCCGTTGCGGCGGGGAGAACCTCATGTCAACTCCTCTTCCTCATGATCCAGCCAGCACGATCGGGCTTGCCGCTCGAGTCTGCCGGCCTCCGCCACGTCAGGGCTGTAGACCGCGCTGCACCGGCACGGCGCTCACGACGACATTTCGTCCGGGAGAACCCGAGTCCGATGCCGAGTCCGAGCAGCGCTGCGGCGATCACCAGCCTGGGTCGAGCGGAAGGCAACAATGCTGCTCCCACACCAGCGCCTGGGCGTGCTGGGCAGCAAGGTCGAGCTTGGCGTCGTGTGCTCCTGCCTCATCGATCTCCCGGAGGTGAGAGGTGGTTTCGGCCGAATCTATGCCTTGCGCGTGCCGATGGGCGAGCGACAGCTGTCGCGTTGTGAAGGACGTCCAGTTGACAGCTGTCGCTGGCATGTAGCCGAGCATCGTCGATGCAAGGTAGGTCCACCCGTCCGTACCGGACGCCGGTCTTCGGCAGGGTCTTCTCGTCGGCGGCCTCCACCGGAACTCGTCCAGGGCCGCCCACACCACCTACCCACGACTGAGGCCGCGAACAGGCCCGCGACGACGCGGCGCCCTGCCCTGTCCAGAAGCCATGTCCAACTCCATCGTCGACGGCGGACTCGAACAACCTACGGGGTAGCGTATTTCTCGATCAAGGCCGTCGCGGCCGCCAAAGCATGTACCTCCCGAAGGCCTCGGTCGCGATCGCGTCTGACGGATCCTTCTCGGGCGCCTCGGATCCCGTCCTCGCACTCCTTTCGACACCATCCGGTCACCGCTCGACCTGAGACCGCCGGCCTCGTCGAGCGGAGCTCGCCGATGACGACGCGTTGGCCACCGCACGGCTCGTCGGCGGGTGGTGCTGTCCTCTGTGTCCCGACAGGAGTAGGCGGCGTCGACGTATGGGCCCCGACCGCCAGTGCAAGGCACGATCGACTCGTCGGCCGACCAAGCGACCGCGCCGCCCTGCCGGGTTGATCGGTTCCTGGCGTGGCGGCATAGGGTGTCACCATGGGATTCCTTGGCTGGATCGTGCTCGGCCTGCTGGCGGGTGGCATCGCGAAACTGCTCATGCCGGGCCGTGATCCGGGCGGCTGCATCCTGACGATCCTGCTGGGCGTGGGCGGCGCGCTGCTCGGCGGCTGGATCGGCAAGACCCTGTTCGAGGTGGAGCTGGGCCGCTTCTTCGAGGCACGCACGTGGGGCCTCGCCATTCTCGGCTCCATGATCATCCTGGCGATCTACCGGCTGATCATCGGGTCACCGAGCCGCCGGGACCGCTGAGTACGACTCCGCTGCCGCGCCGGGCTCGGCCGGTCGCGGGGGACCGGTTCCGGCGTGCTGGGACCCGTTGCCCTGGCGGGGGCTGGTACCCGCGACGTGCCGCCGCGGGTACCAGCCGGAGCTTCGCCGACGTCGAGTGGCGGTCAGGACGTGCGCCGTGGAAAGGGGTTCTCCAGTGGCACACCGGTATCCGACAGCTTGGGTGGCGGTAGGTCGGCACTGGAGGCGAGTGGCGCGGCGCCTGCCAGGGGGGCGCCTGCCGGTTCCCGGAGGAAGAGCGTGCTGATCAGGCCGATCACGCCGGCGCCGATGAGGTAGTAGCCTGGCCAGTCGAGGTTGCCCGTGGCCGTCACGCCGACACCGATGACGGTGGGCGCAGTGCCGGCGACGGCCGAGACGAACACGTTGAAGATGATCGCCAGGCTCCCGTAGCGGATAAACGTGGGAAAGAGCGAGGGCAGCGTCGACGGGGTGACGGCCGCGAAGCACACCAGGGCGAAGCCCATGATCAGCAGACCCGCGATCTGGCCCGCCAGCCCGCTCTGGAGCAGCCACACCGACGGCAGGCCGAGCAGGACGAGCGCGACGCTGCCGGTGACGAGGATGGGTTTGCGGCCGATGCGGTCGCTGAGCCGACCGAGTAGCACCACCACGCTGAGCATCACCAGCATGACCGCGACCTGCAGAGTGGTCGACATGGCCTCACTGGTGCCGTGGTGGCCGTGGTCCGGCAGGGTGCCAGTGAGGTAGGTGGGCACATAGTTGGTCAGCACGTAGTTGGTGACGTTCCAGGCGACGACCAGTCCGGCCGCGATCAGCGAGGCCGACCGGTAGTGGGTCAGCAGGATCTGGAACACGCGGCGCAGCGACATCGTGGCCATCGCCGGGGAGCGGTCCATCAGCTGCCGGAACGCCGGAGTCTCCTCCAGCCGGATGCGCAGGTAGATCCCGACAACACCGACCGGAAGCGCGAGCATGAACGGGATCCGCCAGCCCCACGTCAGCAGGTCGTCCTCGGGCAGCACGGCGATCAGGATCGCGCAGACACCGGCGCCGAGGGTGTAACCGACGAGCGTGCCGAATTCGAGCCAGCTGCCGAAGAACCCCCGCCTGCGGTCCGGGGCGTATTCGGCGACGAGGGTGAGGGCGCCGGTGTACTCGCCTCCGGCGGAGAAGCCCTGCAGCATTCTGATGAACAGGACGATGAGCGGCGCCGCGATTCCGATGGTGCCGTAACTGGGGACCAGGCCCAGCAGCACGGTGGCGACCGCCATCAGCAGGACGGTGGCGGCCAGCACTTTCGTGCGGCCGATTCGGTCGCCGAGTGGGCCCAGGATGAAGCCTCCGAATGGGCGGGCCAGGAATGCGGCCGCGAATGTGCCGAGCGTGAAAACCGTCGACCAATCACCGGCGTCCGGAAAGAAAACCCGGTCCAGCGCTACTGCGGCAAGGTAGGAATAAATACCGAAGTCGTACCATTCGGCCACATTTCCCAGCGTGGCCGCCGTGGTCGCTCGGCGGATCGTTCGCTCGTCTTCGATGACTGCCTGGCCGGGCGCTGGCTGATCGGCCACCCCGCTCACCCCGCCGACTCAGCTCGTGTGACCTGCGGAAACAACCTCGAGTGTCGTGGATACATGATCACCCTTGATTCATGAGACGACTGATATATCTGTCGAACGTAATAGATGTGTCATGTGAGCGTCAAGTTAACAGGGGTCTTTACGGGTTCGCCAGCAGTTCGAGCCTGGCGAGGATTTCTTCGGACGCCTGCTTGAGTATGCGGGCGAGGTCCTTGAAATCATCGGGCTGCAGGTGCTCGTCGTAGGCGGACACGCTGAGGGCGCCCGCGATGCGGCCACCAGGCCCTCGGACCGGCACGGCGACGGAGTTGAGCCCGGTCTCCAGCTCGCCGATCGTCGCGGCCCAACCACGATCGCGGACCCTGTTCAGATCCGCCAGCAGTGCGCCGCTGGCCGTGATGGTGTCGGCGGTGAACCGCTGCCGGGGCCGCTCGAGGGCGCCACTGAGCTCCTCGAAGCCGAGGCTCGCCAGTAGCACCTTCCCGGTCGCCGTCGCGTGCAGCGGCATCCGGAGGCCGATCCAGTTCCGCTCCGTGCTCGGTTCCTGGGCCACGGCGGTGGCGCCGCCGCCCTCGAGGACGCTCAGGCTGACCGTCCCCCGCAGCTCGGCGGCGAGCCGGGCGCAGACCGGCCGTCCCTCCTTGGCGATGTCGAGCTGGGCGGCGGTAGCTCCGGCGAGCCGGACGATGCCGAAGCCGAGGCGGTACTTGCCGCGGTTGCCGTCCTGCTCGACGAACCGGAACCTCTCCAGCGTCGCCAGCAGGCGGGCGGTGGTCGACTTGTGGACGCCGAGTGCGTTCGCCACCTCGGTGACGCCCGACGGTCCCCGCTGGGCCAGCAGGGTGAGGATCGACAGTGCCCGGTCGACGGTCTGGCTCGGGGGCTTCGGCTCTGGGATGGCGGTGGTGGGGGCGACGCCGTTGTTGTACATGTTGCAACTCCGAGGCGGCGAGGGCGGCTTCTGTGTTCGGGCGATTGACGGGCCACGGAAACCTAGCTGATGCTCTGTTGCGTATTGCACGGCGTGTTCCGCGATAAGCAACAGGAGCAACGATGATCTTAGTTGGCGCGGTGTCCGAGATTCCCGCTGGAGAGTCTGTACGTGTGCAGGGCCAGGTCGCAATCGCGGTCTTCAACGTGGACGGCGAGTTCTACGCGATCGACGACACCTGCACCCACCAGGACGCATCGCTGTCCGACGGCTGGCTGGAAGGCTGTGCGGTCGAGTGCCCGTTGCACGCCGCGTGCTTCGACCTCCGCACCGGACGCCCGAGCGGACCGCCTGCCCGCAAGCCCGTGCGCACGCACGAGGTGGTCGTCGTGGACGGCCAGGTCTACGTGCACGAGACCATCGGTACCGAGGTCGAGGTGGTCGGCGCGGTCGCGGAAGAGGTCGCCTGATGCGGGCGGTCACCGTCGTCGGCGCGTCGCTCGCCGGGCTCACCGCGGTCCGCGCCTTGCGTGACCAGGGCTACGACGGGCGGATCACCGTCGTGGGTGAAGAGGCGCACGCCCCGTACGACAGGCCCCCGCTGTCGAAGGAGTACCTCGCGGGCACGGTGTCCGAGGCGGATCTCAAGCTGGAGACGCCCGAGGACGCCTCTCTGGGCGCCGACTGGCGCCTCGGCCGGACCGCCACGGCGCTCGACACAGCGGAACGGACCGTGGTGCTCGACGACGGCGAGCGGATCGTCTCCGACGGCGTCGTGCTCGCCACCGGCGCCCGGGCTCGGTGCCTGCCGGGGCAGGCCCTCGACGGGGTGCACACGCTGCGCACTCTCGACGACGCGATCGCCCTGCGCAAGGTGCTCGTTCCCGGTTCGCGCCTCGTGGTGATCGGCGCGGGGTTCATCGGCTCCGAGATCGCGTCGACGGCCGCGGGTATGGGCATCGAGACCGACGTGGTCGAAGCCGAGCCGGTGCCGCTGCGGAAACCGCTGGGCCTGGAGATGGGCCGGCTGTGCGCGCGGCTGCACGCCACGAGGAAGGTCCGGTTGCACACAGGGGCCGGACTGGCCGGGCTGGTCGGGAGCGATCGCGTGACCGCGGTCAGGCTGACCGACGGCCGCGAGCTGCCGGCGGACGTGGTGGTGCTGGGCATCGGTGCCTCGCCGTGCGTGGACTGGCTGATCGGCTCCGGCGTGGAGCTCGCCAACGGGGTGCGCACCGACGCGCGCGGTGTCACGAACATCCCGGAGGTGGTCGCGGTCGGTGACTGCGCCAACTCCGACCGGGCACACGCCGCCGAGCCGATGCGGCTGGAGCACTGGACCAACGCCGTGCAGCAGCCGATCGTCGCGGCGTCCGCCCTGCTGGGCCGGGACTACACCCCGCCCGCGCACCACGGTCTGCCCTACTTCTGGTCGGACCAGTACGGCCACCGGATCCAGTTCGCCGGGCACCGCGCCGAGGACTCCACGGTGGAGGTGCTCGAGGGCGACGTGACGGCGTTCGACTTCCTCGCGGTCTACCGCGACCCGGCCGGCACCCCGGTGGCAGTGCTCGCGATCGACCGCGCCCGCTCGTTCGGCCGCTGGCGCCGCCAGCTCGCCGGACGTCCGTCCACTTCGAACTGACTGACCCGCAGAAAGGATCACCGTGAGTTCCGTCGAAGTCCAGCACCAGCAGCCGGAGCCCGCCACCAGCCTCATCCCGACCCTGCCCGGCGCGCACTACACCGACCCGGCGATCTTCGAGCGCGAGCAGAGCCGGATCTTTCAGCGCCACTGGTTCGCCGCCGCCCGCAGCAGCGACCTGTCCGAGCCGGGCAACTTCCGCACGGTCGACGTCGGAGGGGAGAGCGTGGTGATCGTCCGCGGCCGCGACCGCTCGCTGCGGGCCTTCCTCAATGTGTGCCGTCACCGCGGCGCCCGACTGTGCATGGAGGACTCCGGCACCGTGCGCCGGTCCCTGCAGTGCCCCTACCACGCGTGGACCTACGGCCTCGACGGCTCGCTCGTCGCCGCGCCGAACCTGAACTCGATGCACGACGTCAACCGTGACGAGTACGGCCTCGTCAAGGTCGCGCTGCGCGAGTGGCTCGGCACGGTGTGGGTGTGCCTCGCCGACGAGCCGCCGTCCTTCGCCGACACGGTGCAGGCCGCGGTCTCCGGCAGGCTCGGCGACCACGAGACCATCGAGGAGTGGGGCATCGACGAGCTGGTGGTGGGCCGCCGGATCACCTACGACGTGAAGGCCAACTGGAAGCTGATCGTCGAGAACTTCATGGAGTGCTATCACTGCGCGACGATCCACCCCGAGCTGACCGAGGTGCTGCCCGAGTTCGCCGACGGCTACGCCGCCCAGTACTTCGTCGGGCACGGCGCCGAGTTCGGTGAGGAGATCAGCGGCTTCACCGTCGACGGCCAGGGCGGCTTCGGCAAGCTCGCCGGGGTCGGGGAGAGCCACGACCGCCGCTACTACGCGATCACCGTCAACCCGCAGGTCTTCATCAACCTGGTGCCCGACCACGTCATCTTCCACCGGATGTACCCGATGGCCGTGGACCGGACGGTCGTCGAATGCGACTGGCTCTACACGCAGGACGTCATCGACAGCGGTGCCGACCTGAGCAAGTCGGTGGAGCTGTTCCACCGGGTCAACCAGCAGGACTTCGACGCCTGCGAGCGGTGCCAGCCCGCGATGTCGTCGAAGGCCTACGCCGCGGGCGGAGTGCTGGTGCCCAGCGAGCACCACATCGGCGAGTTCCGCGACTGGGTCGCGGACGCGATCTCGGACTGAATCCGGCGAACGAGGACGACGTTGTCTGACGAAGAGGCCGGCCTGAGGGTCGGCAAGGCCGCCACCCGCGCCGCCGGACTGAAGGCGGTGCGGGTGTCGGTGGCGAGGGCACTGCGGCAGATGGGCGCGGTGAAGTCGGCGAAGAACCTGCTGACGCTCAACCAGGAGAACGGGTTCGACTGCATGTCGTGCGCGTGGCCCGATCCGCTGGATCACCGGCACACGGCCGAGTTCTGCGAGAACGGCGCCAAGGCGGTGTCCTGGGAGGGGCAGCGGGAGGTCGTCGGCCCCGAGTTCTTCGCCCGGCACCCGATCGCCGACCTCGAACAGCGGAGCGGCTACTGGCTGGAGCGCCAGGGGCGGCTGGTGCACCCCATGGTGCGCCGCGACGGCGGCGACCGGTACGAGCCCATCACCTGGGACGCGGCCTTCGCGCTGGTCGCCGAGCACCTGTCCGGCTTGGCCGATCCGGACGAGGCGCTGTTCTACACCTCGGGCCGCGCGTCCAACGAGGCCGCGTTCCTCTACCAGCTGTTCGCCCGCGTGTTCGGCACCAACAACCTGCCCGACTGCAGCAACATGTGCCACGAGTCCACGTCCGTTGGCCTCGCGAGGACGATCGGCGTGGGCAAGGGCACGGTGTCGCTGGAGGACCTGCACGAGGCCGAGCTGATCGTCATCTCCGGGCAGAACCCCGGCACGAACCATCCGCGGATGCTGTCCGCGCTGGAGAAGGCCAAACGCCGGGGCGCGCGGATACTGGCGATCAACCCGCTGCGCGAGGCGGGCCTGCTCAGGTTCAACAACCCGCAGACCGCCCGTGGCCTCACCGTCGGCACCGAACTGGCCGACCGGTACCTCCGGATCCGGTCCAACGGTGATCTCGCGCTGTGGCAGGCGTTCGGGCACCTGCTGTTGCGTGCGGGCGCCGTGGACTGGGACTTCGTCGAGCGGCACACCACGGGGTTCGCCGCGTGGCGCGAGCACATCGGGCGACTCGACTGGGCGCGGGTTCTCGAGGCGACGGGCCTGTCCCGCGCGGAGATCGAGTCCGCGGCCGAGCTGCTGATGGGCTCGAGGCGGACCGTGCACTGCTGGGCGATGGGCATCACCCAGCACCGCAACTCGGTCGCCACCATCCAGGAGTTCGTCAACGTGGCCCTGCTGCAGGGCATGATCGGTAAGCCCGGCGCGGGGCTCTGCCCGGTGCGCGGGCACTCCAACGTCCAGGGCGACCGCACCATGGGCATCTGGGAGAAGGTGCCGGACTCCTTCCTCGACGCGCTGGGGGCCGAGTTCGGCTTCGCGCCGCCGCGTGCGCACGGGCGGGACGCGGCGGGCGCCGTCCGCGCGCTCCGCGACGGGCGGGCGAAGGTGTTCGTCGGGCTGGGTGGCAATTTCGCCTCGGCGATGTCGGACACCGAGGTGACCGAGGCGGCGCTGCGCTCGGCCGCCCTCACCGTCCAGATCTCCACCAAACTCAACCGCAGCCACGTCGCGGCCGGACGGGACGCGCTCATCCTGCCCGCGCTGGGGCGCACCGAGCGCGACCACACCGGTGGCCGGGTACAGCGGATCACGGTGGAGGACTCGATGTCGGTCGTGCACGCCTCCCGCGGGCGCGCGAAGCCGGCGGGCGCGCTGCTGCGGTCCGAGGTGGACATCATCTGCGGGATCGCACACGCCACGCTCGGCGCCCGGCACGGTATCGACTGGCCGTCGTTCGCCGGCGACTACGCGCTGATCCGCGAGCGCATCGGCCGGGTCGTGCCCGGCTGTGAGGACTACGAGGAGAAGCTCCGCCACGGCACCGCGTTCACTCTGCCGCATCCACCACGCGACAGCCGCACGTTCCCGACGCCCGAGGGAAGGGCGGTGTTCACGGTCAACCCGCTGGACGTGCTGTCGGTGCCCGAGGGGCGGCTCGTGCTGCAGACGTTGCGCAGTCACGACCAGTTCAACACCACTGTCTACGGGCTCGACGACCGCTATCGCGGCATCTCCTCGGGCCGTCGCGTGGTGTTCGTCAGCCAGGCCGATCTCGACGAGCTCGGCCTGGCGGCGGGGGAGCGGGTCGACCTCGTCTCGGAGTGGGACGACGGCCGAGAGCGGCGGGTCCGCGGCTTCCGGACCGTCTCCTACGACACGCCGAAGGGCTGCGCGGCCGCGTACTACCCGGAGACCAACCCGCTGGTCCCGCTCGACTCGCAAGCCCTCGAATCCGGCGCACCGACCTCGAAAGCCGTCGTCGTGCGCCTCGAACCCGCCTGACGCGCGACAGAAAGAGGAGAGACCACATGGCGCGGAACCCCCGAGTCGGCTCGCCCGAGAGGGGCTGGCCCGTCTCCGTCGCGCCCGTCGTCGTCCCCGCCCTCCTGCCCGGTGAGGCCGTGGTGCGGGTGCAGGCGTGCGGGGTGCTCGGGCCTCGACACGATCGCGCGTTGCCGAGCCTGCCGGACGACGCCGTCGTCCGCACCGGGCACGGCGATCAGACCTCGATCGGAGAGGAGGTGCCGGAACTGTCCGAGTGGATTAGCCGGGGATACTGAGCCGCTTCCCGCACGGTATTGACCGGCGCCACAGTGGGCCTTAACGTGGCCCGTAATTGATATATCAGTCCGCCGAAAAAGATATGACGGGAGTTGGGCCGCATGTCCGTAACCGTTGATCGCGAGGAGACGCGGAGTCCCGAGCGGGTGCTCGGCCTGCCCCTGGCGGAGGCCGACCCTGAGGTCCACCGGCTGGTCAACCTGGAGGTGGCCCGCCAGCGCGGCACCCTGGAGATGATCGCGAGCGAGAACTTCGCTCCGCTGAGCGTCCTGGAGGCCCAGGGCTCGGTGCTGACCAACAAGTACGCCGAGGGCTACCCGGGGCGTCGCTACTACGGCGGCTGCGAGCACGTGGACGAGGTGGAGCAGCTGGCGATCGATCGCGTGCGGGCACTGTTCGAAGCCGAGTTCGCCAACGTCCAGCCGCATTCGGGCGCGCAGGCCAACGCGGCGGTGCTGGCGGCCCTGCTCTCGCCGGGGGACACCTTCCTCGGCCTGGACCTCGCGCACGGCGGGCACCTGACCCACGGAATGCGCCTGACCTTCTCCGGCAGGTACTTCGACGCCGTGCCCTACCACGTGCGCGAGGACGATCACCTGGTCGATCTGGCCGAGGTCGAGCGGCTGGCGCACGAGCACCGGCCGAAGCTGATCATCGCGGGCTGGTCGGCCTACCCCCGGCACCTCGACTTCGCGGAGTTCCGGCGGATCGCCGACGAGGTCGGCGCCTACCTGATGGTGGACATGGCGCACTTCGCCGGTCTGGTCGCCGCCGGACTGCACCCGTCCCCGGTGCCGTACGCGGACGTGGTCACCTCCACCACGCACAAGACGCTCGGCGGCCCCCGCGGCGGCGTGATCCTGGCGCGGCGGGAACTGGCCAAGAAGCTCAACTCCAGCGTGTTCCCCGGACTGCAGGGCGGGCCGCTGGAGCACGTGATCGCGGCCAAGGCGGTGGCGTTCAAGCTCGCCGGGGAACCGGCCTTCCGCCTTCGCCAGGAGCGCACGCTGGCCGGGGCGCGGATCCTCGCCGAGCGGCTGCTTCGAGAGCCCGGCGTCGGCGTGGTGTCCGGCGGCACCGACGTCCACCTGGTGCTGGTCGACCTCCGGCATTCCGAACTGGACGGCAAGACCGCCGAGGACCGGCTGCACCGCGTGGGGATCACGGTGAACCGCAACGCCGTGCCGTTCGACCCTCGCCCGCCGATGGTCGCTTCCGGCGTGCGCATCGGTACGCCGGCACTGGCCGCCCGCGGGTTCGGTGACGCCGAGTTCGCCGAGGTCGCCGACATCATCGCGCTGGCGCTGCGCCCCGAGACCGGTGACGCCGAGCTGGCCGAGCTGGCCGACAGGGTCGGCGCGCTCGCCGACCGCCACCCCCTCTACCCGGAGTTGCAGGCATGAACACGGCGACGAACCCACCGGGCGCGGACCTGCCCGAGCACCCCGACTTCCTCTGGCGCAACCCCGAGCCGAGGAAGAACTACGACGTGGTGATCGTCGGTGGCGGCGGACACGGCCTCGCGACCGCGCACTACCTCGTGAAGAACCACGGCATCACCAACGTGGCGGTGCTGGAGAAGGGTTGGCTCGCGGGCGGCAACATGGCCCGCAACACCACCCTGATCCGGTCGAACTATCTGTGGGACGAGTCGGCGGCGATCTACGAGCACTCCCTGAAGCTGTGGGAGGGCCTGGAGGACGACCTCGGCTACCCGATCCTCTTCTCCCAGCGCGGGGTGCTGAACCTGGCGCACACCGAACAGGACATCCGCGACTCCGTCCGCCGGGTCGAGTCCAACAAGCTCAACGGCATCGACGCGGAGTGGCTCGGGCCGGAGGAGGTCAAGCGCATCTGCCCGATCGTCAACATCTCCGCCGACATCCGCTACCCGGTGCAGGGCGCGACCTACCAGCCGCGCGCGGGCATCGCCAAGCACGACTACGTCGCCTGGGGCTTCGCGCGACGGGTCGACGAGGCCGGTGTCGACCTGATCCAGGACTGCGAGGTCACCGGGTTCACCGTGGACGGTGACCGGGTCACCGGGGTGCGCACGACCCGCGGCGACCTCGGCTGCGGCACCGTCGCGCTCTGCGCCGCCGGGCACACGTCGGTGCTGCTGGACCGGCTGGGCGTGCGCACGCCGCTGCAGTCGCACCCCCTGCAGGCGCTGGTCTCCGAGCTCCTGGAGCCGGTGCACCCGACGATCGTCATGTCCAACGCCGTGCACGTGTACGTCTCCCAGGCGCACAAGGGCGAGCTGGTGATGGGCGCGGGCGTGGACTCCTACAACGGGTACGGGCAACGCGGCGCCTTCCACATCATCGAGCGGCAGATGGCCGCCGCGGTGGAGCTGTTCCCGGTGTTCGCCCGCGCGCACCTGCTCCGGTCGTGGGCGGGCATCGTCGACGTCACCCCGGACGCGAGCCCGATCGTCGGGCACACCCCGTACGAGAACGTGTTCGTCAACGCCGGGTGGGGGACCGGCGGGTTCAAGGCGACGCCGGGCATCGGCTGGTGCTACGCGCACACCATCGCGCACGGCGAGCCACACCCCTACGTCAAGCCGTTCAGCCTGGACCGGTTCACCACCGGCGCACTGGTCGACGAACACGGCGCCGCGGCCGTGGCCCACTGAAACACGAGGACTGCCATGCAACTCATCCACTGTCCCTGGTGCGGCCCCCGCGAGGAGGTCGAGTTCCACTACGGCGGGCAGGCCGAGATCACCTATCCCGAGCGGCCGGCCGAACTGTCCGATCAGGACTGGGCAGAGTACGTCTTCTACCGCGACAACCCGAAGGGCCCGTTCGCCGAGCGGTGGAGCCACAGCGCGGGCTGCCGCCGCTGGTTCAACGCCCTGCGCGACACGCACACCTACCGGTTCCTGGGCACCGCCAAGCCCGGCGAGCCATTGCCGAACACGCAACGGAACACGGAGGTGCGGGTATGAGCCGCCACCGGCGCACCGACTCCCGCGGAGGCGGCATGAGCAGGGTCCACGGTTACGGCCGGATCGACCGCGGCCGCATGCTCACCTTCACCTTCGACGGCCGCACCTACACCGGGCACCCCGGTGACACGCTCGCCTCGGCACTGCTCGCGAACGGCGTGCACCTGGTCGGCTCCAGCGTCAACCTGGGCCGCCCGCACGGCATCAGTGCGGCGTGGACCGAGGACGCGACAGCGCTGGTGCAGATCGAGAAGCCGTTTCCCGAGCCGATGCTGCAGGCCACCACCGTCGAGCTCGTCGACGGCCTGGTCGCCCACGGCGTCAACGGGCAGGGGCGGCTCGCCGACACCGCCGATCCGGCCCGGTACGACCGCAAGCACACGCACACCGACACGCTGGTGATCGGCGCCGGTCCGGCCGGGCTGCTGGCCGCGCTCGCCGCCGCGAGGGCGGGGGAGGACGTCGTGCTGGTCGACGACCGGCCCGTCGCGGGCGGGAGCCTCACCGGCACCGAGGTCATCGACGGCCGCCCCGCGCTCGGCTTCGTGGCCGACGTCGTCGCCGAGCTGGCGCGGCTCGGGGTCCGGCACCTCCAGCGCACCACCGCGTTCGGCCAGTACGACGACGGCTTCGTGCTCGCGCTGGAGCGGCGGACCGACCACCTCGGCGCCGACGCGCCCGCGCACCGCAGCCGTCAGCGGGTGCACCGCATCCGCGCGCTGAAGGTCGTGGTCGCCACGGGCGCGCAGGAACGGCCGATCGTCTTCGAGGACAACGACCGGCCCGGCGTCATGCTCGCCTCGGCGGCGCGGGACTACCTGCACCGCTACGGCGTGCTCGCTGGCAGGGAGGTCGTGGTCTTCACCTCCGACGACGCCGCCTACGCGGCCGCGCTCGACCTGGCGGGAGCGGGTGCGCGGGTGACCGTTCTCGACGCCAGGGACACGCTGCCGCCCGAGTGGGCAGCCCGTGCGGCCGAGGCCGGCGTCCCCGTGCATCCGTCGACGATCGTCACGGGGACCGAGGGCGAGGAGCGGGTGCGCGCCGTGCTCGCCCATGGCGTCGACGGCAGCGTGCGGCTGCCCGCGGACCTGCTGCTGGTCTCCGGCGGCTGGAACCCGGTGGTGCACCTGTTCAGCCATGTCAGGGGAGCGCTGGCCTACGACCCGGAGCTCGGCTCGTTCCGGCCCTCGGGCTCGCTGCCCGGGGTCATCGTGATCGGCGCCGCCAACGGAACCCTGGACCTGGCCGGTGTGCTGCGGGAGGGCGGCGGCCCGGACGCGCCGGAGGCCGGTCCGGAACCGGCCCGTACGCCGACCAAGGTCGTGTGGCGCACCGACGGCGATCCGGGCAGGCAGTTCGTCGACATCCAGCGCGACGCCACCGTGGCCGACATCGGGCGCGCGGTGGGCGCCGGGCTTCGCTCGGTGGAGCACGTCAAGCGCTACACCACCATCGGCACCGCGCACGACCAGGGCAAGACCTCCGGGGTGCTCGCCTCGGGCATCACCGCGGAACTGCTGGGTGCGCGGATCGAGGATCTCGGCACCACCACGTTCCGCCCGCCGTACACGCCGGTGGCCTTCGCCGCGCTCGCCGGCCGCGCCCGGGGCAGCCTGTTCGATCCCGAGCGGACCACGCCGCTGCACGACTGGCACGTCGAGGCGGGCGCGGTGTTCGAGGACGTCGGGCAGTGGAAGCGCGCGCGGTACTACCCGGAGCCGGGGGAGGACATGGACGCCGCGGTGCTGCGCGAGTGCGCGGCGGCCCGCTCGGGTGTGGGCATCCTCGACGGGTCCACTCTGGGCAAGATCGACGTTCAGGGCCCGGACGCCGCGGTGTTCCTCGACCGGCTCTACACCAACATGATGAGCACGCTGAAGGTCGGCAGGGTCCGCTACGGGGTCATGTGCGGCAACGACGGCATGGTGCTCGACGACGGCACCGTGCTGCGGATCGACGAGAACCGGTACCTGGTCACCACCACCACCGGCGGCGCGGCCACGGTGCTGGACTGGATGGAGGAGTGGCTCCAGACGGAATGGCCGGAGCTGCGCGTGCACCTGACCTCGGTCACCGAGCAGTGGTCGGTGTTCCCGGTCGTCGGCCCGCGTTCCCGCGACGTGGTCGGCGAGGTCTTCCCCGAGTTGGACGTCAGCGCCGACGCGTTCCCGTTCATGTCGTGGCGCGACACCACGCTCGACGGCGTGCCCGTGCGTGTCGCCCGGATCTCGTTCTCCGGTGAGCTCGCCTACGAGGTGAACGTCAACTCGTGGTACGCCCCGGCGCTGTGGGAAAGGCTCCTCGCGGCGGGGGAGCGGTACGGGATCACCCCGTACGGCACCGAGACCATGCACGTCCTGCGCGCCGAGAAGGGCTATCCGATCATCGGGCAGGACACCGACGGCACGGTGACCCCGCAGGACCTCGGCATGAGCTGGGCGGTGTCGAAGAAGAAGGAGGACTTCGTCGGCAAGCGCTCGTTCTCCCGGCCGGAGAACCACAACCCGTTGCGCAAGCAGTTCGTCTCGCTGTTGCCCATCGACGGCCGCACGAAGCTGCCCGAGGGCTCGCAGATCGTCGAGCTGTGCGAGAACGGCAGTCTGCCGGAGCCGCCGGTGCCGATGCTCGGGCACGTCACGTCCAGCTACCTCAGCGCGGAACTGGGGCGCCCGTTCGCGCTGGCGCTGGTGAAGAACGGTCGCGCCCGGATCGGGGATCTGGTGCACGTGCCGGTGAACGGCGCGCTCGTACAGGCCCAGATCGGCGACACCGTGCTGATCGACCGGGAGGGAGCACGCCGCGATGGCTGACATCCTGTACCGCACCCACCCGCTGGAGAACCGGCGCGCGGCGCTGGCCGAGCTGTCCGGCCGGGTGGAGGGGCTGACCGTGTATCCGGAGGACCCGGTCGCCGCCGTGGACCTGCGCGTCGACCCGGCAGGGCCAGGCGCCGACGCGGTCGGCCGTGCGCTCGGCACGGCTCTTCCCGTCGAGCCCAACACCTGGACCCACACCGTCGACGGCCAGCTCGTCTGGCTCGGGCCCGACGAGTGGCTGGTGACCAGCGCGGGTGCCGATCCGCAGGAGTTCGAGCGGGAGCTGGGCTGGGTCGTCTCGGCCTATGACGGCTCGGCCGTCGACGTCTCCGCGCAGCGCACGAGCCTGCGCCTGCACGGGGGTCTCGCCCGCGAACTGCTGTCGCTGGGCTGCGCCTTGGACCTGCGCCCGTCGGCGTTTCCCGCGGGCGCGTGCGCGCAGACGTACGTCGGCCAGACCGTGGTGCTGCTGCTCGCGCTCGGCCCCGACGACTTCCGCCTGTTCGTCCGACAGTCCTTCGCGGGCTACCTCGCCGACTGGGTGCTCGACGCAGCCGAGGAATTCCGCGCTTTCCCTTAGGAGGTCCACATGAGCACGACCCCCCGCGTTGTCATCATCGGAGCCGGGATCGTCGGTGCGAACCTGGCCGACGAGCTCACCGTGCGCGGCTGGCACCAGGTCACCGTGGTCGACCAGGGGCCACTGCCGCTCACCGGCGGCTCCACCTCGCACGCCCCCGGCCTCGTCTACCAGACCAACGGCTCCAAGACGATGACGGAGTTCGCCACCTACACCGTCGAGAAGTTCCTCGGCCTCGACGTCGATGGCGCCTGGTGCTTCAACCAGGTCGGTGGCCTCGAGGTCGCGACCACTCCCGAGCGCCTGGCCGACCTGCACCGCAAGCAGGGCTGGGCGATCTCGAGGGGCGTGCCCGCGGAGGTGGTCGACCCCGCGCGGTGCAAGGCACTGCATCCGTTGCTGGACCAGGAGAAGGTGCTCGGCGGCCTGCACACACCCACCGACGGTCTCGCCAAGGCCGCCCGCGCCGTGGTCGCACTGGCCCGCCGTGCCGAGTCGCGCGGTGCGGTGTTCCGCGGCTCCACCCGCGTCACCGAGGTGCTCCAGCAGGGCGGCCGGGTGACCGGCGTGCGCACCGACGCCGGGGACGAGATTCCCGCCGACATCGTGGTGTCCTGCGCCGGGTTCTGGGGCCGCGCGGTCGGCGAGCTGGTCGGCATGACGGTGCCGCTGCTGCCGCTGGCCCACCAGTACGTCCGAACCGGGCAGCTCGCCGAGCTCGTCGGCCGCAACGACGAGCACATCGAGGCGCGCATGCCGATCCTGCGGCACCAGGACCACGACCTGTACTACCGCGAGCACAACGACTGCCTCGGCATCGGCACCTACGCCCACCGCCCGATGCCCGCGCGGCTGGCCGACCTGCCCGAGGTCGACGACAGCGGCATGGGCGAGCAGGCCATGCCGTCGATGCTGCCGTTCACCGAGGAGGACTTCGCGCCGTCCTGGGAACACAGCAGGAACCTCCTGCCCGCGCTGCGCGAGGCCAAGGTGGAGACCGGGTTCAACGGCGTGTTCTCGTTCACGCCGGACGGCGGCCCGCTGGTCGGAGAGTCGCCCGACGTGGCCGGGTTCTGGGTCGCCGAGGCGGTGTGGGTCACGCACTCCGCCGGGGTGGCGAAGGCGGTCGCCCAGCTACTCGTCGACGGCCGCAGCGAGGTCGAGCTGCACGGCTGCGACGTCAACCGCTTCGACGAGATCCAGACGACCGACGCCTACGTGAACGAGACGGCGCAGCGCAACTTCGTGGAGATCTACGACGTGCTGCACCCGCTGCAGCCCAAGCTCTCCCCGCGCGAGCTGAAGGTCAGCCCGTTCTACGCACAGCAGAAGGACCTCGGAGCGTTCTTCCTCGAGGCGAACACCTGGGAACGGCCGCACTGGTACGAGGCCAACGCCCGGCTGGTCAAGGACCTGCCGCCGGAGTGGCAGCCGCCGTCCCGGGACGCGTGGTCGGCGATGTTCCACTCGCCGATCGCCGCCGCGGAGGCGTGGAAGACCCGCACCGCGGTCGCGCTCTACGACATGACCCCGCTCAAGCGGATCGAGGTGTCCGGCCCCGGGGCCACGGAGTTCCTGCAGCGGTTGACCACCGGCAAGATGGACAAGTCCGTCGGCTCGGTCACCTACACGCTGATGCTCGACCAGGGCGGCGGAATCCGCTCGGACCTGACCGTGGCCCGGCTCGGCGACGACCGCTACCAGGTCGGCGCCAACGGCAACCTGGACCTGGACTACCTGCTGCGCCAGGCGCCCGACGACCACAGCGTGCGGGTCCGCGACATCACCGGCGGCACGTGCTGCATCGGCGTGTGGGGTCCGCTCGCGAGGGACCTCGTGCAGCCGCTTAGCGACGACGACTTCTCCCACGAGGGACTGAAGTACTTCCGCCTGCGACACGCGCACATCGCCGGCATCCCGGTGACCGCGATGCGACTGTCCTACGTGGGCGAGCTCGGCTGGGAGATCTACACCAGCGCCGAGCACGGCAGGCGGCTGTGGTCCGTGCTGTGGGAGGCGGGGCAGGCGCTGGGCGTCATCGCGGCCGGGCGCGCGGCCTTCAACAGCCTGCGTC
The DNA here is from genome assembly GCF_003311655.1 of Prauserella sp. PE36. NCBI lineage: Bacteria > Bacillati > Actinomycetota > Actinomycetes > Pseudonocardiales > Pseudonocardiaceae > Prauserella > Prauserella sp. PE36. The sequence goes on along the minus strand of NZ_QEQT01000071.1, from coordinate 9,141 downwards.
TGGAGAAGGGCTACCGGTCCTGGGGCACCGACATGACGACCGAGCACAACCCCTACGAGGCGGGCCTCGGCTTCGCGGTGAACAAGAAGAAGACCGGCTACGTCGGCCACGAGGCGATCGCCGGCCTGGAACACGAGACCCCGGCCCGGCGGCTCACCTGCCTCACCGTCGACGACGGGCGGAGCGTGGTGCTCGGCCACGAACCGGTGTTCCTCGACGGGGAGGTGGCCGGGTACGTCACCTCGGCCGCGTTCGGCCACACGATCGGCAAGCCGATCGCCTACGCCTGGCTGCCGTCGTCTGCGGTGGAGGGCACACCAGTGGAGATCCAGTACTTCGACCGCAAGGTGCGCGCCACCGTCACGGCCGAGCCGCTGGTCGACCCGGACATGACTCGCATCCGCCGCTGAAAGGGCCCGAAGGTCATGCGTACCTATCCTATCGAGACCTATTTGGACAATCTCGCCGCCCGGACCCCGGCCCCGGGCGGCGGGGCGAGCGCCGGGTTGCATCTGGCCCAGGCAGCCGCGCTGCTCGGCATGGTCGCCCGCTACAGCGACGGCGAGAAGTACGCCGAGCACGCCAGGAGCATCACCGCGATCAGGGAGACCGCCGACAATCTGCGCGAGTGGGCGCTTAGTCTGTCCGAAGAGGACATCGAGGCCTTCGGCGGCGTCGGTGCGGCCTATGGTCTTCCCCGGTCCACGGCCGAGGAGAAGTCCGCACGGAAGCAGGCCATCGCCGAGGCGCTCGTCGAGGCGGGGCGGGTTCCCGCCAAGGTGGTCGCGGCCGCCGAGGCGGCCGTCGGGCTGGCCGAGCAGCTCCTGCCCATCGGCAACCGCAACGTCGTCACCGATGTCGCCGCCGCGGCGGACGCGGCCAGGGCGGCGGCCACCACCGCCCGGGTCAACGTGGAGGTCAACCTCGCGGGAATCAGCGACGAGGTGGAACGGTCCGAGCTGCTGGAGGCCATCGCCACGGTGGACGACATCGCGCTGCGGGCAGACAAGGTGACCGCCGCCGTGCGGGAGGTGATCGCCCGATGACCAGCCAGCTGGCCACCACGACCGTCGTTTCCGGCACGGGGCTGGCCCGTGACCTCCGCGCGGAGGTCACGAGCGCCGCGGCGGACCTGACCGCGGCGGGAAACCCGCCGCAGCTGGCCGTGGTGGTCGCCACGGCCGACGAGTCGACGGCCTGGTACGTCCGCTCGATCAGGGGCGCGGCGACCAAGACCGGGATCCGGTGCAGCGTCGTGGACCTGGGGCCGGATGCCCCGCCAAGCCGGATCGGCGCCACGCTCTCCGCGCTGAGCGCCGATCCCGAGGTGCACGGCATCATGTTGCAGACACCGCTCCCGGACGGGGCACGCTTCGCGGACCTGACGGCGTCGATCAGCCCCGAGAAGGACGTCGACGGCGCGAACCCGGTGTCGCTGGGTCGACTCGGCGCCGGGCTCACCGCGTTCGCTCCGGCCACCGCGGCGGCGGTGCTCGCCCTGCTGGACCATTACGAGGTCCCGCTCGCGGGGCGGCACGCCGTGGTCGTCGGACGGTCCACCGTGGTCGGCAAGCCCGCCGCCCAGCTGCTGCTTCGCCGCGACGCCACGGTCACCGTGTGCCACCGCCACACCTCGGATCTCGCCGAGCACACCGCTAGGGCGGACGTGCTCGTGGTGGCGGTGGGCCGGACGGGTCTCATCACCGCCGAGCACGTCCGGCCAGGGGCCATGGTGATCGACGTCGGCACCAACCCCACCGACGACGGTGGCCTGGCCGGTGACGTGGATGCCGCCGCGGTGAGCGGGCTCGCGGGCGGCCTGACCCCGGTGCCGGGCGGCGTGGGACCCGTGACCACGGCCCTGCTGCTGCGCCACACCGTGGAGTCCGCCGCGCGGAGGTCGCCATGACCGGGGTGCGCAGTGAAGGCCACCCTGCCTGCGTTCAACGCAGTGATGGTGGCCTTCACTGCACCGCCGCCGTCGCGGACCTCCTCCCGGTCCGCGCGCCGGGGACCCGTCCGCTGGTGTGCGGGATCGTCAACGTGACCCCGGATTCCTTCTCCGACGGCGGCTCCTTCGCGGACCCGGACGCGGCGGCCGACCACGCGCTGCGGCTGATCGACGAGGGCGCCGACCTGGTCGACATCGGTGGGGAGTCGACGCGGCCGGGTGCCCATCCGCCGTCCGTGGCCGAGGAACTCGCCAGGGTGGTTCCCGTGATCGAACGCCTGACGGGCAGGACGGGCACCCCGCTGTCGGTCGACACCTCCAGGCCGGAGGTGATGCGGGCCGCCGTGGCCGCCGGGGCGTCGCTGATCAACGACGTGCGGGCGCTGCGTTACCCCGGCGCTCTCGACGCGGCCGCGGAGCTGGGAGTGCCCGTGTGCCTGACCCATATGCTGCGGCCGCCGCACCTCATGCAGCGGAACCCGGCCTACGCCGACGTGCTGTCCGAGGTGGCGGAGTTCCTGCGGGAGCGGATGGATGCTTGTGCCGGTGCGGGAATTCCCCGTGAGCACCTGATCGTCGATCCGGGGTTCGGCTTCGGCAAGACGCTGGAGCACAACCTGGAGCTGCTGCGCTCGCTCGCGGTGTTCACCGAGCTGGGCGCGCCGGTGATGGTCGGCCTTTCGCGCAAGGCGATGCTCGGGCGGCTCACCGGGCGGCCGGTCCGGGAGCGGGTGAGCGCGTCGGTCACCGCCGCCGTGCTGGCCGCGCAGCGCGGGGCGCGGATCCTGCGGGTACACGATGTGGCGGCGACCAGCGATGCGCTCGATGTGCTCGCCGCGGTGGGGTAGCGGGGTGCGGCCCGGGCGCTCAGATGATCGCCCGGACCGCCTTCTCGAAGCCCGTGACGTGGTCGCGGGCGATGTGCTCGGCTTCGGCGCCCTTGCCGTCCGCGATCGCCAGCAGCAGGCCGACGTGCTCGCCGATGTGCCGGTCGAAGTGCGCGATCCGGTCGAGGAACAGGCAGAAGATCCTGGTGGCGAGGTTGTGGTAGCGCACCAGCGTGTCCTCGAGGTGCGGGTTGCCCGCGGCGCGGTAGATCGCCCGATGCACCCGCAGGTCCCAGTGCATCAGCTCGGTGCGCTCCAAGGTGTGCACGTCCTTGTGCCGGATCGTCTCGGCCAGCTCGGCCAGGCCCGCGCGCGTCGCGTCACCCGAGCTCTCGGCCGCGCGGCGGGCCGCCAGCGGCTCCAGCTGCACGCGGATCTCGGAGATGTAGGCGAGATCGGTGATGTCGACGCCGGTGGCGAACGTGCCGCGGCGCGGGTAGGAGACGACCAGCCGGTCGACCTCGAGGCGTTTGAGCGCTTCCCGGACGGGCGTGCGGCCCATGTCGAGGGACTCGGCCACCGCGACGTCGTCGATCGGGGACATGGGCGGGATGTCGAGCATGATCAGCCGGTCCTGGATCGCGGCGTACGCGCGGTCGGCCAGCGAGGCCTGTGGCTGCTCGAGCTCGTGAGGTGCCGTCGTCACATGGTCATCATACGTCGTGACATCCAGAGCGTCAGACAGTGTCGCATATTGATATATCAAGCGGAGGGCTGAATGACCATCTCGGTGTTCGACCTGTTCAAGGTGGGGATCGGGCCTTCGAGTTCACACACCGTCGGCCCCATGCGTGCCGCTTACCTGTTCGTCAGCCGACTCAGTGCGTCCGGCCGGCTCGCCCGCACGGCGCGCGTGCGCTGCGAGTTGTTCGGCTCGCTCGGGGCGACCGGTCACGGCCACGGCAGCGTCAAGGCGGTGGTGCTCGGACTGGCGGGAGAGCAGCCCCACCTGGTCGATCCGGTGGCCGCCGACCCGGCGGTCGTCGCCGTGAGCACGACAGGGCGGCTCAGTCTCGGCGGGAAGCACGAGATCGGCTTCTCCGTCGACGACGACGTGGTGCTGCACCGGCGCAAGCGGCTCGACTTCCACAGCAACGGCATGCTCTTCGTCGCCTGCGACGCCGACGGCGCCGAGCTCGACCGCCGCGAGTACTACTCGGTCGGCGGCGGCTTCGTGCTGGACGAAGACGAGGCCGGGAACCCCGTTCTGGTCGAGGACTCCACCCCGGTCCGCTACCCGTTCACCACCGGGGACGAACTGCTCGAGCTGACCAGGGAGACCGGTCTCCGGATCAGCGACATCATGCTCGCCAACGAGCAGGCGTGGCGCGGGGAGCCCGAGATCAGGGCCGGGCTGCTGCACATCTGGTCGGTGATGCGCGAATGCGTCGAACGCGGCACGCACACCGGTGGAACACTGCCCGGCGGGCTCAGGGTTCGCCGCAGGGCCGCCGCGCTCCGCGCTCGACTCGAGTCCGGTGTGGACGATCTGGACCCCTTGCACGCCATGGAATGGGTGACGCTCTTCGCGCTCGCGGTGAACGAGGAGAACGCGGCGGGCGGGCGCGTGGTCACCGCGCCCACAAACGGTGCCGCCGGCATCGTGCCCGCCGTGCTGCACTACTGCGCCCGCTTCCTGCCGTACTTCGACGACGACCACATCGTCCGGTTCCTGCTCACCGCGGGCGCCATCGGCCTGCTGTTCAAGGAGAACGCATCCATCTCCGGTGCCGAGGTCGGCTGCCAGGGCGAGGTGGGCTCGGCCTGCTCCATGGCCGCGGGCGGTCTCGCGGAGGTCCTCGGCGGCTCGCCCGAGCAGGTGGAGAACGCCGCGGAGATCGGCATCGAGCACAACCTGGGCCTGACCTGCGACCCGGTCGGCGGCCTGGTGCAGATTCCGTGCATCGAGCGCAACGCGGTGGCCTCGGTCAAGGCCATCACAGCGGCTCGGATGGCGGTGCGGGGTGACGGCGCCCACCACGTGTCATTGGACAAGGCGATCAAGACCATGCGCGAGACGGGCGCGGACATGAAGGACAAGTACAAGGAGACCGCCCGTGGCGGGCTCGCTCTCAACATCGTCGAGTGCTGAGGAGAACCCATGACTGACACCATCACCCTCACCCTGAGCTGCCCCAACCGCACCGGCATCGTGCGGGCGGTCAGCGGATACCTATTCGAGCAGGGCTGCGACATCGCCGAACACCGGCAGTTCGACGACGCCGTGCGCGACCGGGTGTTCATGCGGACGCAGGTGAGCGCGCCCGAGGGCACGGACCTCGATCGTCTCTCCGCCGGCTTCGCACCCGTCGCCGCCGAGTTCCAGATGACCTACGAGTTCAGCGCCGACCGCAGTGCCCGGATCCTGGTCATGGTCTCGAAGCTCGGGCACTGCCTCAACGACCTGATCTTCCGCTGGCGGGCAGGCAGCCTGGGCGCCGACATCGTGGCCGTGGTGTCCAACCACGAGGATCTGCGGCCGATGGCCGAGTCGGCCGGGCTTCCGTTCATCCATGTGCCGGTCACCGCGGAGACGAAGGACGCCGCAGAGGCGCGCCTGCTGCGACTCGTCGAGGACTACGAGGCCGAGCTGGTGGTGCTGGCCCGTTACATGCAGATCCTCTCCGACGCCACCAGCAAGGCGCTGCACGGGCGCGCGATCAACATCCACCACTCGTTCCTGCCCGGGTTCAAGGGCGCCAAGCCCTACCACCAGGCCTACGAGCGGGGCGTCAAACTCGTCGGTGCCACCGCACACTACGTCACGTCCGATCTGGACGAAGGCCCGATCATCGAGCAGGAGGTGATCCGGATCGATCACACCTACGACCCGCGTGCGCTGCAGACCGTCGGCCGCGACGCCGAGGCGCTCGCGCTGTCCCGCGCGGTGCGCTGGCACTGCGAACGGCGGGTGCTGCTCAACGGCCACAGCACGGTCGTCTTCCCCTGACACCGGTATAGCGCGGGTTGTCGAGGATCGCTCGGACCGCGCTTGCCTGCCAGCCATCGGCGAGCCGGTGCAGGTTCTGCTCACGCCGGTGGGCCGACGGGAAGGGGATGCCGTCGCGCTCGAGGACGTTGGCGATAGCTGTGTCGCATGTTTCGGGACGTGTCCCATGAGCGTCTCTGCGCGGGTCGGGATTGGTTTTCGCCTGTCCTGGCGGGCTATCCCGGTGGTCCGTCAGCGGGACACCGGGATAGCCCTTACGCGAAGGTTCTCCCGATGGCCCGCCTTATTCCGAACAGTGGGGATAATGCGCCCCCACGCGTATCCACTCGAGATCCGGCGAGTTCTCTATACCACGAACATGATCGAATCACTCAACGCCCGGCTGCGTAAAGCCACCCGCAACCGCGGCGCCTTCCCCTCCGAACAAGCAGCGCTGAAGACTCTCTACCTCACCATCCGAACCATGACCCGGTCGGACGGAGCCAACGGCATCACCCGATCCGACGGCTGGAAAGCTACCCTGAACGCGTTCGCCATCCAGTTCGGCGACCGTATCAACATCAACAGGTAGGCCACGGCCTTACACAGTTGATCTGCCGCTCCCGGACACAGTCCCCTCTGCTTCTTCGATTGTGCGTTGGAGCCTGTTCATGCCTGCGAGCCAACGGTCGGTATCGGTCGCTCGTGCCCGGTAGTAGTCGCCGGCTTCGGGGTGGGGGAGGATGAGGAATCGGTCGTCCGCGAAGGCCTCGACGACAGTGTCGGCGACTTGGTCGGCGTGGATGGCGGTCGCTTCCATGATGAGTTGCTCGCCGGGGCCGGCGTTGGCGAGCATGTTGGTGCGGACGCCTTGCGGGCAGAGTGCCTGAACGGTGATGCCCCGGTGCCGGTAGGTGGCCTGGAGCCATTCGGCGAAACCGAGTGCGGCGTGTTTGGTGACGGAGTAGGCGGCCGAGCCGAGCATGGTGAGCAGTCCGGCGGCGGAAAGTGTCGCCAGGAAGCGGCCGCGGCCCTGCTCCAGCCAGGTGGGCACGAGCAGTCTGGCGGCGCGGACATGGGCCATGACGTTGACGTTCCATGCGTGTTGCCACGTGTCCTCGGCGGTCTCCGGCCCGCCGTGCGGAGCGACTCCCGCGTTGGCGACGAACAGGTCGATGGTGCCGAGCGCCTCGACGGACGTCGCGATCAGTCGTTCGACGCCGTCCGCAGTGGCGGCATCACCGACGACCGCGATCCCTCCGACCTCGGCCGCGACGGACTGGGCACTGTCGCCGTCGAGGTCAGAGATCACCAGTCGTGCGCCTTCGTCGCGAAACCGGCGTGCCATCGCGGCGCCGATCCCGGCGCCACCACCGGTGATCACCACGCCCGCTCCGCGCAGTTCGAAGCTCATAGCCCGCCTCCGAGTGTCGCGCCTCCGTCGATCACCATGGTCTGCCCGGTGATCCACCCGGCGTCCGGGGAGAGCAGGAAGGCGACCGTGCCGGCGATGTCCTCCGGAGCTCCGAGCCGGCGCAGGGGGTAGGCGGCGGCCAGCCGTGCCTCCCGGCCGTCGTACAGGGCGGCGGAGAAGTCGGTCTTCACGATGCCGGGTGCCACGGCGTTCACCCGGATTCCCGGCCCGAGTTCGGTGGCGAGCTCGGTGGTCAGCCGGATCAGCGCCGCTTTGCTGACGCCGTACATGCCAATGCCGGGGGAAGCCCGCAGGCCTCCGATGGACGCGACGTTGACGACCGAGCCGCCGTGCTGTCCCATCCAGACGTCGCGTGCCTGGCGGGTCCATGCCAGTGGCGCGAGCACGTTGACCGCGAGAATCTTGGCGGCGGCGCCGGGATCGATGTCGGTGACCGGTCCGTGGACCGGATTGATCGCGGCGTTGTTGACCAGCATGTCGACGCTGCCGAAGGCGGCGAGGGTCTTGGCGAACACCTCGGCGCGGTGCTCACTGTCCGCGGACTTGCCGGCAACGCCTATGGCGCTGCCGGGTCCGCCGAGTTTCTCGACCGCCTCGGCGAGTGGTTCCGCGTGGCGCGCGGTGATGCAGACTCTCGCGCCGCGTCGCACCAGTTCCGCGGCGATCGCGAGACCGATGCCCCGGCTGGCTCCGGTGATGATCGCGGCGCGCCCGTCCAGTTGCTGATCCGTTGTCATCCGACCTCTCCGTGCTGTTTCAGTTCGCGGCGGGCGAGTGAGCGTTTGTGGACTTCGTCGGGTCCGTCGGCCAGGCGGAGCATGCGGGCGGCTGCCCAGAGTTCGGCGAGGGGGAAGTCCTGTGAGACGCCGCCGGCGCCGTGGGTTTGGATGGCTTTGTCGAGGATCCATTCGACGGAGGTGGGGGTGGCGATCTTGATGGTCTGGATCTCGGTGTGGGCGCCTTTGTTGCCCTGGGTGTCCATGAGCCAGGCGGTCTTGAGCACGAGCAGTCGTAGCTGTTCCACGCGTACGCGTGCCTCGGCGATCCATTCCTGGATCACGCCTTGCTGGGCGAGGGTTTTGCCGAAGGCTTCGCGGGCGGTGGCTCTGCGGCACATCAGTTCGATGGCGCGTTCGGCCATGCCGATCAGGCGCATGCAGTGGTGGATGCGGCCGGGGCCGAGGCGGGCCTGGGCGATGGCGAAGCCGCTGCCTTCTTCGGCGATCAGGTTGTCGGCGGGTACGCGGGCGTTGTCGAAGACGACCTCGGCGTGGCCGCCGTGGTCGCCGTCGGTGTAGCCGAACACGTGCATGCCGCGTTTGATGTGCACGCCGGGGGTGTCCCTGGGCACCAGGATCATGCTCTGCTGCCGATGTGGTTCGGCGTCGGGGTCGGTTTTGCCCATCACGATGAAGATCCGGCAGTTCGGGTTCATCGCGCCGGAGATGTACCATTTGCGCCCGTTGATCACGTAGTCGGTGCCGTCGCGGCGGATGCGGGTGGCGATGTTGCGCGCGTCGGAGGAGGCGACGTCGGGTTCGGTCATCGCGAACGCCGAGCGGATCTCCCCGTCCAGCAACGGTTGCAGCCACTGTTCGCGCTGCTTTTCGTTGCCGAACATGGCGAGCACTTCCATGTTGCCGGTGTCCGGGGCGGCGCAGTTGAGCGCGGTCGGGGCGAGCGAGGGGCTGCGGCCGGTGATCTCGGCCAGCGGCGCGTACTGCAGGTTGGTCAGCCCCGCGCCGTGTTCCCCGGGCAGGAAGAAGTTCCACAGCCCGCGCTTGCGTGCCTCGGCCTTGAGCTCCTCGACCACCGGCACGCTGGTCCACGGGTTCTCGCGTTCGGCGAGCTGCTCGTGGAACACCGGCTCGGCGGGGTAGACGTGCTCGTCCATGAACGCCAGCAGCTTCTCCCGCAGCTCTTCCGTCGTGGCGTCGAA
>NZ_QEQT01000070.1:0-1566 GCF_003311655.1 Prauserella sp. PE36 | reverse complement strand
GCCGACGACGAGATCAAGGCCGTGCTCGACTGGGAGATGTCGACCCTCGGCGACCCCCTGACCGATCTGGCACTGCTGATCGCCTACTCCGAATGCGCCAGGTCCGGCATCGACGCGGTGCCCGATGCCGGGGCCGCGCCCGGTTACCCACCGACCGACCAGCTGATCGCCCGCTACGCCCGCACCGCGAACCGCGATCTGTCCGAGCTCGGCTGGTACATCGGGTTCGCCTTCTGGAAGTTGGCCGTGATCGCCGAGGGCATCCAATGCCGCTTCACCCGGGGCCAGACCGTCGGACCGGGTTTCGACCGGATCGGCGAGACGGTCGAGCCGCTGGTCCAGCTCGGTAACGAAATAATCGAGGAGTGACGTGGACTTCGCATTCGACGCCACGACGGAAGAGCTGCGGGAGAAGCTGCTGGCGTTCATGGACGAGCACGTCTACCCCGCCGAGCCGGTGTTCCACGAGCAGCTCGCCGAACGCGAGAACCCGTGGACCAGCGTGCCGGTGGTCGAGGAGCTCAAGGCCGAGGCACGCAAGCGCGGGCTGTGGAACTTCTTCCTGCCCGGGGAACACGGCGCGGGGCTGACCAACCTGCAGTACGCGCCGCTGGCCGAGATCACCGGCCGCAGCCCCTCGCTCGCCCCGACCGCGCTCAACTGCGCCGCCCCGGACACCGGCAACATGGAAGTGCTCGCCATGTTCGGCAACGAAAAGCAGCGCGAACAGTGGCTGCAACCGTTGCTGGACGGGGAGATCCGCTCGGCGTTCGCGATGACCGAACCCGACGTCGCCTCCTCCGACGCGCGCAACATCGCCACCCGCATCCGCCGCGACGGCACCGACTACGTGATCAACGGGCGCAAATGGTACATCTCCGGCGCGATGAACCCGAACTGCCGGATCTTCATCGTGATGGGCAAAACCGACCCCGACGCCGAACCACATCGGCAGCAGAGCATGATCCTGGTGCCCAGGGACACCCCCGGCGTGCACATCAAACGCGGCATGCACGTGTTCGGCTACACCGACGGCGACCACGGCGGCCACGCCGAGGTCGTCTTCGACAACGCCCGCGTACCCGCCGACAACCTGATCGCCGAAGAAGGCAGCGGCTTCGCCATCGCCCAGGCCCGCCTCGGCCCCGGCCGCATCCACCACTGCATGCGCCTGATCGGCATGGCCGAACGCGCCATCGAACTGATGTGCCGCAGAGCCACCGCCCGCGAAGCCTTCGGCAAAACCCTCGCCCAGCAAGGCGTGATCCAGGAATGGATCGCCGAGGCACGCGTACGCGTGGAACAGCTACGACTGCTCGTGCTCAAGACCGCCTGGCTCATGGACACCCAGGGCAACAAAGGCGCCCACACCGAGATCCAGACCATCAAGATCGCCACCCCCACCTCCGTCGAATGGATCCTCGACAAAGCCATCCAAACCCACGGCGCCGGCGGCGTCTCACAGGACTTCCCCCTCGCCGAACTCTGGGCAGCCGCCCGCATGCTCCGCCTGGCCGACGGACCCGACGAAGTCCACAAACGCTCACTCGCCCGCCGCGAACTGAA
>NZ_QEQT01000069.1:0-1567 GCF_003311655.1 Prauserella sp. PE36 | reverse complement strand
GCCGACGACGAGATCAAGGCCGTGCTCGACTGGGAGATGTCGACCCTCGGCGACCCGCTGACCGACCTCGGCCTGCTGGTGGCCTACGCCGAGCGCAGCACGCTGGACCTGAGCTTCGTGAGCAACGTCAGCGCCGCGCCCGGCTACCCCGGCACCGACGAGGTGATCGCCCGCTACGCCGAGCGCTCGGGACGCGACGTCTCCACGCTCAACTGGTACATCGGCTTCGCGTTCTTCAAGCTGGCGGTGATCCTGGAGGGCATCTACTACCGGTTCAGCCAGGGCAAGACGGTCGGCGCCGGCTTCGAGGCGATCGGCGACGGCGTGCCCCCGCTCGTGGCGCACGGCAACGCCATTCTGAAGGAGGACTGATGGACTTCACGTTCGACGCCACGACGGAAGAGCTGCGGGAGAAGCTGCTGGCGTTCATGGACGAGCACGTCTACCCCGCCGAGCCGGTGTTCCACGAGCAGCTCGCCGAACGCGAGAACCCGTGGACCAGCGTGCCGGTGGTCGAGGAGCTCAAGGCCGAGGCACGCAAGCGCGGGCTGTGGAACTTCTTCCTGCCCGGGGAACACGGCGCGGGGCTGACCAACCTGCAGTACGCGCCGCTGGCCGAGATCACCGGCCGCAGCCCCTCGCTCGCCCCGACCGCGCTCAACTGCGCCGCCCCGGACACCGGCAACATGGAAGTGCTCGCCATGTTCGGCAACGAAAAGCAGCGCGAACAGTGGCTGCAACCGTTGCTGGACGGGGAGATCCGCTCGGCGTTCGCGATGACCGAACCCGACGTCGCCTCCTCCGACGCGCGCAACATCGCCACCCGCATCCGCCGCGACGGCACCGACTACGTGATCAACGGGCGCAAATGGTACATCTCCGGCGCGATGAACCCGAACTGCCGGATCTTCATCGTGATGGGCAAAACCGACCCCGACGCCGAACCACATCGGCAGCAGAGCATGATCCTGGTGCCCAGGGACACCCCCGGCGTGCACATCAAACGCGGCATGCACGTGTTCGGCTACACCGACGGCGACCACGGCGGCCACGCCGAGGTCGTCTTCGACAACGCCCGCGTACCCGCCGACAACCTGATCGCCGAAGAAGGCAGCGGCTTCGCCATCGCCCAGGCCCGCCTCGGCCCCGGCCGCATCCACCACTGCATGCGCCTGATCGGCATGGCCGAACGCGCCATCGAACTGATGTGCCGCAGAGCCACCGCCCGCGAAGCCTTCGGCAAAACCCTCGCCCAGCAAGGCGTGATCCAGGAATGGATCGCCGAGGCACGCGTACGCGTGGAACAGCTACGACTGCTCGTGCTCAAGACCGCCTGGCTCATGGACACCCAGGGCAACAAAGGCGCCCACACCGAGATCCAGACCATCAAGATCGCCACCCCCACCTCCGTCGAATGGATCCTCGACAAAGCCATCCAAACCCACGGCGCCGGCGGCGTCTCACAGGACTTCCCCCTCGCCGAACTCTGGGCAGCCGCCCGCATGCTCCGCCTGGCCGACGGACCCGACGAAGTCCACAAACGCTCACTCGCCCGCCGCGAACTGAA
>NZ_QEQT01000068.1:0-541 GCF_003311655.1 Prauserella sp. PE36 | reverse complement strand
GAGTCCATCCGCAAGACCCTGCGCTGCTCGCCCCGCCGGGCGCGCCAGCTCCGTGACGAACACCGGGGAGGCCGAAAGTGACCACCACCGACAACACCGGACAGCCCGCCGAGTCGAGCGAGGAACTGGCCCGCGTGCACTACCTCCCCACCCGGCCGGAGGCCCAGACCGCGCCGGTCACGGCCGACGCGGGGGTCGTGGAAGGCGAGCTGATCTCCGAGGAGGAATACCGGCGCCGCACCTCGCAGAAGGCTCAGGCCATCGCCCGCTACAAGGGCTACGCCCACGACGCCGTGGTGGTCGGCCGGGTGGTGAAGACCGTCGCCACGCACGAGCACACCAAGACGGTCGGGAAGGCGTTGATGCGGCACGGCTCCTACGTGCTCGGGGGTGGGCTGGTGTTGGGCAAGCGGGTGTGGGAGGCCAAGACCAACTCGCGCTATGAGCGGATGCAGCGCATGGCCGAGAGCCGGGGTGACTGGGAAGCGTTGAAGGAGTGGGAGATGCGCTCCGAGCAGGCCCGGGAGCGTCGGCACCGCCG
>NZ_QEQT01000067.1:0-36136 GCF_003311655.1 Prauserella sp. PE36 | reverse complement strand
GGCCGTCGCCGAGTTCGGGGCACCGGCAATCGTGTTGTCCGACAACGGATCCGCCTTCACCTCACGGCACCGCGCCAACGCCAAGCCCTCCGCGTTCACCACCACCGTCACCGGCTGGGGCAGCAGGCTCATCCACTCCAGCCCGTATCACCCGCAAACCTGCGGCAAAGTCGAACGCCACCACCAGACCCTCAAACGCTGGCTCGCCCACCAACCCGTCCAGCCCAGGACCCTGGCCGAGCTGCAGACCCTGCTCACCACCTACCGCAAGCACTACAACACCCGCCGACACAGCGCGCTGGGCCGCCGCACCCCGCACGACACCTGGCACACCGCCACCCACCTCGGCGGGCCCCAGCACCCGCCCGTCCAAGACGACGCCACCATCCACCAGCTCAAAGTCAGCGACAAAGGCACCATCAACCTCGGCCGCGGCCACCGCATCCGCATCGGCACCGCCCACGCCACACAGACCATCACCATCATCGCCGACCACGACCGGGCCACCGCCTACACCAGCAACGGCGACCCGATCGGCTACATCCACCTCGACCACACCAAGACCTACCAGGGCAAACTCACCCCAGCCGCCTAACCTGTGACACAACAACCGAGACAACCCTGCGACAGATCAACCGAGACACAACACCTGCGTTCAACGCAGTGAAGGTGGCCTTCACTGCAGTCGGAAAGGCTCAGTCGCCTCGGCGGACCGGGCCGAGGATCTGCTTCTCCTTGGCCGTGGTGACGAGCCGGAGCGGGCGCCAGAGGTTGCGGCCCAGCGCCACGACCTGATCGTCCTTCAACGTCGTCAGCTGTCGCATCATCTGCGGCGGCAGGCGCCAGATGCGCGCGGCCAGCTCGGCCTGCCCGGCGGGCAGGCGCTGCATGAGCACCAGGTCCGCCGCGTTGGCCATCGCGCCGGCCTGCGGGTGCAGGTACGGCAGCACGTAGACCGTCGTCTGCCACGGCGAGCGCGGCGGGAAGAGGTCCTGCGGCGTCGGACCGCCATCGTGGACGACGAGCAGCGGCGCGTCCTCCGACGGCCTCGGCAGCTCCACAGGGGACAGTCGCCGGATCTGCACCAGCGGCGAGGGCTGGCCGTTCGGCTGGGTGCCCGCGGCCTGCGACAGCAGGTGCCAGGCCGTCGGACGGCCGGTCGCCACGACGACCCACGCGCCGACCGCCATCGCGCGCAGCGCCACCTGCCGTGCGAGGTAGAGGCCGCCGACGAGCACGATTCTCGTCGGGGTGGATCGCAGTGCAGAGATCGTCAGCGGCTCGCCCTGCAGACCGGAGCCCAGCACGATGCCGCCGCGGTCGCCGGACGGGCTGATCGCGTCCAGCAGCTCGGGGTCCACGATGAACTCCGGAGCGACGCCGAGGTCCTGGTTCGCGTCGTGCACACGCGAGCTCATGCCGCGCCTCCCATCGGCAGGGTCGAGGCGAATCCGGCGGCCTGCTTGCCCCGCAGCGGGGTCAGTGAGACGCCGAGGCGCTCGGACGTGCTGTTCAGCCGCTGGTCCGCCGCGTCGAGTTCACGCGGGTTGCGGGCGCTGACCCGCACCACACCCCGCAGGCCGATCTTGCCCTCCTCCTGCGAGGGGGAGATCGACATCGCCACGGTGGCCGACAGTGCGCGCACGCTCGTCAGCGCGTTGAGGCTGTTGGTGATCTTGCCCTTCGGCCAGCCGGTGATCGCGTAGCTGGCGTGCCCGATGCCCGCAGCCGTGACGCCGGTCCAGCGCTCGTGCAGCGCGACCTTGCTGCCCGACCCCGCGACCCCCGTCAGCTCGGCGGCGGAGATGCCCGCGCGCAGCAGCTCGTCCGGATCGAGGGGGCGGGTGGGCACTCCCCGCGACTCCAGCGCGTTGCGAACCCGAGAGAGTGCGCCCATGAGCGCCCGGTGCGCGCCGACGACGCCGCCGCCGCGCTCCCGCACCGCCGAGGGGCAGCGCTTCGGGTCGAGCCGGATCGAGACCCACGTCGTCCGCCGCGCCGCGGCGGTGAGCGGGCCGAGCACCTCCAGGTACGAGCTGAGCGCGGGTGAGTCCGCAGGCAGCGCCGCGCTGCCCGGGTAGCAGTGCCAGGTGATCTGGATGGAGTCGAGCACCACGCCGCGGTCCTCGAGGCACGGCGCCAGCGCCGACAGCGGCAGGCTCGGCGCGCCGCCCGCCTGCGTGATCAGCGCCGGAGTGGGTTCGACCAGCAGCACCGCGGTCCAGGTGCCGTCGTGCCAGGCGAGGCCGACCTCCTGATGCTCGTGGTCCTTGCCCTGCGCCACGACCAGATCGGGCAGCGCGAGGCGCAGCAGGTTGACCCTGGCGTCCTCGGGGCCGACGACGCCGCCGTTGTCGTCCTCGTCCGCGATCGTCTCGATGGTGGTCGGGGCGAGGGGAGTGGCGACGCGGTCGTGGGAGCGGAGGGTGTAGCGAGCGGTAAGTCCAGCCCACTGGGTGAACCACTGACCGCCCCAGCGCAGGAACGCCAGCACGAGCGCGAGCGCGACGATGCCGATCGAGACGTAGAGCAGACCGTCGTTGATCGCGAGCAGGATCAGGCCGATCGCGAGTCCGATCTCCAGCACGACGACGTTGACGACCGGCAGCGGGCCGAGGCTCGCGCCGAACGTCCGCTTGCGCGCGGGCGGCGCGATGCGGGGCGGCGCCTGCGTGGCGCCGCCCGGCCGGGGTCCCTGACCGGGCGGAGGTCCCGGCGGGCCCCCTGGACCGCCAGGTCCGCCTGGTCCCCCAGGTCCGCCTGGGCCTCCCGGACCCCCGGGTCCACCCGGCCCACCCGGTCCGCGAGGGTTCCTCGGCCCCCCTGGGCCACCGCCCGCACCGCCAGGTCCTCTCGGAGGCTGGGGTGGCCCCGGCGGCCGCCCGGAAGGCGGCTGGGAGCCAGGCGGCGGACCCGGCGGACGTGGAGGAGTGGTGACGGACATCCGCGCGTTCTCTTCCCCTCGTTTTGGTGCACTTGAGCTGACAGCCGGTCCCGAGGAGCCGAACACTAGCCGGAGTTGGTAGAAACCAACACCAGACGGTCCCCGCACGGCTATCCTGCGGAACCGTACCGCGACTGGGAGAGCTGTAGGTCGAGAATGCCGTCAACACCGACAACAAAGTCACAAGTCCAGGCGTATCAGTTCGTGCTGCGGCGCATGCAGTCCGCGCTGGTGCGCAAGGACGCGGTGATGTTGCACGACCCGATGCGAACGCACTCCCGCGCGACGATCGTCGGTGTGGTGCTCAGTGCGATCGCGATGCTCGGCTTCATCATCTTCGGGTTCTTCAAGCCCGCTCCCAAGGCGCCCGACTCGGGGATCGTCATCGGAGAGCAGTCCGGTTCGATCTACGTCGTCGCAGGCAACCCGAGGAAGCTCATCCCCACCTTCAACCTGGCCTCGGCCCGCCTGATCCTCATGGCGCAACAGCAGGAGAACGCCGAGGGCGGACAGGGCGGCCAGCAGGCGGCTCAGCAGGCACAGGTCCCGCCCACCACGGTCGTGCCGGACGACCAGCTCAAGGACATCCCGCGCGGGCGGCTCCAGGGCATTCCGGACGGTCCCGACCTCATCCCGTCCAAGGACCAGATGATCCCTCCGCGCTGGGCGGTGTGCGACGAGGTCAAGATCGACAGCACGCTTCCGGAGTCGCAGCAACAGGCGGCGTCGATTCGGGAGACCACGGTGTTCGCCGGTGTGGACCACCTCGGCAGGCAGCTCGCGGCGAACGAGGCGCTGCTCGTCACCGCCGACGACGGCCAGACCTACCTGATCTACCGGCAGGCCGGGCAGGGCAACGCCGTGCGCGCCCAGGTGGACATGAACGACTCCGCGGTCACGACGGCGCTGAACCTTCAGGACACGCAGGTGCGCAAGATCTCCATGGGCCTGCTCAACGCCATCCCCGCGGTGGGTGAGCTGAGCGTGCCCGACATCGCGAACCTGGGTGAGTCACCGAGCTACAACCTCAGCGAGCTGACCGTCGGCTCGGTGTTCCAGGTGCAGGGCGCGGGGGACACGGGCTACTACGTCGTGCTCGACAACGGCGTCCAGCGGATCCCGCAGTCGCTCGCGCAGATGATCCGCTTCACGGAGGCGTCGACGGACGAGTTCCCGACCATCGCCCCCGACCATCTGAACAACGTCACGATCCTCCGTCCGGGTCAGCCGGGCGCCGTGGACGTCAGCCAGTACCCCGAGGTCGTGCCGAGCGTCCTCACCGCCGACACACGGCCGGTGAGCTGCCTCGGGTGGAGCGTGCAGGGGGAGGGCGCCGAGCGCGACGCCAGGACCGCCGTCTACGTGAACCCCCAGCTGCCGGGGCCGAAGGACGCGCAGCTCGTCGGGATCGGGGAGCCGAGCCCGGACGGCTGGAAGGTCGAGCACTTCTACATGCGGCCGGGCTTCGCGGCGGCGGCGCGCTCGGCGACCACGAGGGAGACCTTCGACAAGGGCAGCATCCAGCTGATCTCCGACCGAGGCGTGCGGTACTCCATCCCGAACGCCGCCACTGCGACGGGGCTCGGGCTGTCGGTGCAGGACCTGCAGCCCGCTCCCGAGGCGATCATCAAGCTGCTGCCGACCGGCGCCTCGCTGAACACCCAGGACGCCAAGCGGACGTTCGACGGGGTGCGGTTCGACCCGAGCGTGGGCTCGTTCCCCGACGACACCGCGGCGGCCGCCGGCGGCAACTGAGCCGTCCGCACAAGCCGAGCTGAACCCGCGGGAAGCCCTCGAGCCACACCGACTGCAGTGAAGGCCACCTTGCCTGCACGTCTCCCCCACCACCCAAGCGGAGGCGCTGACGCGCCGCTGTGTTGATTCGACGCAGGCAAGGTGGCCTTCACTGCAGAGCTGGAGTCCTGCCGAGCTGAGGTGACACAGCCGGGGCCCTTGGGAATGGGCCCCGGCTGTGGAGTGACGGTGACGGCTAAGCGCTACGTGGTGCGGTTGCGGCGGATGGTGTGCACCACGAAGAGCGTGATGAGCAGCGCCATGAGCGCACCGCCGGAGCCGGCGAGGGCGACGATCACCGGCGTCCAGTTGCGGTTGTCCGGCGGCGGCATGTCCGACGGCAGCGCGACCGGCGACGCCGGCTGGATGCCCTCCTCCTCGGGAACGATCGCCGTCAGCGCGGCCATCGGGTCGATCACGCCGTAGCCGACGAAGTTGTCCCTGCCGCCCGGAGCCGCGGGGTGCTGTGCCGTGCTGGTGATGCGGTTGATCACCTCTCGGGCCGAGAGGTGCGGGTACTTCGCCCTGACGAGCGCGGCGAGCCCGGACACGTACGGTGCCGCGAAGCTCGTGCCCTGGATCGCCCTGGTCTCCCCGTTCTCGATGGTCAGGTTCGCCAGGCCGTCCGAGCCCTCTGCCGGGTCGAGCGAGATGATGTCCGTGCCCGGGGCCGCGACGCTGACCCACGGCCCGTGGATGCTGAAGTCGGCGACACCGCCGGTCTCGTCGATCGCCGCCACCGACAGCACGTCCTCGCTGAACCACGGCGGCGTCACGATCGTGTTCGGCCTGTTCGGGTCGCCCGTGTTCTGCGCGCACCTGTCGCTGAGGTTGCCCGCGGCCGAGACCACCACGATGTCGTTGTTCGCCGCGTAGTTCACGGCGGCCTGCAACTCCTGCTCGCCGGTGGTGATGTTGCCGTCGGCGGGCCGGCAGTTGTTGATCGAGATGTTGATGACGTCGACGCCCTTGTCGGTGGCGTTCACCACGGCCTGCGCGAGGGTGTGCAGCGTGCCCGCCGCTCCCTCGTCCTCCTGGGTGCGGCCGCCGCCGTCCTGTGAGGGTCCCGTCGACGGCTGCCCGGCGCCGGTGCCGCCACCGTTCTCTCCCTCGCCACCGGGCTGTTGCTCACCGCCGGGCTGCTCTTCCTGCCCCGGCGGCGGTGGTGGCGGTGGTGGTGGCTCGGGGCTGTCGTCCGGCGCGTAGTTCTGGCTCGACTGCCGGATGGAGACGATCTGCACGTCCGGCGCCATGCCCTTGAACCCGATCTCGGGCGGTGTGTTGGCACCGATGATCCCGGCCACCTCGGTGCCGTGCCCGTCGCAGTCCTCCATTCCGGGCTGGCCCTTGTTGGCCACGTAGTCGGCGCCCGGCTGCACCCTGCCCTGGAAGAAGGGGTGGGCCGTGACACCCGTGTCGATCACCGCGACCTGCACGGGCCTGCCGTCGCGGAACCGGCCGACCGAGCCGACCGTGTTCTGCATCAGCTGGTGCACTTCGTCGACGCGCAGGTACTGCTGACCCCATGGCGCGTTGCGGAGCGGGACGTTGTTGCTGACGTCGCGTTCGACGCAGCCGACCTCCTGCGCGTAGTTCTCGTCCGGCGCCGCGGTGTCGGCAGGCCGCCGGCTCGGGTCGACGTTGGGCGGCGTGGCGTAGCCCGTGGTGTCCTGCGACTCCTGTGCCGACGCGGGCAGTGGCACCAGTCCCGGTCCCACCGCTCCGATCGTCGCGGTGAGCAGCAGCGCCGACGTCCGCTTGACCAGCCCGGACGAACGCACGCGTGACCCCCTAGAACTCATGACGGACCGGTCCGGCCGTCTCATCCGATGTCGAGGTGACGCAGCGTCGAGTAGAGGCCCATGACGGCCAGCGCGAGCGGCAGCACCGAGGCGATGCAGATGGCCTCGATGATCTCCACCGTGCGCCGCATCGGCGGCGAGAAGCGCTGGTTCGGGAACACGACGCCGAGCACGAGTGCCGCCGCGGCGAGCAGGAACAGCGTGCCGAACACCCACAGCAGGCGGCCGGTCGCGTCCTCCGACCACATCCAGGCGAGGAGGATGCCGCCCGCCGAGAACAGGCCGGTGGTGAGCAGCGCGACCGCCTGGCTTCCGTTGGCGTAGGTGCGGGCCCGCAGCAGCAGCACGAGCGTGGCCACCACCGCCGTGATGACTCCCCAGATCTCGGGAGCGGACGCGGTGATCATCGCCGAGATCGCGGTGACTGCCCCGCAGCCCACCAGCAGGCCGGTCATGTAGTTGTGGGCGACGCTGGTGCGGCGCTCGATCGAGGAGTAGTCCGGGTAGCCGCTGTCCTCCTTTAGCTCCTCCGCGGTGCCCGGCACGTGCGGCAGCGGGAGCTTCGCGAGCCAGATCGTCGCCCTCGGCAGCATCGAGATGCCCGCCAGCGCGACGGCCGCGGTGCCTGCCGCGATGCCCGGTGCCGGGTGGGCGATCAGCGTGCCGACGAGGAACGCGATCAGCCCGAACACACCCGCGGTGGCGGCGGCGATGAACGTGGTGATGCCTGTGCCCATGATGAGGATGCAGACCGCGGCGACCACCACGACCAGCGCGCTCGCCAGCAACAGGTTCGCGCGCACCGACACGTCGGGGACGATGTAGAAGCCGCTGACGAACGCCAGTGGCAGACCACCGGCCGCGGCGATCAGCACGCCCGTGGACTCGGCCTGGTACGCCTTGGCCAGCGTGGCGCCGACCGCGACGCACGCGATGGCGGTGACGCCGGCGGTGATGGCGACGGCGATGCCGTTGCCGCCGTAGAGCGGGCCCCCGAAGAACAGGGCCAGCGCCGCCAGCACGAGCGCGATGCCGCCCGCGATGTGACCGATGCGCTGTGCGGTCTCCTTGGTCCACGGCCGGAAACTGTCGGGCTCGGCCTCGGCGATGGCGTCGACGACGTCGTCGTAGAGCGGCGGCGGCGGGTTCTCGTTGCGCTTGCGCAGCTGCAGGAGCTCGCCATCGATGATGCCGAGCGAGGCGAGCGTGCGGCTCGGGTCCAGCGGGGCGTCGCCGAGCTTGGCCAGTGCCCAGCCGCCGTGCCGCGCACCGCCGTCCGGGGTGACCTCCTTTGCCATCTCCAGCAGCATGGGCAGGAGGTCGGCCACCGCCACATCGGCGGGCAGCGCCACGTCGATGCGGGTCCGCGGTGCCACCACCGTGACCCGGCTGAATACGGTCGTGCCCGTTGCCACGTCTTTTGCCCCCTACCTGGAGATATCGCTGCACGGTACTTATACCGCGCCGCGGAAAATACCCGCCGGAGGGCCGTAACGTCAGGCAAACCGGCCCCACGGCGTCGTCGTGCCGCCCTAGTATTAGCGCACCTGGGTCAAGCGTGGGGTCACTTCGGGCGAATGCGCCGGGTCAGGCGGTCTGCACCAGCGAGCGGCGTGCTGTTCGCTACCGTGTGGATTCGGCCTGGCACCTCACGGGCCGCTGTCGCCGAGTTGAAGAGGGGTCTTTCGGTGAGCACGCTGCAGTTCAAGCGGTCGCCACGGCTTGCTGCTCCCCGCCCGCCGGGCGGCGAGGTCCATCTGGAGCCGCCGCCCGAGGTCCCGAGGACCATCCCCGGCAACATCATCATGAAGATCCTGCCGGTGGTGATGGTCGTGGCCATGCTCGGCATGGTCGTCTTCATGTTCACGGCGGGCGGCGCGGCCGCGCGCAGCCCGTTCTTCCTGATGATGCCGCTCATGATGATGATGTCGATGGTCGGCATGTTCGCCGGTGGCGGCCGCGGCGGTCAGCAGAAGAAGGCCGAGATGAACGAGGACCGCAAGGACTACCTGCGGTACCTCGGCCAGATGCGCGACCGCGCCCGCGAGGCGATGATCGACCAGCGCGCATCTCTGGAATGGGTGCACCCCGACCCGCAGAGCCTGTGGTCGATGGCGTCGAGCCGCCGCATGTGGGAGCGGAGGCAGAGCGACCAGGACTTCCTGCACCTGCGCGTCGGCCGCAGCTCGCACCGCCTTGCGACGAGACTGGTGCCGCCGCAGACCGGGCCCGTCGACGAGCTGGAGCCGATCGCGACGCTGGCGCTGCGCCGGTTCGTGCGCGCGCACTCGATCGTCCCCGACCTGCCGACCCAGATCACCCTTCGCGGCTTCGCCGCCGTCGGCATGCAGGGCGACAAGGAGCTCACGCGTGGTCTCACCCGCGCGATGCTCGCCCAGCTGGTCACGTTCCATAGCCCCGACGACGTGCTGATCGGCGTCGCGACCGCCGGCAGGGCGAAGGAAGAGTGGGAGTGGGCCAAGTGGCTGCCCCACGTGCAGCACCCCACCCTGTCCGACGGCATCGGCCAGATGCGCATGATGGCGGGCTCGCTCGCGCAGATCGAACAGTGGCTCGACGAGGAGCTGCGCGAGCGCCAGCGGTTCTCCCGCAACGCGACGCCGCCGCCCGACCAGCCGCACGTCGTGATCATCATCGACGACGCCGACGTCACCGGCGAGGAGCAGATCCTGCTCGAGGAGGGTCTGGTCGGCGTCACGCTCATCGACCTCTCCGACTCGATCGGCAACCTCGCCGCCCGCCGCGGGCTGCGCCTGGTGGTGGAGGAGGAGCGCCTCGGTGCGCGCAGCGCGGGCGGTGTCGAGTGGTTCGGCCGCCCCGACACGCTCAGCCTCGTCGAGGTCGAGGCGCTGGCCCGCAAGATCTCGCCGTACCGGATGGGCTCCGCCGCCGCCGACGACAGCGAGGAACAGCCGCTGCTGTCCAACCCGTCGCTGCTCGAACTGCTCGGCATCCCCGGCGACCCGATGACGTTCGACGTGCAGCAGGCGTGGCGGCCGAGGCCCGTGCGCGACCGCTACCGCGTGCCGTTCGGCGTCGGCGAGTACGGCCAGCCGGTCGAGCTGGACATCAAGGAAGCGGCGATGGAGGGCATGGGCCCGCACGGCCTGTGCATCGGCGCGACCGGTTCCGGCAAGTCGGAGTTCCTGCGCACGCTCGTGCTCGGCATGCTCGCCACCCACTCGTCGACGACGCTCAACTTCGTACTCGTCGACTTCAAGGGTGGTGCGACGTTCCTCGGTCTGGACAAGGCGCCGCACGTCTCCGCGGTGATCACGAACCTCGCCGACGAGGTCACGCTGGTCGACCGCATGAAGGACGCGCTCGCCGGTGAGATGAACCGGCGACAGGAGGCGCTCAAGAACGGCGGCAACTTCAAGAACGTGTGGGAGTACGAGAAGGCACGCGAGAACGGCGCCGACCTCGACCCGCTGCCCGCGCTGTTCATCGTCGTCGACGAGTTCTCCGAGCTGCTGTCGGCGAAGCCGGACTTCATCGACCTGTTCGTCGCGATCGGCCGTCTCGGCCGTTCGCTGCAGATGCACATGCTGCTCGCCTCCCAGCGACTGGAGGAGGGCAAGCTGCGCGGTCTGGACTCCCACCTGTCGTACCGGATCGGTCTGAAGACCTTCTCGGCCGCGGAATCCCGCGCCGCGATCGGTGTGCCCGACGCGTTCGAGCTGCCGTCCGTGCCCGGTGGTGGCTACCTCAAGTACGACACGTCCACGCTCGTGCGCTTCAAGGCCTCCTATGTGTCCGGTCCGTACCGGCCGGCAGGCATCAAGGCCGCGGCGCCTGGCGCCAAGGTCGTGCGCGCCGACAAGCGGCCGCAGCTGTTCGTGCCCGACTTCGTGGAGCTGCCGAAGGAGCCGGAACCCGTTCCCGAGGTCGTCGAGCAGCCGAAGCAGCCGGAGTCGGAGGAGGCCGTCGAGCCCAGCGAACTCGACGTGATCATCTCGCGGCTGGTGGGCCAGGGCCCGCCCGCGCACGAGGTGTGGCTGCCGCCGCTGAAGGAGCCGAACTCGCTCGACACGCTCCTGCCGAACCTCAACCCCACCGACGACAGGGGGCTCTCCCCGGTCGGGTTCTTCGGCAACGGCAGGCTCCAGGTGCCACTGGGCATTGTGGACCGTCCCTACGAACAGCGGCGTGACCCGCTGTGGGCGGACTTCTCCGGTGGCGCGGGACATGGTGTGATCGTGGGCGGTCCGCAGTCGGGCAAGTCGACGATGCTGCGCACGCTGATCATGTCGATGGCGCTCACGCACACGCCGGAGGAGGCGCAGTTCTACTGCATCGACCTCGGTGGTGGCACCCTGGCCGGGCTCGCCGGCCTGCCCCACGTCGGTGGTGTAGCGGTCGCGCGCAGGGAGCCGGACAAGGCCCGTCGTATCGTCGCCGAGCTGACCACGCTGGCGAACGAGCGCGAGGCGCGGTTCGGTGCGCTGGGCGTCGACTCGATGAACGACTTCCGCAACCGCAAGCGGCGCGGGGAGATCACGGCCGAGCAGGACCCGTTCGGTGACGCGTTCCTGATCGTCGACGGCTGGCGCGCGCTGCGGGACGACTTCGACGAGCTGGAGCCGCAGATCACCAAGCTCGCCGTGCAGGGCCTCACCTACGGCATCCACGTGGTGATCTCGTCCAACCGCTGGGCGGACATCCGGCCCGCCATCAAGGACATGCTGGGCACCCGTTTCGAGCTGCGGCTCGGTGACCCGAGCGAGTCGGACATCGACCGGCGCGTCGCGGTGAACGTCCCGGCGGGCCGGCCGGGCCGTGGTCTCACGAGGGACAAACTGCACTTCCTCGGTGGCCTGCCGCGCATCGACGGCTCCAGCGACGACCAGGACATGGGTGCCGGGGTGAACGATGCCGTCGCCAAGATCCGGTCGGCGTGGACGGGCAGGCTCGCGCCGCAGGTCCGCCTGCTGCCCGAGATGATCGGCTACGACGAGTTGCTGCTCCAGGACAAGCACCGCGACTCCAAGCTCATCCCGATCGGTGTCAACGAGGACGAGCTCGCGCCGGTCTACCTGGACTTCAACGCCGACCCGCACTTCCTGGCCTACGCGGACGGCGAGTCGGGCAAGACGAACCTGCTGCGGCAGATCGTGCGCGGCATCACCGATCGCTACACCAAGAAGGAAGCGGTCATCATCCTCGTCGACTACCGGCGCACCATGCTCGGTTTCGTCGAGGGCGACCAGCTGCTCGGCTACGCGGTCTCCGGCAACCAGCTGGAGGGCATGGTCAAGGAGGTCGCCGGTTCGATGGCCAAGCGCCTGCCCGGACCGGACGTCACCCCGCAGCAGCTGAAGGACCGCTCCTGGTGGACCGGCCCGGAGCTGTTCGTCGTCGTCGACGACTACGACCTGGTGGCCACGTCGACCAACAACCCGCTTCGGCCGCTGTCGGAGTACCTGGCACAGGCCAAGGACGTCGGCCTGCACATGGTCGTCGCCCGGCGCACGGGTGGCGCGGCGCGCACCGGTATGGACCCGATCATCGGCAAGCTCAAGGAGCTGGCGATGCCGGGCATCGTGATGAACGGGTCCAAGGACGAGGGCCAGCTCCTCGGCAACGTCAAGCCGAGCCAGATGCCGCCGGGCCGCGGTGTGTTCGTCAGCCGCAAGGTCGGCAAGCAGCTCATGCACGTGTCATGGATCCAGCCGGAGTGACGCCGAGGCGGCGCGTCGCCGCGCGCTGCCGGCGCGGGACACCCGCGTACGGGCGTGCGGCCTCGCGTCCACCGAGAACCGCGCCCCCGTACGCGCCGCCCGCCGCCACGCGAAGCGTCCACCTCGGCGCCACTCGGTGGCTGCCGTCGCGATGGACGCTGTGGGCGTTGACACGAGTGACACTGCGCGGGCGCCGTTCTCGCCGGTCTGACAGAGTGGCGCCCGTAGTGTCGGCGACGGGCGGGAGCGGCTGGTGACCTTACGGGTGGCGGTGGACTTCGGGACATCGAGCACCTGTGTCGTCGCCTCGGTGAACGGTCGCGAGCCGCAGGTCGTCGTGGTGGACGGGCAGCCGCTCATGTCGTCGGCCGTCTACGCCGCACAGGACGGCACGCTGTTCGTGGGACAGGAGGCCGAACGGCAGGCCGCCGTCGACCCCTCCCGCTTCGAGCCCAACCCCAAACGCCGCATCGACGAGGGTGAGCTGCTGCTCGGCGACTCGGTGCTGCGCGTCACCGATGTGGTTCACGCGGTGCTCGCGCGCGCGGTCGGCGAGGCCCGCAGGCTCGCGGGCGGCGCCGAGGTGAACCTGCTGGTGCTCACCCATCCCGCCGACTGGGGCGCCGTGCGCACGCGGCTGCTGCGGCAGGCGGCGGGTCAGCTCGCGCGCGAGGTCGCGCTGGTGCCGGAGCCGGTCGCGGCGGCGGTGTTCCACGCGGCCACGTTCACGCCGTCCACCGCGAGCCAGGAACGAACCGTCGAGTTCAGCGGCAAGCCCGGCGACGCGCTCGCGGTGCTGGACCTCGGCGGCGGCACCATCGACGCCAGCGTGGTGCGCAGGGCGCCGCAGGGCAGCAGGCGCGGTGGCTTCGAGGTGCTGGCCACCCGCGGTGACCCGAGCTTCGGCGGCGCCGACATCGACCAGTCGCTGCTCGAACACGTCGGCTCATTGGTGTCGGGAGCCGACCCGAAGGCGTGGGAGCAGCTCGTCCAGGGCCGCGAACTCGTCGACCGCCGCCGCCGTCGCGTGCTCCGCCAGGACATCCGGGGAGCGAAGGAGACGCTGTCCCGGCACGCCTACACCGACGTGCCGATGCCGCCGCCGTTCGCCGACGCGCACGTGACGCGCGAGGACCTCGAACGGCTCGTGGCCGCGCCGCTCGGCAGGGCCGTGGAGCTGACCAGCGCGACGATCGAGGCGGCGGGACTGCGGCCCAAGCAGCTCACCGCGATCTTCCTCGTCGGCGGGTCGAGCCGGATCCCGATGGTGTCGCGGCTCGTGCACGAGCGCACCGGGGTGGTTCCGACCACCCTGGACCAGCCGGAGACAGTCGTCGCCCGTGGCGCGCTGCGGGCCGTGCAGGTGATCCCCGACCGCACCGGCGCGCTGCCCGGGTCGGCGCAGGCCCGGCAGGGCGCGCCGGTTCCCGAGCACGAGCAGCGCACCAAGGTCGTGGCCACACCCGGCTTCGGTGGGCGGCAGGCCCGGCCCGTGGCCGGCGCGCCCCGGCTGCCGCGGCCGCCTTCGGCGAACCCGGCCGGACGACCGTCTCCGCCGAGGGGGCACCAGGGGCTCGTGCCGCCGGCCACGCCCGCGCAGGCGGCTCCCCGCGGTCGCAAACGGCTGCCGTGGCTGATCGGTGGTGCCCTTGTGCTGGTGGCCGCCACGGTCGCGGTGCTGCTGACCGCGCTCAGCGGCGAGGACGAGCCCGAGGGGCGCACCTTCGCGCAGTACTCCTACACGTTCACCGCGCCGCCGGGCTGGACGCAGACCGGCGACAACGTCGCCGACCGGCAGGTGGTCGTGAAACCAAGCGACGCGCAGCAGCGCGACGACCTCGTGGTGGTGCAGGAGTTCGTGCTGTCCTACGACGGCGGAGCCGAACGCGACCGCCTGGCCGGTGTGCTGCGCGACGCGGCGAACAGCGAGTCCGACCGCTACGGCGGTTTCCAGGACCACCACGAGTTCGCCGGCCGCGACACCATCCACTACGTGGAGACCAAGCCCGCGGCCAAGGTCAACTGGTACGTGCTGGCACAGGGCACCGCGCAGGTCAGTGTCGGCTGCCAGGAGGCGGACGACCCGGAGCGTGTGCGCGTCGCGTGCGAGCAGATCGTGCGCACCCTCGAGATCACCAACTGAGGCCGCGTTCCCGTTAGCTCGGGCGAGTGATTAACGGCGCCCCGAATTAGCGCAAGCGAATGCGAGAGGCGCGATTCCCGGCTGTCGGGCGTTCGGCGAAACCGTTGAGGCACAGGGTATTTCCGGGACCGTTCGCGCAGGTCGGACCCGGTGTTCACCTCCTGGTTCCACTCCGGTTCCGAAGTGGAGCGTTCACGCTAGCAACTACTTGGGGACTTGCCGCGACAACGGGGAACCGAACATGGCAATGTCTCCGTCGTAGAGCCAGTACGAACAAACGAGTACAGGCGAACCACGAACGAAGGGGGTCACCTCCGATGGCAGGCGGTTTCACCGGGACACCGGAGCAGTTCCAGCAGGCGTACCAGGACGTCGACCAGATCAAGGCGTCGATGGACCAGAACCTGAACACGCTCCGCAACAACATCGAGGCCACGCAGGCCGGCTGGCAGGGCGAGGCCGCGAAGGCCTTCAACAACGTGATGGCGGCCTTCGACGAGAAGACCCGGAAGCTGAACGAGGCGCTCGGCAACATCGGTGAGCTGCTCCAGCAGTCCGGTGTCAAGTACCAGCAGGCGGAAGAGGAGCAGAACTCCGCCATCAGCAGCATCGGCAACACCCTCGGCGGCCTCTGAGCCGCGTAGCGCGCCCACTCGAACTTCCAGACCTACCACTCAACGGAGGCAAAAATGCCGAACGGCATCGTTGTTGATTACGCGACCATCCACCAGGCTGCCGACGACTGCAACAAGACCGGTGGCGAGCTCGACGCTCTGTTCGAGGACCTCAAGGCCCGCCTCGCCCCGCTGGTCGACAGCTGGTCCGGTGAGGCCATGGAGGCGTGGCAGAACGTGCAGAACGAGTGGAACACCTCGCTCGACGAGATGAAGCAGGTGCTCGCTCAGATCGCCACCGCGCTGCCGCAGATCGCCGACGGCTACCAGTCGACGGACAAGGGCATCCAGGGGATGTTCTGATCCTCCAGCGCCACGAAACCGGGCCCGGCCGATTCGGCCGGGCCCGGTTTTTTCTGTCCGCGTCTGTCTACTTGGGAGCGCCGACCTCGTACTCGGGCTTGTCGTTGAGCACGCGGATCGTGACGGACCGCTTCTGCCCGGCCACCTCCGCCGAGCACTCGAAGGTGTGGCCGGTCTCGATCCGCTGGTTCGCCGGGCACTCCACGCCGGAGACGTCGTGCTCGCCGTAGCTGTCCCGCAGCGTGGTCGCCACGCCCTCCTGCAGCGACTGCTTGTCGAGCACGTCGCCCCGGAACACGCCGAGCAGCCACGCCGCGACCCCGCCGCCCGCGAGCACCACCACGGCCACGAGCCCGATCACGAGCGGCTTCTTCGACCGCTTGGGCTTGGGCCGCGAGGTGTCGCCGAAGGCGCCGAGTCCGCCGTACTGCGACTGGAAGTTCCCGCCGAAGTTGCCCGGCGCCTGCTGCTGGTGCGGCTGTGGTGGTTGCTGTGACTGGTGCGGCTGATGTGGCTGGTGTGGTTGAGGAGGCGAGCCCGGGTACTGACCGGGGGCCGGGTGGCCGTGGCCCGGCGTCTGCGGCTGCCACCAGCCCTGCGGCTGGCCGGGCGGCTGTGTCATCGGTTCCCCTCGTGCGCTCGTGGACTGCTGACCGCCGACGGGTCAGCCGCCCGAGCTGGTGATCTGGCTCATCCGGTCGTAGAACTCGTCGACCTCGGCGTCGGTCTTGAGCGCCGTGATCTGGTCGGGCGGCGGGATCTTGGGCAGCGACTCCTCGGTCGGCGGCTCGAGCACCTGGTAGTGCTCCTTGATCTCGATCTCGGTCCCGCCCGCGGTGATGAGCCCGTTCATCTCGATCTCCTTGAGCCCGCCCTGCGGGTCGAGCGCGATCCGTGTCTCGACGATCCCGTCGCGCGCTTCCTCGCTGATCTGCTGCAGCGCCCACTCTGGCAGGATCACCACCCGCTCCTCGAGGATGTCGCGCAGGGTCACCTCGGCGGTCAGCTCGACGCTGCCGTCCTGCAGGCTCTTCGCCTGCTTCGCCGCGTGACCGTTCTCCAGCGACGACTGCACGGTGCTGAGCATGCGGCACACGATGGCGTAGCCGCCCCAGAAGCAGACGTCGTAGCCGACGTCCTCGTACGGCAGGGAGACCCACGCGGTGGGGGCGAGGCTCTCGTAGACGGGGCCGAGGATCGCGTACTCCACGTCGCTGCCCGCGGGGCGGTAGTAGTCGCGGTAGTCGGCGGAGTCCCGGTTGGAGTGGTTCTTGTAGAACCGCGACGGCGGGCTGCCCACCTGGATCGCCGTGATCGTCGCGTCGGCCTTCTTGTCGCCGATCCGCGTGTAGGAGCGGTGGGTGCTCTGCCTCGGCTCGTTGCCCGCCAGGTCGTCGTCGAGGTGTTCCAGCGTGGCCGCGAACTTGGCGCTGACGTACTCGGCCGCGGCGTCGCCGTCGGGGATGGGGGTGCCGGACCGGCCACCGCCCGCGCAGGACGTGGTCAGCGCGAGCACCACGCCGAGCGCCGCGAGTGTCCTCAGCCGCCGCCGTCTCGACGGCTTCGGGCACTGTGTCATTGCCGTCATTTGCCGAACCCCCGGGAATGTCTCGTCGCGGCGCGCTGCCGGAGACATTAGTATGTGGGTGCTCTCGTACCCCGCCTTCACCCTCTTCGAGGCGACCGGGTATCTTCATAAGCTGTTGTGCGTACGAGCGTCTGCGCTCAGCCCGCACTGAACCCACACGCAATGTTGACGACGAGGTAGACCCTTGCCCACGTACAGCCCCAAGCCCGGCGATGTCACCCGTGCCTGGCACGTGATCGACGCCGAGGATGTCGTGCTCGGCCGGCTCGCGACCGAGGTCGCCACGCTGCTGCGCGGCAAGCACAAGCCGACCTATGCCCCGCACGTGGACACCGGTGACTTCGTCATCATCGTCAACGCCGACAAGGTGGCCCTCACCGGTAACAAGCGCGAGCAGAAGTTCGCCTACCGGCACAGCGGCTACCCCGGCGGTCTGCGCAAGCGCTCCTTCGGTGAGCTGCTCGAGACCCGCCCTGAGCGGCTGGTCGAGAAGGTCGTCAAGGGCATGCTGCCGAAGAACAAGCTCGGGCGCGCCCAGGCCAAGAAGCTGAAGGTCTACGCAGGGCCCGAGCACCCGCACGCCGCGCAGCAGCCGCAGCCGCGCGAGATCTCCAAGATCGCTCAGGTTACCCAGTGAGTGAGGAACAGGTAGTGACCAGCACCGAGACCGAGGCCGCCACCGACGCGGCTGTGACCAGCGAGACGCCGGCCGCGCCGAGGCCGTCCCGCGCCGCCGGTGGCACCGCGCAGACGGTCGGCCGCCGCAAGGAGGCCGTCGTCCGGGTGCGGCTCGTGCCCGGTTCCGGCCAGTTCAAGCTCAACGGCAAGACGCTCGAGACGTACTTCCCCAACAAGGTGCACCAGCAGCTCATCCGTGAGCCGCTGGTGACGGTGGAGAAGCCCGAGTCGTTCGACGTGTTCGCCAACCTCGACGGCGGCGGCATCTCCGGCCAGGCCGGGGCGCTGCGTCTCGCCATCGCGCGTGCGCTCGCCGAGATCGACGCCGACGACCGCCCGGCGCTGAAGAAGGCCGGCTTCCTGACCCGGGACGCGCGTTCCACGGAGCGGAAGAAGTACGGCCTCAAGAAGGCCCGCAAGGCTCCGCAGTACAGCAAGCGCTGACGCGCCACAGCAACGCACGGGAGCGCCCATCCGATACCTGGATGGGCGCTCTCTCGCGTTTCGGGGTGCGTCCCGCGGTGGAACGCGCCGCGTGCGTACCCGCCTGGGGCCGCTTCCCCGCGGTCGCTAGGTTTGATCGGGCCGCTCCCGGGGCGGACGCTCACAGCAGGACCCTCACACGGAGGTCGAGGACATGGCTCGCCTTTTCGGCACCGACGGGGTGCGCGGCCTCGCCAACGCCGAACTCACGCCCGAGCTCGCGATGTCGGTCGCGGCAAGCGCCGCCCGCGTGCTCGCCGCACACGACCGCTCGCACCGGCCTGTCGCCATCGTCGGCAGGGATCCGAGGGCCAGCGGCGAGATGCTGGAGGCGGCCGTTGTCGCCGGGCTCGCGTCGGCGGGCGCGGACGTACTGCGGGTCGGCGTGCTGCCGACGCCGGCGGTCGCGTTCCTGGTGGGCGACCTCACCGCGGACCTTGGCGTGATGATCTCCGCGTCGCACAACCCGATGCCCGACAACGGCATCAAGCTCTTCGGCGAGGGTGGGCACAAGCTGCCCGACGGCATCGAGGACGAGATCGAGGCCGGGCTCACGGCCCACGGCGCCCGGCCGACCGGCGCGCAGATCGGCCGCGTCTCCGACGTCGACGACGCACTCGACCGCTACGTCGCCCATCTGCTCGCGGCCACGCCGCACTCGCTCGCCGGCCTGCGCGTGGTGGTCGACTGCGCGAACGGCGCCGCCTCGCAGGCCGCCCCGGAGGCGTACCGCAAGGCGGGCGCCGAGGTGGTCGCGCTGCACGCGGACCCGGACGGCGTCAACATCAACGACGGCTGTGGCTCCACCCACCCCGAGGACCTGTGTGCCGCCGTCGTCGAGCACGGCGCCGACCTCGGCATCGCCCACGACGGTGACGCCGACCGCTGCCTCGCCGTCGACGCTCGGGGCAACCTCGTGGACGGCGACCAGATCATGGCCGTCCTCGCCCTCGCGATGGCGGAGGCCGGTGAGCTGGCCGAGACGACGCTCGTCGCCACGGTGATGAGCAACCTCGGCCTGCACCTCGCGATGCGTGAGCACGAGATCGTGCTGCGGACCACGGCCGTCGGCGACCGCTACGTGCTGGAGGAGCTGCGGGCGGGCGGCTTCTCCCTCGGCGGCGAGCAGTCGGGGCACGTCGTGCTGCCCGGACACGCGACAACGGGTGACGGGCTGCTCACGGCGATGCGGCTGATGGGCAGGATGGCTGCCACCGGGAAGCCGCTCGCCGAGCTGGCCGGGGTGATGCGCAGGCTGCCGCAGGTGCTCGTCAACGTGCGCGTCGCCGACAAGGCCGCCGTGGCCGCCTCGCCCGCCGTGCGGGAGGCCGTGGACGCGGTGAGCGCGGAACTGGGCGACGAGGGCCGCGTGCTGCTGCGCCCGTCGGGCACCGAGCAGCTCGTGCGCGTGATGGTCGAGGCGCCGGCGGAGGACACCGCCCAGGCCGCGGCCGACCGGCTGGCCGGGGTCGTCGCCTCGGTCTCCTGAGCAGGCGTTCGGCGTTTCGGCTTGCAAATTTCCGATCTCGGTGCGCGCTGACCTGCGCCTCGGTACATTCTGTGCATTAGCGACGGCACCGGGGCGGAACCGTGTGCGTCGTAGAGGCGATCGCACAGTCAACCGGGAGGGGGAGCGGTCGTGACCGGGGTCAACGCACCGAGCGGCTATACCGCAGACACGGGCTCCATGGCGAGCCAGGCGCAGACGATCAACGATGCCGCCGAGGAAGCCAAGGACGCCGTCAAGGACGTCAAGCCCGCGAAGGTCACGGAAGCCGACTTCGGCACCGCCCACACGCAGTACGGCGCCGACTTCACGGCGGCGATCGAGGCGCTCGGCACGGGCTCCGACGCGATGTGCGGCGCGCTGATCTCGCTGGCCCAGGGCATCGGCAGCGCGGGCAAGCAGTACGCCACGGCCGAGTCCGAGCAGGCCGCGGCCGCCAACCAGTCGGGGAGCGGGATGTGAGCGAGCAACGCAGCTGGGAAGAGACGAAGGCGATCCTGGACGATCCTTACGTCTCGGCGGACACCAAGCAGGCGGTGCTGGGCGCGTACTCCCGCGACGGCGGCGGCTTCAACGAGGACGCGGCACCGTACTTCGAGCAGTACAACGTCCCCCGGTACACGTTCGGCAGCGGCGGTGGCCTGGTCGACTACCTCGACGACGCGGCCTACGAGCAGGCCGAGCAGGAGTCGGAGGAGAACGGCTACCAGGACCGCCAGGTGCGGGACCGGCTCGAGGAGAACCAGGGCGAGCTGGACAACGCGCAGGCGCCGGGCTCGGGCTCGTCGGCCATCGCTAAGGCGGACGAGCTGCTGGACCTGGCGCGCGACGGGCTCAGGGTCTTCGAGACCTTCATCCCGATCGACGCGGAGGCCCCCGGCGACCAGAAGCACATCGATTCGCCGTTGAACTACGACGAGGACATCGTCAAGCGGTTCGACGAGCAGAAGGGCATCGACTTCCAGAAGCTGCTCGACGAGGCCAAGCGGCTGCGCGACGCGCACACCGTGCTGTCCGATCTGCACAGCACCACGGAGTCGAGCCTCAACTCCCTCTACAAGGACTGGACCGGCGACGGAGCCAACGCCTCGTACCAGAAGTACAGCGAGGACATCGCGCCCAACACGCAGACGCTGCTGGAGTACCTGAGCGGTGGCGCGGACGTCATCGAGGCCACGGTGCAGACGGTCTACGAGGCGGTGAAGTACAAGGCCGACGAGGTCATCGCCATGTACCAGTCCACGGTCGGCGCGGCCACCGAACAGACCGCCAGGGACGTCATGAAGCTGGCGAACGGCGACTTCTCCTCGCAGGACGAGATCCTGCCGGTGGCGGCGTGGGTCGACGCGGAGACCGGCAGCGACATCGAGTCCCGCATCCGGTCCGACGACTGCGGTCTCAACGAGGGCAACAAGAACTACGTCATCGACCAGTGCAAGCAGTGGGTCCGGGACTCGTGGAACCCGGACCTCTACGACAACCTGCACCAGCGCTTCACACAGCTGTGCGATGACACCAAGGAGGCCGTGGACACGGCCTTCGAGGAGATGAACTCCTACCTCAAGGAGTACAAGAGCGAGTTCCCGGAGGAGTCCGCGCAGCCCCAGCCCCAGCCGCAACCGCAGCCCCAGCCGAACCCCGGTGACACCGGTGGCGGCGGAGGCACGGGCGGCGGAGGCACCGGTGGCGGCGGGACCGGTGGTGGGACCGGTGGCGGCGGCGGTGTCCCCAGCGCGCCCGCCCCGCCCGAGATGGAGACTCCGGGGGCGCAGACCCCTGGCAAGAACCCGGTCACCGGCGAGGACCTGGAGGTCAACCCGGAGACGGGCGAGCCCTACCCGATCGACCCCGAGACCGGTGAGGCCATCAAGGACACCGGCAGCGACCAGGACACCCTGACCGTGGAGAAGGGTGACCACACCTTCGAGATGACCGAGCCCGACGAAGACGGGAAGATGGAGATCTCCGTCGACGACGGCTCCGGCGAGCCCAAGGACTACAAGCTCGACTTCGGTACGGGCGAAGAGGGCGCCGGGGGCGCCGAGGGCCGGCAGGAGGGCTTCGGCCCGCAGGGGTCCGATGGCGCGGACGGCGAACAGGTGTACCGGCCCGGCCCCGACGGCAAGATCCACATCGAGGACGGCAACCTCAAGATCACGGCCGAGCAGCCGGAGGGCCCGGACGGGCCGACCAAGGTCACCGTCGACGACGGCAACCCGCCGCCCACCACCTACACCCTCGGTGAGGCCAAGCAGGAGGGCGGTGGCGCGGGCGCCCAGGGCGGCACGCCGCGGGAGGGCATCCGGACGATGCCCGCGCCAGGTGAGAACCCGTTCACCTCGGGTGGTTCCGAAGGCGGGTCGTTCGCCGGTGGCGGTGGCACGCCGGTGGAGGGCGAAGCGGCTGGAGCGCCCGCCGGCGTGGCCGGTGGCGACGGCGCGAGTATCGGCGGGGCTGTCGGCGGCGAGGGCGTGCCGGGTGGCAGTGACGGCGCCGGTGGTGGCCAGCAGACCGAGCCGTCCGCCGGTGGCGGAGGCAGCGGCGGCGGTGGCGGCGGGGGCGACTTCGGCGGCGCTGCCGGTGCTCCGGCTGCCGTCGGTGGCGGTGGCGAGGGCGACGCGCTCGACGCCGGTGCCCAGTCGGGCGCGAGCACACAGTCCGCGCCGGCCGGGGCAGGCCTCGGTGTCGCTCCCGGTGGCATGGGCGAGGCGATGCCGGCCGCGGCCGCGCAGGGCAACGGCATGTCGGGCGGCGCAGGTGGCATGGCCGGCGGCATGGGCATGATGGGCGGCATGGGTGCCATGGGCGGCGCCGGTGGCGGCCAGGGCGGCGACCAGGAGCGCAGCTCGAACCCGTACCGCATCGACGGTGGCATCTTCGAGAGCGGCGGCAGTGGCGGCGGCAGCCGGATCAGTGGTTCGCTGAACGACGGCGCCGAGCGCTCGATCCGGTTCGACCGGTGAGCGGCATGGCCGACGGCAGAGGTGAGGAGTCCTGATGGCTGAGGGAAAGGCCGCGGCGGTCATCACCCGGTTGGGACAGATCAACCGCGAGATGAGCGAGCGCCGCGCGTTGCGGGAGCGCCGGTCCGCGGCGGCGAAGCAGCAGGCGAAGGAGACCTTCCAGCGGCAGGGGCAGGTGGCCGACAAGACCGCCAAGCACCTGGGCGAACTGGGCCGCAGGCAGCGGGAGGCCGGCGGCTGGGCCACCGAGAAGGCGCTCGCCGACCGCGACAAGGTCATGGGTTTCGGCCAGGTGGAGGACGAGGAACAGCCCGCCGACGACTACTCGCGCTACGCGGGCGGTGCCCCGGTCGGCCCGACGGCCGCTGCGTCCCCGGCACCCGCGGGGGCCCCCGCGCCGCAGCCGGAACCGCCGCAGCAGCAACGCAAGTACTCGCGCGCGATCGCCCCGCCCGCGCAGGCGGAGCAACCGGAGCAGCGCAAGTACTCGCGGTCGGTCGCGCCTGCCCAGGAGCCGGAGCCGGAGACCCCGCCGCCACCGCCTCGGCGTGCTCCCCGGCACGCCAGGGAGGAAGAGCGGTTCGACGACGACGACTTCTCGAACAACAGTTGGCTGAAATGAACGCAGCGGTGGCCGAACGGGCCGACGAGATCAAGGAGCTCGTCTGCCGGGTGCTGGAGATCGAGCCGGAGAAGGTCAGCGACACCGACCTGTTCACCGAGGATCTCGGCGCCGACTCGATGAAGCTGATCGAGCTGCTCGCCAACCTCGAGATCGAGTTCGACGTGGAGATCGACGAGGACGAGATCGAGCGGCTCGTCAACCTGCGTGGGGTGTACGACGTGCTCAGTGCGGCGCTGGACGCCTGAGCCGTGCGCAGAGTGGTGGTCACCGGCATCGGTGTCGTGTCCAGCATCGGCACCGGCGCCGCCGCCTTCGCTCGGGCCCTGCGGGAGGGACGCAGCGGGGCGCGGCCGATCGGGGCGTTCGACACCACGGGGTTCGCGCACGCCACGGGCTGTGAGGTGGTCGGGTTCGAGCCGGAGCGCTGGGTGCGCAACGTTCCGCTCGACGAGGTCGGCAGGGCCGCCCGGTTCGCGATCGCGTCGGCCAGGATGGCGCTGGACGACGCCGCGCTCACCGAGGAGGAGCTGCGGCGCCGGCCCGGTCTGGTGTCGATCGGCACCACCGACGGCGGCTCGGACGACGGTGAGCGGCTGGCCGCCTCGTATGTCCACTCCGGACCGGAGTCGATGGATTCCGTTGCGGCGCGCAGGCTTCCGGCGAGCACGCTCGCCACCGGGGTCGCCCGTGAGCTCGGGCTGTCCGATGTGGATGTCTCGACGATCGCGACCGCGTGCGCGGCGGGCAACTACGCGATCGGCAACGGTTTCGACGCGGTGCGCACGGGCGAGGCCGACTTCGCCCTGTGCGGCGGCGCGGACGCGATGTGCCGCATGACCTTCACCGGGTTCTACCGGCTCGGCGCGGTGGATCCGGACGGCTGCAGGCCGTTCGACGTGAACCGGCGCGGCATCCTGACCGGTGAGGGCGGCGCGGTGCTGCTGCTGGAGCCGCTGGAGTCGGCGCTGGAGCGCGGGGCAAGGGTCTACGCGGAGATCCTCGGCTACGGCCTCAACTGCGACGCCCACCACCAGGTCGCACCCGACGGCGACAGCGTGCGCCGGTGCATGGAGCTCGCGCTCGCCGACGCCGGGGTGGGGCCCGGCGAGGTGGATCTGATCTCGGCGCACGGGACGGGAACGAAGGCGAACGACGTCACCGAGTGCGGGGCGATCCGTGGGGCGTTCGGCGACCGGCCTCCGCGCACGGTGTCGGTGAAGTCGATGCTGGGGCACACGATGGGCGCGGCGAGCGCGCTCGGCGCCACGGCGTGCGCGCTCGGCATCGAGCACGGCTTCATCCCGCCCACCATCAACCACACGGAAACGGACCCCGACTGCGGCATCGACTGCGTGCCGAACACGGCGGTCGAGGCCGAGCTGCGGGTGGTGCAGAACAACGCGCTCGCCTTCGGCGGCAACAACGCCGTAGTGGTGCTCGGGAAGCGGTGAGGCGCATGGGACCGGTGATCACGGCGTGGTCGGCGATCTCGTCGTGCGGGGTCGGGAGCGCGGCGTTCGAGGCCGGCCTCGTGCGGCCGAGTCCGCTCGACGACGAGAGCCCAGGAGCGAAGGCGTTTCTCGCCTCGGATTTCGTGGTGCGGGAGGCGCTGGGCACCAAGGGCACCGGCTCGATGGACCGCTCCAGCGCGCTCGCGGTCGGCGTGGTCGGAGAGCTGCTGCCCGCCGTCGACGTGGACGCGCGCACGGGCGTGGTGCTGGGCACCACCTCGGGCAGCTCCCAGACGCAGCTGGAGTTCACGCGCGACTCCCTGACGCGCCGCAAGCCGTACTTCGTCAACCCGGCTTCGATGCCGTTCGCGCTGATGAACAGCGCCGCGGGCCAGGCGGCGATCTGGCACAAGCTCACGGGTCCGAACACGACGATCGCAGGCGGGCGGATGTCCGGGCTCAGTGTGCTGCGCTACGGCGCTCGCCTGCTCGCCACCGGTCGCTCGAGCGGGGTCGTGTGCGGCGCCGTTGAGGAGTACAGCCCCACGCGGGCGTGGCTGGAGTACCACCGGGGCGCTACGACCGTGCTGGGCGAGGGCGCCGCGGTGGTGTTCCTCGAACCGGCGGGCACAGCGAGGCCGCCGCTGGCCGAGGTGCTCGGCGTCGCGACGCGGGTCGCCGTGGACGGCGACGCAGCCGGAGCGCTCGCGGCATGCCTGTGCCGCGTGCTGGAGCGGGCGGGCGCCGAGGCGGAGGACGTGCGAACGGTGGCCGTCTCGGCCCAGGAGGGGGAGCTCGCCGACGCGGAGCGCACAGCCCTCGCGAGGTTGCGGGCGTCGGTGGTGGACCCGGCGGAGGTGATCGGCGACGTTGGCGCCGCGACGGGCCCGTTCCAGGTCGTGACGTTGCTGCGCTCGCCGGGCCTCGCTGTGGCGACTGCGCTCGACCCCGACGGCACCGTGGGCTGCGTGCTGCTGCGCGTGCTCAGCTGACGGCCGGTTCCGGCTCGTACGCGATCGGCGCCGCCTTGAGCTCGGCCTCCAGCAGCGACCGGTAGGCGTTCGAGCCGGTCAGGTGGGTCAGAAAGAACGCGGTGAACAGCGCGCGGACGGTGCGTTGCGTGGCACGGTGGGGCTTGCCGTGCAGCAGGGCCTGGCTCCAGTGCGCGCCCTCGGTGACGCCGAGATGCGACGACTTCGGCAGCGTGCGCAGCTGCACGGGGCCCGCCCACGCCCTCGCGATCGCCTCCGCGTTGCCGCCCGCGGGCGCCACCAGGTCGTTGTCGGCGGCGAGGTGCAGCCCGGGCACGGTGACGCTCCCGGCCGCGGCGGTGGCGGTGGGCATGGTCTGCGCCGCCGCGACGGTGGCGACGGCCTTGATCTCGGGCTCGCCCCCGGCGGCGGCCGCGAGCACGGCGGCGCCGCCGCCGATGGAGTGCCCGGCGAGACCGAGTTTGCGCGGGTCGACGCTGATGCCGTCGGGGCCGAGCCGCACACCGCGCACGACGTCGAGCGTGGAGCGCAGGTCGGCGGCGAAGAGCCGGTGCGAGGGCAGCGGACCGCGGTGCGTCGCGGGCGCGGCGGCGACGATGCCCCAGCTGGCGAGGTGGCGCAGCAGCTCGCGGTAGCGGCCCGGCGGCTGGAGCCAGCCGTGTCCGAACGCGACGGCGGGCAGGTTCAGCCCCTCACGCGGAGTGAACACGACGCCGGGGAGACCGACGAGCGCGAGGTCGCCGCGCAGCACCTCGTGCGGACCCGGGTGGGAGAGCTCCTCGAGCAACTGCTTCGGCTTGCTGGCCATGGCTGGAGGGTAGCCGAACGATCAGGTGGCGGCAGGCGTGCCACGGGCGGAAGGTGCTGCCGCCCTACCCGGCCGGGGTGCTCGCGCTGTGTCGTTACGCTGGGGCACGTGTGTGGAATCGTGGGATACGTCGGACACCGGCAGGCGCTCGACGTCGTGCTCGGCGGCTTGCGCCGGATGGAGTACCGGGGTTACGACTCGGCGGGTGTCGCGGTGCTCGACGGGGCCGGATCCCTGACCGTGGAACGGAAGGCGGGTCGTCTCGCCAACCTGGAGTCGGCGCTGGACACCACCGGCAGGGACGCCTTCACCGGCACCGCGGGCATGGGTCACACCCGGTGGGCGACGCACGGCGCGCCGGTGGACCGCAACTCCCACCCGCACCGGGACTCCAGTGACCGCGTCGCCGTGGTCCACAACGGCATCATCGAGAACTTCGCGGCCCTGCGCGCCGAGCTGGAAGCCGCCGGGGTCGAGCTGACCAGCGACACCGACACCGAGACCACGGCGCACCTCATCGCCCGCGCCTTCGACGAGGGCGACACGAAGGGTGACCTCGCCGCGAGTGTGCGCACGGTGTGCCGCCGCCTTGAGGGCGCGTTCACGCTCGTGGTCACCCACGCCGACCAGCCGGACCTGATCGTCGCGGCTCGGCGGTCGTCACCGCTGGTGGTCGGCGTCGGCGAGGGTGAGACGTTCGTCGCGTCCGACGTCGCCGCGTTCATCGAGCACACGTGCGAGGCCGTGGAACTCGGCCAGGACCAGCTCGTGGTGATCGACCGCGACGGCTACGTGGTCACCGACTTCGACGGCGAGCCCGCGCAGGGCAAGCCGTTCACCGTCGACTGGGACCTCTCGGCCGCGGAGAAGGGCGGCCACGAGTACTTCATGCTCAAGGAGATCGAGGAGCAGCCCGACGCGCTCGCCAACACGCTGCGCGGGCACTTCGAGTCCGGCCGGATCGTGCTCGACGAGCAGCGGATCTCCGACCAGGACCTGCGTGATGTCGACAAGGTCTTCGTCGTCGCCTGCGGTTCGGCCTACCACTCCGGGCTGGTCGCCAAGTACGCCATCGAGCACTGGTGCCGCCTGCCCGTGGAGGTGGAGCTGGCCAGCGAGTTCCGCTACCGCGACCCGGTGCTCGACCGCGACACGCTCGTGGTCGCGGTTTCGCAGTCGGGGGAGACGGCCGACACGCTGGAGGCCGTCCGGCACGCCCGCACGCAGAAGGCTCGCGTGCTCGCCGTCTGCAACACGAACGGCGCGCAGATTCCGCGCGAGTCCGACGCCGTGCTCTACACGCACGCCGGGCCGGAGATCGGCGTCGCCTCAACCAAGGCTTTTCTCGCGCAGATCGCAGCCAACTACCTGGTGGGCCTCGCGCTGGCCCAAGCGCGGGGCACGAAGTACCCCGACGAGGTCGCGCGCGAGTTCAGCGAGCTGGAGGCAATGCCCGCCGCTGTCCACAAGGTACTGTCCACAGTAGAGCAGGTGCGGGACCTCGGCCGGAGGATGGCCGACTCGAAGGCCGTGCTGTTCCTCGGCAGGCACGTCGGGTTCCCGGTGGCGCTGGAGGGTGCGCTCAAACTCAAGGAGCTCGCCTACATGCACGCCGAGGGCTTCGCGGCGGGCGAGCTGAAGCACGGCCCGATCGCGCTGATCGAGGAGGGCCTGCCGGTGGTCGTGGTGATGCCCTCGCCGAAGGGGCGCGCGGTGCTGCACGCGAAGCTCGTGTCGAACATCAGTGAGATCCAGGCGCGTGGCGCCCGCACGATCGTGATCGCCGAGGAGGGCGACGACACGGTGCGCCCGTTCGCCGACGAGCTGGTGGAGGTGCCCGCGGTGCCGACCCTGTTGCAGCCGCTCGTCTCCACGGTGCCGCTGCAGGTGCTCGCCGCCGAGATCGCCCGCACCCGGGGCTACGACGTGGACAAGCCGCGCAACCTGGCGAAGTCGGTGACGGTGGAGTAGACAGTGGCCTGTGCGCGGAATCTGGACCACTGATCACATCCGGCAGGCCGAGGAGCGGCTCCTCGCGGTGACGCCGGAGGGCGCGCTCATGCGGCGCGCCGCGCACGGGGTGTCCGTGCACGCGGCCCGGATGCTGGCCGAGCACACCGGGTCGGTCTCCGGCAGGCGGGTGGTGCTGCTGGTCGGAGCGGGCAACAACGGCGGCGACGCGCTGTGGGCCGGCGCGTTCCTGCGCAAGCGCGGGGCCGGCGTCGCGGCGGTGTTGCTCCAGCCGGGGAAGGCGCACCCGGAGGGGCTCGCGGCGCTGCGGAGGGCCGGCGGCCGGGTGGTCCCGCTCGCCGACGGTCCACAGTGGATCGAGAGCGCCGACCTGGTGGTCGACGGCATCGTGGGCATCTCGGCGAAGGGTCCGCTGCGCCCCGACGCCGCCGCGCTCGTGGAGCGCGTCGCCGCGCCCGTGCTCGCGGTGGACCTGCCGAGCGGGGTGGAACCCGACAGCGGCGCCGTCGACGGACCGGCCGTGCGGGCGACGGCGACGGTGACGTTCGGCGCGTACAAGCCGGTGCACGTGCTCAACCCCGAGCGCTGCGGCGAGGTGGTGTTCGTCGACATCGGCCTCGGCGATGAGCTGGGGGAGCCGGACCTGCGCGGGCTCGACGCGGCCGACGTGGCGGCGGCGTGGCCGATGCCGGGGCCTTCGGACAACAAGTACTCGCAGGGCGTCACGGGGGTCGCGGCCGGTTCGTCGGCCTACCCGGGTGCGGCCGTGCTCGCGGCGGCTGCCGCCGTGCGGGCGACGTCGGGCATGGTGCGCTACGCCGGGCACGCCGCGGACGTGGTGCGCTGGCACTGGCCCGAGGTGGTGGCCACCGGCTCGATCTTCGACGCGGGGCGAGTGCAGGCGTGGGTGGTCGGGCCCGGCATCGGAACCGGGAGCGCGGGCCGGGACGTACTGGTGCACGCGCTCGGCCAGGGCGTGCCGGTGTGCGCTGACGCCGACGCCATCACGATCATCGCCGAGCGTCCCGAGGTGCTCGACGCCCGTGACCCGGACACACCGCTGCTGCTGACCCCGCACGACGGCGAGTTCGAGCGGCTGACCGGAAACGCGCCCGGCCCGGACCGCGTGGGAGCCGTGTGCGAGGCCGCGCGCCGGTTCGACGCCGTCGTGCTGCTCAAGGGGCACAGCACGCTGGTCGCCGACCCGGCGGGCCGGGTGCTGGTCAACAAGGCGCGGGGGTCGTGGCTCGCGACGGCGGGCTCGGGCGACGTGCTGTCGGGGCTGACGGGCGCGTTGCTGGCCTCGGGCGTCGAGCCGTGGCTCGCGGCGGGGGTCGCGGCCGACGTCCACGCGCGGGCCGGCGAGCTGGCGGCCCGCGGGGTACCGGCGTCGGCGTCGGGTGTGCTCGCCGC
Organism: Prauserella sp. PE36; assembly: GCF_003311655.1. Taxonomy (NCBI): domain Bacteria; kingdom Bacillati; phylum Actinomycetota; class Actinomycetes; order Pseudonocardiales; family Pseudonocardiaceae; genus Prauserella; species Prauserella sp. PE36. The sequence goes on along the minus strand of NZ_QEQT01000067.1, from coordinate 6,295 downwards.
GATCCCGGACGCGATCCGGCAGGCTCGCTCCCTGGCGCCGTGAGTTATTACCGAGTTATGTGTTAAAAACGCGCCGATCTTCTGGTAGGAAGGGCCGGTGAGCGATCTCCCCGAGACCATGACGGTGTCCGTGCTGAACGGTGTCCACGACGTGAGCACCGAGCGGCGCCCGGTGCCCGTTCCCGGTACAGGGGAGGTCCTGGTCCGGGTACTCGCGGTGGGCACGTGCGGCTCCGACGTGCACTACTACGAGCACGGCCGGATCGGCGACTTCGTGGTGGAACGCCCACTCGTGCTCGGTCACGAGCCCAGCGGCGTCGTGGTGGCGAACGGGCCGGGCGCGACGCTGCACGAGCCGGGCACGCGCGTATCGCTCGAACCGGGGGTTCCGTGTTCGCGGTGCGCCGAGTGCCGCCTGGGCCGCTACAACCTGTGCCCGCACATGCGGTTCTTCGGCACACCGCCCGTCGACGGCGCGTTCCGCGAGTACGTCGTGCTGCGCGAGGAGTTCGCCTACCCGGTGCCCGACGCGCTGAGCGACGAGGCCGCCGGGCTGCTCGAACCGCTGTCGGTGGGCGTGTGGGCCTGCCGCAAGGCGCGTGTCGGCCCCGGCTCGCGGGTGCTCATCACGGGCGCGGGTCCGATCGGCCTGGTCGCGACGCAGACCGCGCGGGCCTTCGGAGCCACGGAGGTGGTGGTCACCGACGTCAATGGCAAACGCTTGCGCCTGGCCGGAGAACTCGGCGCCACCGCGACCGTGGACGTCTCGGCGTCCTCGCTCGCCGAGTCCGGCTACGAGCCGGACGTGCTGCTGGAGTGCTCGGGCGTGCCCTCGGCGATCGGCCAGGCCATCCGGCTGGTCGGGCGCGCCGGCCGGGTCGTGCTGGTCGGCATGGGCGGTGACGAGATCCCGCTGCCGCTCGCGCACGTCCAGGGCTTCGAGATCGAGGTGACGGGCACGTTCCGCTACGCCAACACGTGGCCGACGGCGCTCGCGCTCGCCGCGGGCGGCGAGGTGGACCTCGACCGGCTCGTCACCCACCGTTTCGGCCTCGCCGAGGCTGAGCGGGCGCTGACCGTCGCGACCAGGGACGACAGCGTGATCAAGGCCGTGGTGCTGCCGCATGCCTAGGACGCGTCCGCCGGACGCCGCCGTGGAGCAGCGCAGGCAGTCGATCCTGCGCACGGTGATCGAGCTCGGCGAGGTGCGCATCGACGACCTCACCGCCCGCTTCGACGTGAGCCTCATGACCATGCACCGCGACCTCGACGATCTCGCCGAGCGCAAGCTGCTGCGCAAGCTGCGCGGGCGGGTCGCGGCATACCCGGCGCTGACGATGGAGACCGCCAAACGCTTTCGCGAGGGGCTGCACGTCGCGCACAAGGAGGCGCTGTGTGCGCTCGCGGCCGCCGAGGTGGCCGAAGGGCAGACGGTGTTCCTCGACGACTCGACCACGCTGTTCCCGCTCGCCCGCGTGCTCGCGCGGCTGGAGCGGCTCGTGGTGGTCACCAACTCGCTCGAGGTGGCCCGCATCGTCGGCGAGGCCGGGGGAGGCGAGGTGCTACTGCTCGGCGGGCGCTACACAGAGTTCGACTCGTGCATCGGCCCTGACACGCTCGCGGCGCTGCGCCGCCTGCGCGCGGATGTCGGCTTCGTGTCGGCGACAGCGGTGGCCTGCGGGCGGCTGTACCACCCGGTGCGGGAGTACGCCGAGCTGAAGGAGGCGGCGCTCGAGGTGGCCCAGCGCAACGTGCTGGTGGTCGACCATTCGAAGTTCGGCAGAACGGCCACGTACGCGTACGGCGACGCCGGCGCCTACGACGTGGTGCTCGTCGACGACGAGACACCGGCGGACGAGATCGAGGCACTGCGCGCGTTCGGCAACCGGGTGGCGGTCGCCCGCGTGCGCACCGACCAGGGAAGCTGACGGACATGAACAGCGAAAGGGAAGTTCTGGTCGCCGGGGTCGACTCCTCGACGCAGTCGACCAAGGTGATGGTCTGCGACGCGCGGACCGGCGCGGTCGTGCGCTCGGGCAGGGCGGAGCACCCGGAGACCACCGAGGTCGACCCCGCCGAGTGGTGGTCCGCGTTCACCTCGGCCACGGACGGGCTGCTCGACGGCGTGTCGGCGATCGGTGTGGCCGGCCAGCAGCACGGCATGGTGACGCTCGACGACGCGGGCGAGGTCGTGCGGCCGGCGCTGCTGTGGAACGACACGCGCTCCGGCAAGGCCGCCGCCGACCTCACCACCGAGCTCGGCGGCCCGCAGGCGTGGGCGGAGGCTGTCGGCTCGGTGCCCGTGGCGAGCTTCACGGTGACGAAGCTGCGCTGGATGGCCGAGCACGAGCCGGAGCTGGCCGACCGCGTCGCGCGCGTGCTGCTGCCGCACGACTGGCTCACCTGGCGGCTCGTTGGCGGCGACCCGGTGACCGACCGTGGGGACGCGTCGGGCACGGGCTACTTCTCGCCAGCCGAGAACGCCTACCGCACCGACCTGCTGGCGAAGGCGTTCGGCGGCCGGACGCCCGGGCTGCCGACGGTGCTCGGCCCCGCGCAGCCCGCGGGCCACACGCCGGATGGTGTGCTCGTGTCGGCGGGCACGGGCGACAACATGGCCGCCGCGCTCGCCCTGGAGGTCGGCGAGGGCGACGTCGTGGTGTCGCTCGGGACGAGCGGCACGGTCTTCGGGGTGAGCGAGACGCCCCCGGCCGACGCGAGCGGAACCGTCGCCGGCTTCGCCGACGCGACCGGGCGGTTCCTGCCGCTCGCCTGCACACTGAACGCCGCGCGGGTACTGACCGCGACGGCCCGGCTGCTCGATGTGGACCTCGCGGAGCTGGACCGGCTGGCGCTCGCCGCCGCACCGGGCGCGGACGGGCTCGCGTTGCTGCCCTACCTGGACGGTGAACGCACGCCGAACCTGCCCGAGGCCGCCGGATCGCTCCTGGGCCTGCGCAGGGCCAACATGACGCCGGAGAACCTGGCGCGCGCCGCCGTCGAGGGCATGCTGTGCGGGCTCGCCGCCGGGCTGGAAGCGGTGCGTGAGCACGGAATCACCGTGCGCCGGGTGCTGCTGACCGGTGGAGCCGCGCAGTCGGCGAGTGTGCGCGCGGTCGCGCCGATCGTGTTCGGAGTGCCCGTCGTGGTGCCCGAACCGGCCGAGCACGTGGCTCTCGGCGCCGCGAGGCAGGCCGCGTGGGCGCTGGCCGGTACGCCGGAACCGCCCGCGTGGGAGGGCGCTGACCAGGTACTGCGGCTCGACGAGCCGTCCGCTGCCGAGGCCGAGGCGGGGCAGCGGATCCGCGAGGAGCACCGGGCCGCGCGCGCTCGCGTGCACGATCTTTGAGGCCCTGTGGGAAAATTCTCGTGCCATGAACGTTGACCATTCGCCCCGCGCCGAGGTCGTGATCGACCTCGGCGCCATCCGCGACAACCTCGGACTGCTCGCCGCGCGGGCCGCCGCCTCCGGTGCTGAGACGATGGCGATCGTGAAGGCCGACGGCTACGGCCACGGCGCGCTGCCGGTGGCGAAGGCGGCCGTGCGGGCGGGGGCGACGTGGCTCGGCACGTGCTCGCTGGCCGAGGCGCTGGACCTGCGCGACGCCGGGATCACGACGCGGCTGTTCAGCTGGCTCGACACCCCGGACGTCGACTTCACGCCCGGTGTCGAGCGGGACGTCGACCTCTCGGTGAGCTCGCTCGCCGAGCTGGAACGGGTCGCGGCGGCCGCCGCACGCGCCGGCAAGCCCGCACGCGTGCACCTGAAGATCGACACGGGGCTCTCTCGCAACGGGTGCCCGCCCTACGCGTGGCCGGACCTCGTGAAGGCCGCGGCCGACGACCCCGGTATCGAGGTTGTGGCGATGTGGTCACACCTGGCGTGTGCCGACGAGCCGGGGCACCCTTCGATCGACGCGCAGGCCGAGCGGTTCGCCGACGCCCACGCGATCACCCGCGGTGTGGGCCTGGACCCGTTGCGGCACCTGGCGAACTCGGCCGCGACGCTCACTCGCCCGGACCTGCACTTCGACCTGGTGCGGCCCGGCATCGCGATGTACGGGCTGAACCCGGTGCCGCAGGGCGAGAAGCTCACGCCCGCGATGACGCTGCGGTCGAGTGTCGTGCTGACCAAACGGATCCAGGCCGGCGAGTCCGTCTCCTATGGACACACGTGGACGGCGTCGAGGGACACGACGCTCGCGCTCGTGCCCGTCGGCTACGCGGATGGTGTGCCGCGCACGCTGTCGGGCCGGATGAGCGTGTGGCTGGACGGCCGTCGGCATCCGGTCGCTGGCCGGGTGTGCATGGACCAGCTGGTGGTGGACTGCGGCGACCACGAGCCCGCGCTCGGCGCCGAGGTGGTGCTGTTCGGTTCGGGCGCTCATGGCGAGCCGACGGCCACGGAGTGGGCCGACACGATCGGCACGATCGACTACGAGATCGTCACCGGCATGTACCGGCCGAGGGTGCGGCGACGCTACCTCGGTGAGGACCACGGCTGATGTCGTCGCGGCCGTTGCGGGCGGACAACGAGGAGGAGGCCGAGGAACCGTTCGGTCGCCTCGCGCCCGGACGGGTGTCCACGGTGGCCGCGGACGACGGCTCACCGATCTCGGTGGAGGAGATCGAGCCGGAGGACGGCGGCAGGCCGAAGCTGACCGTGGTCGGCGTACACGGCTTCGCGCTCTCGCGGCAGAGCTGGCACTTCCAGCGGCGCGCGTTCACGGCCCTGCGCGTGCCGAGGGTGCGGCAGGTCTACTACGACCACCGCGGACACGGGCAGTCGGCCGCCGCCGAGGCCGAGCACAGCACCATCGAGCAGCTCGCCGCCGACCTGCACGCCGTGCTGCGTGCGGTGGCGCCAGCCGAGCCGACCGTCCTGATGGGACACTCGATGGGCGGCATGGTGATCATGGAGCTGGCCCAGCAGGCCCCGGAGCTGTTCGCCGAGCGAGTGCGGGGCGTGGTGCTGATCGCGACCGCCGCGGGGGAGGTGGGCAGCCGTGGTCTGCCGCGCTCGCTGCTGTCGAAGTACAACCCGCTGACTCGGGGTGTCGGCGAGCTGGCGGGCTGGCAGCCGGGGCTCGTGGAGTTCGTGAGGGCCGCCGGTGGTCAGCTCACGCGGCACGCGGTGCGCAGGCTCGCGTTCGGCAGGCGTGACGTCGACTCGCGGCTGGTCGACTTCATGCTGGAGATGCTCGGCGTGTCGTCCGTGCGCCAGCTGGTGAACTTCGTCGACACTCTGGGCAGTCACAACCGTTACGCCGCGCTGGCGGGACTCAAGCACGCGCACGTGCTGGTGGTCGGCGGGGACGCGGACCGGCTGACGCCGTACTCGCACGCGGAACGGATGGCGGCGGAACTGCCGGACGCGCGGCTGGTGCGGGCCCGCGGCGCGGGGCACATGGTTCACCTGGAGCAACCGGACCTGGTGAACGATCACATCATCGAGTTGCTGAGGGTCTGTTCCGGTGCGGACCGGCAGCGGCTCGTGCGTAGGATCCGATGGTGGCGCAGATGAGCATGGAACTCCCCACGGCCGACGAGACGATCCACTTCGGACGTTCTCTGGGTCGCGTGTTGCGGGCGGGCGATCTCGTGCTGCTCGCGGGCCCGCTCGGGGCGGGCAAGACGACCATGACGAGGGGCATCGCGGAGGGCATGCGGGTGTCGGGGCGGGTCAGCTCGCCGACGTTCGTCCTGGCGAGGGTGCATCCGGCGGGTCCGGGCGGGGTGCCGCTCGTGCACGTCGACGCCTACCGGCTCGGCGGCGACCTCTCGCAGCTGGACGACCTGGACCTGGACACAGACCTCGAGGACGCCGCGGTGGTGGTCGAATGGGGTGAGGGCTTCGCGGAGCGGCTCTCGGAGGACTACCTTGTGGTGCGGCTCGACCGTCGCCCCGACGACGTGCGGACGGTAACGCTGGAACCACACGGCGCCTGGGCGGACCGCACGGATGAGCTGGCCTTCGCGGCGTAACCCGGGCGTGCCTGCCGCGGCGCCGGTGTCGCCGGTGTGCGGTTGGGGCGGCGGCCTGCCCGCAGTGAAGGCCACCATGCCTGCGTTGAACGCAGTGAAGGCCACCTTCACTGCATGGGCGACCGGCCGGACCCGGTGCCACGCCAACTACACGACGCGAGCGCTCCGTTGGCGACGCACAGGGGCGCCCCTGATTTCACGTTACCGCGTGGGGGTGACAGTCCGGGGCTGAACGGCCTCGCGTGCGGCGCCACGGTTCCGTTCGTGTCGGCGGGGTCTCGGCCGTTGGTCCCGCCGTTGATGCCCGGGT
>NZ_QEQT01000066.1:0-56240 GCF_003311655.1 Prauserella sp. PE36 | reverse complement strand
AGCGGGGAACTCGCCGACCGGAGCGGGGAACTCGCCGACCGGAGCGGGGAACTCGCGCCGGGCGTCAGGCCCGCAGGCGTTCGGCGGCCGCGTTGACGCGCTCGTCGGTCGCCGTCAGTGCGACCCGGACGTGCTTGCCTCCGCGCGGGCCGTAGAAGGTACCCGGCGCGACGAGGATGCCGCGCTCGGCGAGCCAGCCGACCGTCTCGGCCGACTCCTCGTCCCTGGTCGCCCAGAGGTAAAGGCCCGCCTCGGAGTGGTCGATCCGGAAACCGCTGTCCAGCAACGCCTTGCGCAGCACCGATCGGCGCGCCGCGTACCGCTCACGCTGGGCGAGCAGGGCCTTGTCGTCGGTCAGCGCGACCGTCATGGCCTCCTGCACCGGCCTGGGCACGATCATGCCGGCGTGCTTGCGCACCTCGAGCAGCCGCCGCACCAGCGCGGGGTCGCCGGTCACGAAACCGGCCCGGTAGCTGGCGAGGTTCGCCGACTTCGACAGCGAGTGCACGGCGAGCAGGCCGTCGAGGCTGCCGCCGTGGACGTCGGGGTGCAGCACTGACACCGGCTCGCCCTCCCAGCCGAGTGCCAGGTAGCACTCGTCGGAGACGACCACGGTGCCGCGCTCCCTCGCCCACTCCACGACCTTGCGCAGGTGCTCGACGCCCAGCACGCGGCCGGTCGGATTCGACGGCGAGTTGAGCCAGATCATCGCCGGTTTCTGCGGCCCGAGCTGGGTCAGCCCGTCGGCCCGCACCGGTGACGCACCGGCGAGCAGCGCGCCCACCTCGTAGGTCGGGTAGGCGAGCTCGGGAATGACGACGACGTCGCCCGCGCCGGCGCCGAGCAGCGTCGGCAGCCACGCCACCAGCTCCTTGGAGCCGATCGTGGGCAGCACGGCTTCGGAGTCGATCCCCTCGATGCCATGCCGCCTGCGCAGTGCCTCCACCGCGGCGGCGCGCAGCTGCGGCGTGCCGTGTGTCGTGGGGTAGCCGGGGATGTCCGACACCGAGGCCAGCGCCTCGCGAATGGGCTCGGGCACGGGATCCACCGGGGTGCCAACCGAGAGGTCGACGATCCCGTCGGGGTGCGCCCGCGCCTTCGCGGTGTGGTCGGCCAGCGAGTCCCAGGGAAAGCCGGGTAGAGCGGCCGGGGTCATTCGCCCTGCGGGGGCAGGTCCTTGATCCACTGCGGGTCGTGAGCGGTCTTGCCGACCTTCGACGCACCACCCGGGGAACCCAGCTCGTCGAAGAAGTCGACGTTGGCCTTGGTGTAGCCGTTCCACTCGTCCGGGACGTCGTCCTCGTAGTAGATGGCTTCCACCGGACAGACCGGCTCGCAGGCTCCGCAGTCGACACACTCGTCGGGGTGGATGTAGAGCATCCGCTCGCCCTCGTAGATGCAGTCGACGGGGCACTCGTCGATGCATGCCTTGTCGAGCACGTCGACGCAGGGCTCGGCGATCACGTAGGTCACTGCGTTCTCCTGCTGTTTTCTTTGGTCTGGCCCGCTCACGGACATTACGCGGTCCCGGCAGGCATCCTATGCTCAGGCTGCCCTAATCGGGCGATCGCGGAGGGCTCGGTCACAGCCTCTTGTCACGGCCCGGCTTGGGTGGATTGCGCATGTCCCCGGTGACGACGAAACGCGGCTTCTCGGTCTCGGCCTCCTCGCCATCCTCCGGCTTCGAACCCACGGCGCGGTTGAAGCCGTCGGCGATCTCCCGCACCAGGTCGTTGTTGTGCCGGTCGTCCCTGCGCGCGATGCTCATCGGCTCTCCTTTCAGGTCTTTTGGTACCAATCTAGTCGTGACCGACGACGCCGAGCAGATCGAACGAGCATGCGCGGACGCATGGCCTGCCCAGATCGAACGGCCACTCGGACAGTGGCGGCTGCGCGCGGCGGGCGGCTTCACCGGAAGGGCCAACAGCGCGCTGGCGATCGGCGACCCGGGCACGACGATGGGCGACGCACTGCGCTCGGTATGTGACTTCGCCCACGCCCACGGCATCGATCCGGTGGTGCAGGCGATCCAGGACGGACCGGTCGAGCGGCAGCTGCCCGAACGCGGCTGGCGGCCCTACGACGAGTACGCCAACGGCAACGAGGTGTCCGTGCTCCTCGGCGAGGTCACCGAGGGAAGCGACGACCGCGTGCGCGTGCTGGACGCCCCGACACCCGGCTGGTGGCGGCTCACGGCGGACACGACCGAGCCCACTGACGCGCAGCGCCACGTCCTCACCGGCGGTCCGCTGGTCGGCTACGGGGTCGCGGAGGTCGACGGACACACGGCGGGTGCCGTGCGCGGCGCCGTCGCCGGCGACGTGCTGCTCGTGGCCCGCCTCGCCGTCGATCCCGGCTACCGCAGGCAGGGGCTCGCGACCGCGTTGATGGCCGGTATCGGCGGCTGGGCCGTCGCCCACGGGGCTACCCGCTGTGTTCTGCAGGTCTCGGTCGGTAACACCGGTGCGCTGGCGCTCTACGAAGGGCTCGGTTTCCGTGAACACCACCGGTATCGCTACTGGGTTCCGTGGAAGGATCGGGCGTCGTGAGGGAAAGGCAGGCGCTGTGAAGGTTGTCGTTGTGGTCGGCGGGGTCGGCGGCGCCCGGTTCCTGCTGGGGATCAAGGCCGCGCTCGGACTGCCGCCCATCGGTGAGGGCGAGTCTCCGCACCAGGTGACCGCGCTGGTCAACACGGGTGACGACGTGTGGCTGCACGGGCTGCGGATCTGTCCCGACCTCGACACGTGCATGTACACGCTCGGCGGGGGCATCGACACCGCTCGCGGCTGGGGGCACGCGGGCGAGACGTGGACGGTCAAGGCGGAGCTCGAGGCGTATGGCGCGGAGCCGACGTGGTTCGGGCTCGGCGACAAGGACATCGCCACCCACCTGATCCGCTCGCGGATGTTGCGGGCGGGCTATCCGCTCTCGGCGGTCACCGAGGCGCTGTGTGACCGGTGGCGGCCGGGCGTGCGGCTGCTGCCGATGACCGACGACCGGGTGGAGACCCACGTCGTGGTGGACGACCCCGAGGACAAGGGCCAGCGCAAGGCGCTGCACTTCCAGGAGTGGTGGGTCCGGTACCGGGCCGAGCTGCCCGCCCATTCGATCGTCCCGGTCGGGGCCGACGAGTCCACGCCGTCCCCGGGCGTCGTGGAGGCCATCGAGGAGGCCGACGCGGTGTTGTTCGCGCCGTCCAACCCGGTCGTCTCGATCGGCACGGTGCTCTCGGTGCCCGGGGTCCGCGAGGCACTGCGCAAGACCTCGGCGGGCATCGTCGGCATCTCCCCGATCATCGGCGGCAAGCCGTTGCGCGGCATGGCCGACGCGTGCCTGAGCGCGATCGGCGTGGAGACCTCGGCGGAGGGCGTCGGCAGGCACTACGGCTCGCGGCAGACGTCCGACGACGGGTTGCTCGACGGCTGGCTCGTGCAGTCGGGCGAGTCGGTCGACGTGCCGGGCGTCGCCGTCCGCGCGGTCCCGCTGCTGATGTCCGATGTGGACGCGACGGCGAAGATGGCCCGCGCCGCGCTGGAGCTTTCCGGGGTGGACGTTGACTGATCACAGCGCGAGCAAGCTGGAGGTCATCCCCGTCGAGGGGCTGCCCGAGTTCCGGCCCGGCGACGACCTGACGGGCGCCATCGCGAAGGCCGCGCCGTGGCTGCGCTCGGGCGACGTCGTGGTGGTGACCAGCAAGGTCGTCTCCAAGATCGAGGGCAGGCTCGTCACGGTGCCGAGCGAGCCGGAGGCCCGCGACGCCGTGAGACGCAAGCTGGTCGAGGAGGAGTCGGTGCGCGTGATCGCCAGGATCGCGCGCACGGTGATCACCCAGAACCACCTCGGCATCGTGCAGGCGGCCTCCGGGGTCGACGCCTCCAACGTCGCGCTGAACGAGATCGCGTTGCTGCCCGCCGATCCGGACGCCTCCGCGCTGGCCCTGCGCAACGGGCTGCGTGAGCGGCTCGGCGTCGAGGTGGCCGTGGTGGTCACCGACACGATGGGCCGGGCGTGGCGGGTCGGACAGACCGACGCGGCGATCGGCTCCTCGGGGCTGCGCGTGCTGCACTCCTACGAGGGCCAGGTGGACCCGCAGGGCAACGAGCTCGCCGTCACCGAGATCGCCGTGGCCGACGAGGTGGCCGCGGCGGCGGACCTGGTGAAGGGCAAGCTCGGCGGCACCCCGGTCGCGATCGTGCGCGGACTGGAGATCGGCGACAACGACTCGTCGGCACGTGACCTGGTGCGGCCCGTCGAGGAGGACCTGTTCCGGCTCGGCACCAACGAGGCCATCGCGCAGGGCCGTCGCGAGGCGGTGCCTGCCCGGCGGTCGGTGCGCGAGTTCAGTGACGAGCCCGTGGCCGAGGAGTCGCTGCGGGCCGCGATCGGCTCCGCGCTCACCGCGCCCGCCCCGCACCACACGCACCCGATGCGCTTCGCGTGGCTGCGCAACCGGCCGGTGCGGGTGAAGCTGTTGGAGGCGATGCGCGACGCGTGGCGGGCCGATCTGGTGGCCGACGGCTTCACCGAGGACCAGGTGGCCAAGCGCCTGAAGCGCGGTGACATCCTGTTCAACGCGCCCGAGGTGGTGGTGCCGTTCCTGGTCGCGGAGGGCGCGCACACCTACCCCGACGCGCGGCGCAACGCCTGCGAGCACACGATGTTCACGGTCGCGGGCGGGGCCGCCGTGCAGGGCCTGCTGGTGGCGCTGGCGGCGGAGGGCCTCGGCTCGTGCTGGATCGGGTCGACGATCTTCGCCGCGGACATCGTGCGCGAGACGCTCGGGCTCGACGAGACGTGGGAGCCGCTCGGCGCCGTCGCGATCGGTCATCCACTGCGAGCACCTGCGCCGCGCGAACCGCGGGACCCCGGAGAGGGATTGGTGGAGTTCTAGTGCTGCACGCCGACGTCGTGACCGTGCTGGACGCCTGGCGCCCCGCGACACGGAGCCAGGAGTCGTTGCGGCAGAGCTACCTCGGTTTCCTGGCCGCGCGCGAGGACGCGTGCGCCCGCGAATGCGCGCCCGGGCACATCACGGCGTCGGCCGTGGTGCTGGACGAGCCGGGCGAGCGCGTGCTGCTGACCCTGCACCCGAGGGTGGGCCGGTGGCTGCAGCTCGGCGGGCACTGCGAGCCCGGCGACGCGACGCTCGCCGACGCGGCGCTGCGCGAGGCCACAGAGGAGTCGGGCATGACCGGGCTCAAGCTCGACCCCGAGCCGGTGCACCTCGACGTCCACCCGATCACGTGCTCGCTCGGGGTGCCGACGCGGCACTTCGACGTGCGGTTCCTCGTGCGCGCGCCGCACGGTGCCGAGCCGGTGGCGAGCGACGAGTCAGACGACCTGCGGTGGTGGCCAGTGCACGCGTTGCCGCCGGGCAGTGAAGAGCTGACGGAGCTGATCGCCGCCGCGCTCGAACGCGCGTGACTTCCCCGCGGGAGGCGCCATGATCGTCAACGTGGACAGCACCTCGAAGGTGCCACCATACGAGCAGGTCCGTTCGGAGCTCGCCAAGCAGATCAACGACGGCACCCTGCCGGTCGGCACGAAGCTGCCGACCGTGCGGCAGCTCGCCACCGACCTCGGCATCGCGCCGAACACGATCGCCCGCTCCTACCGCGAGCTGGAGGAGGCGGGGCTCATCGAGACCAGAGGCAGGGCGGGCAGCTTCGTGGGCACCTCCGGCGACCAGAGCCGCCGCCGGGCGCGCGACGCCGCGACGAGGTACGCACAGACGGTGCGCAAGCTCGGCCTCGGCACCGAGGAGGCGCTGGCGATCGTCACCGCGGCCCTGAAGTCTCCGCAGTGAAGGTGGCCTTCACTGCGGCTGGCAGCCCTGCGGTCGCGTCAGGGCACCTGGAACGTCGAGTCCCGGACGTCCGTGATCGCCATGTGGCCCGGCGCGTGGCCGATCGCGAACGACGGCTTCGAGCGCATCACCGCGGCCTGCGGGGTCACGCCGCACGCCCAGAACACCGGGATCTCGCCGGGACGCACCTCCACGGCGTCGCCGAAGTCGGGGTTGCCGAGGTCGTCGATGCCGAGCAGGCCGGGTGATCCGATGTGCACAGGGGCGCCGTGCACGGCCGGGTACCGCGACGTTACGCGCACCGCCGTCGCCACCAGGTCGGCCGGGATCGGGCGCATCGACACCACCAGCGGCCCGGACAGCGAGCCCGCGGCGCGGCACTCCCGGTTCGTCCGGTACATCGGCACGTTCGAGCCCGCGTCGATGTGCCGCACCGGAACACCGGCGTCCAGCAGCGCGGCCTCGAACGTGAAGCTGCAGCCGATGAGGAAGGACACCAGGTCGTCGCGCCAGAGGTCGGTCACCTCGACGCGCTCGTCCACCAGCTCGCCGTCGCGGTAGACGCGGTAGGCGGGCAGGTCGGTGCGCAGGTCGCCCGTGAAGATCGAAGCGCTGGTCTCCCCCGGCTCCGTCACGTCGAGCACGGGACACGACTTGGGGTTGCGCTGGGCGAACAGGAGGAAGTCGTAGGCGTCCTCCTTCGGCAGGCACAGCAGGTTGGCCTGTGTCCAACCCGGACAGTAACCGGAGGTGGGAACCCTCAGTCCGGCACGGAACTTCTCCCTGATCTCGGCTGGTGACACCATCATCGGTTTCTCCTTCTCCCCACGGCGAACCGCAGCCGCATCCCCGGCCGCGCCTGTGCCGCCTTGTCGACGTCGCCCGACACGACGACGGCGATCACCGGATAGCCGCCGGTGACCGGATGATCGGCGAGGAACAGCGTCGGCCTGCTCGACGGCGGCACCTGCAGCGCACCGACGACCATTCCCTCGCTCGGCAGTTCCTCGTCCCTGCGCCGCTTGAGCTCGGGACCGTCCAGCCTGATCCCGACGCGGTTGGCCTCGGCCGTCACCGTGTACGGCTCGGACAGCAGCGCGTCCAGCGCGCCGTCGGCGAACCAGTCGGCCCTCGGCCCCGGCACCACGGTGAGCACGACCTCGTCGGCGGGCAGCTCGGCGACCGGCGCGAAGTCGGTGACCGGGCACCGCTCGGGAGCGGGTCCGACCGGCAGAGCCGTGCCCGCGCTCAGCCGGTCCGGACCCAGCCCGGCCAGCACGTCGGTGGAGCGCGAGCCCAGCACCGGCTCGACCGCGATGCCGCCGCGCACGGCGACGTAGCTGCGCAGCCCCCGCTCGGGCGTGCCGAGCCGCAGCACCGCCCCTGCCGGAACCCGCACGAGCGCGTTGGTCGCCGCGCCCCGGCCGTCCACCGTGACCGGACACGGCGCCCCCATGACCGCCACCGTGAGGTCGCGCCGCGCCCGCGCCGCGAACCCACCGAGGGTCACCTCCACGGCCGCGGCGCCCTCCTCGTTGCCGAGCAGCCGGTTGGCGAGCCGTAGCGAACCACGGTCGGCCGCGCCCGAGATCCCGACCCCGATACCGGCCAGCCCGGGGCGCCCCAGGTCCTGGACCGTCGACAGTGGACCGGTTTCGAGCACCTCGAGGCCGACGCTCACGAGCCCGCCTCCTCGGTATCTTGCGGGACACCCGCACCCGGTCGGCGGAACTGAGCACGCGCTCCGCGATTCTGGCTCACTCCGCCTCCTCGAAGCGCACTCGGACGCCGGGCCGCAGCAACGCGGGCGGATCCCGGTCGACGTCCCACATCCTCAGCTCAGTGCGCCCGATGAGCTGCCAGCCGCCAGGCGACTCCCTCGGGTAGACCCCCGAGAACGTCCCCGCCAGGCCGACGGCGCCGACCGGCACCCTCGTCCGCGACTCGGCCCGCCTGGGCACCTCCAGCCGCGGCGACCCCCCGGTCAGGTAACCGAAACCGGGCGCGAACCCGCCGAAAGCGACCGTCCACTCCGTACCGGTGTGCTCCTCGACGACCTCGCGTTCGGTGAGGCCGGTGAGTATGGCCACCTCCTCGAGGTCGGCGCCGTCGTAGACCACCGGGATCCGCAGCAGTTCACTTTCCCGCGTGCTCACCTCGCCGGGCCGGACCGACCGCACCGCCTGTTCGATCCCGGCCATGTCGGCGGCAGCGGGATCGAGCCGGAGCAGCAGTGTCCGGGCCGCGGGCACGAAGTCGGTCACGCCCTCGGGCGGATCGGCTTCGAGTGCCGCGTGCAACGCCCTGACCTGGTCGAGATCGTCGAGCTCGACCAGCAGCCCGGAGTCGGCACACGGCAGCACACGCATCGTCAGCTCCACAGATCGGCGATACCACTCAGCGAGTTCCAGCCGAGGTACAGCGTCAGCAGCCACGCCAGTACGCCGATGACCAGCAGCCAGCGCGGGTAACGGTAGCCACCCAGCAGGTCCCGGCGTCGCGCGGCGACCCACATCAGCACACCGAAACCGACCGGCAGGATCAGCCCGTTGAGCGCGCCCGCCAGGATCAGCAGCGTCGTCGGAGCCTGGTCCAACAGCAGGAACGCGCCGAGCGAGATCGCGATGAACCCACCGACGAGCCAGTTCTGCCGCCGCTTCAGCGCGGGCGAGAACGTCACGAGGAACGAGACCGACGTGTAGGAGGCGCCCACCACGGACGTGATCGCGGCGGCCCACAGCACCATGCCGAACAGCCGAAGGCCGACCTCACCCGCGGCGTGGCCGAACGCGTCGGCGGCGGGGTTGTCGGCCGCGAGCGTGACGCCTCCCGCCACCACGCCGAGGATCGCGAGGAACAGCACCACGCGCATCAGGCCGGTCACCAGGAGCGCGACGACCGAGCTGCGCGAGACCTCCCTGACCTGGTCCGGTCCCGTGGTGCCCGAGTCGACGAGCCGGTGCGCGCCCGCGTAGGTGATGTAGCCGCCCACCGTGCCGCCGATGAGCGTGGTGATCACGAGGAAGTCAACGGTGTCCGGCACCACCGCCTGCGTCAGCGCCTCCCCGACTGGCGGCCCCGACACGATCGCGACATAGGTGGTGAGGCCGATCATCAGCACGCCGAGCACCACCACGAGCCGGTCCATCGCGATGCCGGCCTTCTTGCTGAGGAAGATGCCGATGGCGATGACCGCCGAGATCGTGCCGCCGATCTTGACGTCGAGGCCGAACAGCGCGTCCATGCCCAGCGACGTGCCCGCGACGTTGCCGATGTTGAACACGAGCCCGCCGAGCACCACCAGCGCGGCCATCACGTAGCCGACGCCCGGCAGCACCTTGTTGCCGAGTTCCTGGGCCCGCATGCCCGAGATGCCGATGACGCGCCAGACGTTCAGCTGCACGGCGATGTCGATGACGATCGACAGCAGGATCGCGAACGCGAAGGCCGCGCCGAGCTGCGCCGTGAACGACGTGGTCTGCGTGATGAAGCCGGGGCCGATGGCACTGGTCGCCATCAGGAAGATCGCACCGAGCAGGGCACCGCGTTTGGTGGCTGCGCCTAGTGCGGCGTCCACCTTCTCGCCGGCTTTCTCGCTGGTGGACGTGCTGATGTCGTCGGCCATGGGGGCCTCCCATTCCGTCAGGTTTCCGAAGACGGTACTGAGTTGTTGAACAATCCTGCAAGACCCTTGTCGAACTTCTTTTGTTAAGCTGCGATCACACGGAACGGAGGGGTCATGGCCGCCACAGACCCGTGGGTGGATCTGCTCGCGGGCGACCGCTCACTGCTCGACCGCACCAGCACGGCCGAACGCGTCGCCGACCTCCTGCGACAGCGCATCATCGAAGGCGCGCTCCCCCCGGGTACCCGGCTCTCCGAGGAAAGCGCCGGCCGCGCGCTCTCGGTTTCCCGCAACACACTGCGTGAGGCGTTCCGCCTGCTCGTCCACGAGCGACTGCTGGTGCACGAGTTCCATCGCGGCGTGTTCGTCCGGGTGCTCGACGCCGACGACATCGTGGACCTCTACCGCACCCGGCGCGTGCTGGAGACCAGCGCCATCCGCTACGGCCCACTGGCCGACACGGAGCGCATCGCCGCGATCGACGCAGAGGTCGCCATCGCCGAGGAGGCGGCGCCGCAGGAGCGCTGGGTCGACGTCGGCACCGCGAACATCCGGTTCCACCAGGCCGTCACGGGCCTGCTCGGCAGCCCGCGCGTGGACGACATCATGCGCAGGGTGGTGGCGGAGCTGCGGCTGGCCTTCCACGTGATGGCCCGCCCGCGTGAGTTCCACGAGCCCTACATCGAGCTCAACCGCGGCATCGCCGACCTGCTGACCAAGGGCGAGTTCACCGAGGCCGAGCGCAGGATGGAGTCCTACCTCGACATCGCCGAGGCGCAGCTGCTCGACGCCTACCGTCAGATCGCGCGGTAGTCGCGCACCGGGTAGCGCGGGCCGAACCTGGGCCGCGAGAACCCGGCGGCCTCCAGGTAGCGCACCGCGCGCTGCCGCTGCGGCGCATACGGCGCCAGCACGGCCCGCATGCCCTCGTCGTCGAGAGCCCTGCCGACGAGCGCGTGCCCGACGACGGTGGGAATGTGGAAGTCGCCGAAGCTCACCGCGTCCGGGTCACCCCACGCGCGCTGGGCGATCTCGGCCGCCGTCCACACGCCGATGCCAGGCACCTTCCGCAGCAGCGCGCGTCCCTCCGCGCCACGCAGCTCGACGGCCCGCTCCAGCCTCGGCGCCACGCTCGCCGCCGCGAGCAACGCCCTGCGCCTGCTCACGTCCACACCGGCCTTGTGCCAGTTCCAGTCCACTATGGAGCGGATCGCCGACGGCGTCGGCGGCACCCGCATCCCCTCGGGAGTGGGGCCGGGCGCGGGCTCGCCGAAGCGGCGGCACAGCTCCCGCCACGAGCGGCGCGCCTCGTGCCCGGTGACCTTCTGCTCCAGCACCGAGGGGATCAGCACGTCCCACACGCGGCCCGTCGCACCGAGTCGCAGCAGCGGCCGCTGCCGCCGCGCCCAGGCGACGGCGTCGTGGTGGGCGACGAAGCCGGAGTCGTCATCGTCCGCGCCGAGCAGCGCGGGCAACCCGTCGAGCAGGAGCTCGGCCCCGCCGCCCCATGCCTTGGCCTCCACCGCGCCGTCCATGCGGCACACCAGCACAAGCGTGCCGGGGCCGCCCTCGGTGTTCGCGGTGAGCCACAACCGGCCCGCACCGTCCTGGCGCAGGCACGGGTCGCCCCGGCCGCGCCGCAGCGGCGCGATCGCCGAGGAGACGTCCACCGGGAAGTCCGGTTCCCAGCGGCGGAACAGCTCAGGCATCGCTGGAGAACCGAATCGAGCCGGGTGGCAGCACCGCGTCCGGCCACACCCGCGCCCCGTCGAGCAGTTCGCATCCGGCGCCGATCGAGGCTCCGTCGCCGAGCACCACACCCCGCAGCACGGCACCGGCGCCGACGCGGGCACCCGTGCCGAGGACCGAGTTCTCCACCACGGCACCATCTTCCACCCGCGCGCCGTCGAAGAGCACGGATCCCTTCACGCGCGCGCCCGCGCCCACGACGGACCCGGCGCCGAGCGTGGTGCCGCCGGTGACCTCCGCGTCGTCGGCCACCGTGGCGCCGTCGAGCCGCAGCACCTCGCCGACCGGTCCTGGCAGCGCCGACGTGGGGGCCAGCCCGCGCACGAGATCCGCCGATCCGCGCACGAACGCCTCGGGGGTGCCGACGTCGAGCCAGTAGGAGCTGTCGACGAAACCGTGCACGTGCGCGCCCTCGGCGAGCAGGCCGGGAAAAGTCTCGCGCTCGACCGACACCCGCCGCCCGGCGGGAATGGCCTCGACCACCTCGCGCCGGAACACGTAGCACCCGGCGTTGATCTGGTCGGTCGGCGGGTTCGGCGTCTTCTCCAGGAACGCCGTCACGCGCCCGTTCGCGTCGGTCGGCACGGAGCCGAACCGGCTCGGGTCGGCTACGCGCTGAAGGTGCAGCGTGACGTCGGCCGACGCGTCGCGGTGGGTCGCGACGAGCGCGCCGAGGTCCGCGCCGGACAGGATGTCGCCGTTGAAGATCACGACGTCGTCGGCGCGGAGGTGGCCGGCGACGTTGCGGATGGCGCCGCCGGTGTCGAGCGGCTCCTCCTCCACGACGTACTCGATCTCCAGCCCGAGCGAGGAACCGTCGCCGAAGTAGTCCTCGAACACCTCGGCGCGGTACGACGTGCCGAGCACCACGTGCGTGATCCCCGCCTCCCGGATCCGCGACAGCAGGTGCGAGAGGAACGGCGCGCCCGCGGTGGGGAGCATGGGTTTCGGCGCGGAGAGCGTGAGCGGGCGCAGGCGAGTGCCCTTGCCACCGACGAGCACGACGGCGTCGGCTCCGGTCACGGACGTCATCACGAGCACCTTTCCCTTCCTCGGCTGCGATCATCCGGCGACAAACCGGGGGAAACGCTGACGGTGAGCGGCCGGAGGGCCTACCCTAGACAGCAACGCGGCGGCCCCGGCGAGAGAGGGCCTCGGTTGAAGTATCGGGGAGGCGAGGGAATGGATCCCCGCGATCGGGCGAACGCCGTGCTGTCCCGCGCGCAGACGCGCGACGGTGTGGTGACGCCGGACAACATGACGTCGCCGATGGATGCCGCGAACACGCAGCAGATCCCGGGATCGGTCGTCCGGCGGCTCGACACCGAGCAGGACCCGGACACCACGACGAAACTGTCGGCGTCGTTCATCGAGAGCAGCGACAGCCACCTGGCCGAGTCGCAGCCGACCACGCGGCTCGACGCCGCTCAGGCGGCGAATGCCGAGCCGGAGGTCGAGCAGACGGAGATCAGCGGATTGGTCCCGACCACTCGCACCATGCCCACCCGCTCGAACGTCGCCCGCCGCCTAGAAGGACTCTGACCCGCAGCCCCCGACCGCAGCCCCGACACGGCACCCGACTGCAGTGAAGGCCACCATCACTGCGTTCAACGCAGGCATGGTGGCCTTCACTGCGGCTGCCGTCGAGCGTGGCCTCAGCCGCGGCGGGTCTCCAGCCGCAGGCGGACGGCCAGCCCCGCGCGGATCGCCAGCAGCAGCGGCTTCCACAGCAGCCCGCGGTGCCGGTCGGCGAGGTAACGGTAGGCGCTGTCGTGGTGGGCGGCGAGCATCTTCGCCGACGCCTTCGACGTGGCCTGCCCGCCGATGTGCATCACCGAGGCCGACGGCGCGTACACGTTGAGCCAGCCCGCACGCGTGAGCCGGTCGCCAAGGTCGACGTCCTCGAAGTACATGAAGTAGCGCGGATCGAACCCGTCGACGGAGTCGAACGCCTCACGCCGGACGAGCTGACACGAACCCGACAGCCAGCCCGCGGTGCGCTCCGTCGGCTCCCCGGTCTCCTGCCGATAGGCGCGGGTCCACGGGTTGCCGCGCCAGATCTTGCCGAAGATCGCGTGCCCGACACCGCGCCCGAGCGAGGGCAGCAGCCGCGCCGACGGGTACACGGTGCCGTCCGGCTCGCGGATGAGCGGACCGAACGCCCCTCCGCGCGGCCAGCGCTTGGCGACCTCGAGAAGCGCGTCGAGCGAGCCGGGGTCCCATTCGAGATCGGGGTTGGCGATGACGACCCAGCCGACGCTGTCGTCGAGCTCGGCGACGCCCCGGTTGGCGGCGGTGCCGTAGCCGAGGTTCTCGCCGGTGCGAAGCAGGTGCACGTTCTCGCGCTCGGCGGCCTTCTCGGGAGCGCCGTCGACGGAGCCGTTGTCGGCAAGGACGACCCGCACGTCGCGGTCGGTCGCCTTGGCGAGCGTGTCGAGGAACCGCTCCAGCGTCTCCCCTGGCGAGTACGTCACGGTCACCACGGCGACGCCGTCGCCGTAGGTCTTCGGCTCGGTCACGCGGCCATTGTGCACCCGGCACGGTGGGTAGTTCCCGACCGGTCCTTGTGCGCACTCCTGTCGGGGGTCGACGGCAAGATGGGCCGGATGACGGTGCACGCCTTCGTCGACGAATCCACGCGAACCGGGCTTTACCTGCTCGGAGTGACGATCGTGGAACCCGCTCAGCTCAGACCCGCTCGCCGGGAGCTGAGCAGACTGCTGCTGCCCGGAGCACGGGAGCTGCACTTCAAGAAGGAGAAACCACCGCGAAGACGTGAACTCGCCGACCGGATCGCCAGGCTCGGTGTGCCCACGAGGATCTACTCGGCCTGCTGCTCGCCGAAAGCCCAGGAAGACGCTCGCCAGCGATGCCTGGAGGAGCTGGCGGGCGACCTGCTCGACGTCGGTGCGCGACGGCTGGTGCTCGACTCGCGCGGGCACCGCGATGTCGACGACAAGCGAACGCTGCAGCGGGTACTAGGGTTCCGGCCGTCGAAGACCGACCTGACCTATGAACACTTCGAGTCGACGGCCGAGCCGTTGCTCTGGATCGCTGACGCGGTGACCTGGTGTCACGGAGCGGGCGGCGAGTACCGCAGGCGCGTCGCGGGCATCATCGCCGAGGTCGTGCGCCTATGAGGCCCGGACAGGCGAAAGGCCCGCGAGACGACCGTCCGGACGCGTCGCGGGCCCTCATACTCGGCTCCACAGGAGCTTCGCACCGACAACCATACCCCTTCCTTCTTCCCCCTGTCACCTCACATCTCACGGGTGCGGTGCCGGTGGAACGCGCGGTCGTAGGCCTCCCGATGACGCTCGGCGCTCGTGGCCCACGAGAAGTCCTTCGCCCTGCGCTGCGCGGCCTCGGCGAGCGAGGCCCTGCGCATCGGGTCATCGAGCAGCTCGCTCAGGGCCGCCGCGACATCGCCCGCGCCCACGCCGCAATAGGCCACCGCGTCACCGCCCACCTCCGGCAGCGCGAGCCTGCGCGTGGTGAGCACGCACGCACCCGATGCCATGGCCTCCAGCACCGGCAGCCCGAAGCCCTCGCCGAGGCTCGGGTAGGCGACCAGGTCGGCGCCGCCGAGGAACCCGGCGAGCGTGCCGAACGGCAGGTACCCGGCGCGGATGACGCGCAGCCGGTGCGGCACGGCGTCGAGCGCGTTCTCCACCTGCCGGTCCCAGCCGGGCTGCCCGGCGAGCACCAGCGCGGGCGGTTCCGGCCGGTCGGCCACCGCGAGCGCGAAGCCCCTGATCAGCGCGGGAACGTTCTTACGGGGTTCGAGCGCGCCGAGGAACGCGACGTACGGGGTGTCGCCGAGGCCCACGGCGTCGCGGGCCGCGCGGATCTCCTCCGGTGACGGAGGGTGGAACCGCTCCTCGTCGACCCCGTGTTGGATGATCTCCACCTGCGCGCCCCGCACGCGCGTGACCCTGGCCAGCTCCTCCGCGGTCGCCGCACTCGGCACCACGCACACCGATGCCCTGCTCAGGGCCGTGGCGGTCCACGCACGGAAGAAGCGGGCCTTCACCGAGGAGTGCAGCACGGCGTCCGTGAAGAAGGTCGCGTCGTGCAGTGTCACGACCGATGCCGCCCGGCTGGCGAGCGGCATCGTGTAGTGCGGGGAGTGGACCACGTCCACGCCGAGTCTCCGGACGAGCCTCGGCAGCGTGGTCTGTTCCCAGGTCAGGCGGGCCGTCCTGGTCGCGGTCGACTCGGCGGCGCCCACCACCCGCGAGCGCGGAGCCAGCTCGGCGTACAGCTGGACGTCCCTCGGCTGGCACACGACGGTGATGTCGGCACCGGCCACGTCGAGCGCGGCCACGAGGGAGTCGACGTACCGACCCACGCCGCCACGATCGGCCGGCACGGCCGTGGCGTCGATCAACACGCGTGGTTCTGCCACCCGTGCAGACTACGGCCCCGGCGACTCCGGCCGGACAGGATCCAACGAACTCGTGGTGTGGATCGTCCAGACCGCCTCGGCGGCGGCCCGCCACGAGAACGCGGCAGCTCTGGCCCGCCCGGCCTCGGCCAGCTCCTTCGCCGTCTGGGCGGAGCCGAGGACCTCGCGCAACGCCGAGCCGAGCGCCACAGCGTCACCACGCGGCACCACGCGGCCCGCTCCCCCGGCCACCTCGGCCAGCGCGGGAGCGTCGGAGTGGACCACCGGCACCCCGGCCGCCATGGCCTCGAGCAGGGGCAGCCCGAACCCCTCCGCGAGGCTGGGCGCGGCCAGCACCGTCGCGCAACTCAGCACGGTCGCCAGCTCGGCGTCGGTCAGCCTGCCGAGCACGCGGACCTGACCGTCGCGCAGGCCTGCCTCCGCCGCGAGCCGCAGCGGGTCGAGCCCGCCCCAGCCGGGCTGGCCCGCGAGCAGCAGCGGCTCGTCGAGCCCGGTCATGGCGCGCACGAGCACGTCGATCCCCTTGCGCGGTTCGAGGGTGCCGATCGCGAGCACGTACCGGGGCGGCAGCTCCATCGGCACCCGATCGGGCAGCGCGGTGACCCCGTGCCCGATCACGTGCGCGCCCTCGGCCCCCGGCACATACGCGGCCAGCTCACGGGCGACCGCGTGCGTGGGCACCACGAGCGCGTCGGCCCTCGCCGCCGCCCTGGTGATCATCGACCGGTGCCACGCCACTCCCCTCGGGGTGAGCGTCTCGGGATGGGTCCAGGGCACCGTGTCGTGCACGGTCACCGACAGCGTCCGGCCCCGGCCCGCCCGCGGCGGCGCCAACGGGGTCGGCGCGTGCATCGCCGTGCCGCCGGGCCACAGCGGCAGGCCGTACTGCCACGCCGCCACCAGCGCCTTCCTCGGCAACGGCAGCCGCAGGGGGCCCCGCACGCCCTCGACGCGGGCGGGCTCGACGTCGCCGTGCCTCGCCACGGCGCTGGAAAGCGTCCAGCCCTCGGGCACCGTCTCCGCCAGCGCGCGCAGCAGCTCGGCGGTGTAGCGGCCCGTACCTCCTGGAACGGGCGCCAGCAGCTGCTCTGCGAGCACGACGAGTTCACCCACGCCGCTATTCTGCCCGCGTGCCCGCAACCACCGTCGTCGTCGTCACCTGGCGTGGCGCCGCGCACCTGACCGACTGCCTCGACGCGCTCGCGGCACAGGATCGTCCACACCGGACGCTGGTCGTGGACAACGCCTCCGACGACGGTTCGGCCCGGCTGCTCGCGGAACATCCCTCCCGTCCGGAGGTGCTGCGCCTGCCCCGCAACGCCGGTTACGCGGGCGGGCTCGCGGCCGCGCTGTCCGCTGTGGACACCGAGTACGTGGCGTGGCTGAACGACGACGCCGCGCCGGAACCGGGCTGGCTGGCCGCGCTGGAGGACGCAATGCGGCCGGGCGTCGCCGCCGTCGCCTCCCGGCTGGAGTACCCCGACGGGACCCCGCAGTCGCTCGGTGTGCGCCTCACCGCCGACGGGCACGGCGCCGACCTGGTCACGCCGGGTGAGCCCTTCGGCTTCTGCGGCGGCGCCGCGCTGCTGCGCACCGACGCGCTCCGGGCCGAGGGCTCGGTCCCGGCCGCCTTCTTCTGCTACTACGAGGACACCGACACGGCGTGGCGGCTGCGGCTCGCCGGGTGGGACGTCGCCGTGGCGCCGGACGCCGTCGCGCGGCACCGGCACGGCGCGAGCACCCGGCCGGGCTCGCCCCTGTTTCACCGGTGGAACGAACGCAACCGGCTGCTCATGCTCGTGCGCTGCGCCCCGGCGATCGTGGCGGCGCGGGAGCTGGCGCGGTTCGCCGCCATCACGGCGCTGCTGCCCCTGCGCCACGACGTGCCCTCCGCGGCCAACTTCCGGACGGGGCTCCGCTGCCGGGTACTCGCCGAGGTCGCGGCGCGACTGCCCGCGACGCTGTGGGCCCGCGCCGGGATCGGTGGACGCGCGAGCGTCCGCCGAGGCGTCCTCTGGCGGCGGTGGGCGGGCCGATAAGCTCTGACCAAGCAGACAAAGGGGAGCGCGACCTTGGTACAACCGCTGGTCTCGGTGATCGTGGTCAACTACCGCGGCGCCGACGACACCATCACGTGCCTGCGCGCGCTCGCCGAGCACGACTACCCCCGGCTCGAGGTCATCTGCGTCGACAACGCCTCCCCCGGCGTCGACGCCGCCCGCATCCGGGCCGCCGCACCGGGCGTGCGGGTGATCGAGTCGGACCGCAACCTCGGCTTCGCAGGGGGCTGCAACCTCGGCGCGAAGCACGCCGAGGGCACCGTGCTCGCGTTCCTCAACAACGACGCCCGCCCCGGCCCGCACTGGGTCGAGGCCGCCGTCGCCACGCTGCGCGACGACCCGGCCGTCGGCGCCGTCGCGAGCAAGGTCCTCGACTGGGACGGCACCGGCACCGACTTCGTCGACGGCGGGCTCACGTGGTTCGGCATGGGCTACAAGCGGCACGCGGGCACACCCATCGCCGACGTACCGGCCGGCGAGCACGACTCCGCCAAGGACGTGCTCTTCGCCACCGGGTCCGCCATGTTCGTCCGGGCGAGCGTCTTCGCCGAGCTGGACGGGTTCGACGAGCGGTTCTTCATGTTCTACGAGGACGTCGATCTCGGCTGGCGGCTGAACCTGCGCGGCTGGCGGGTGCGCTACGTCCCCGAGTCGCTCGCCTACCACCGCCACCACGCCACGATGTCCGAAGTGGACACACCGGACAGCGGGCGGGAGACGTTCCTGCTGGAGCGCAACGCGTTGTGCGCGCTCTACAAGAACCTCTCCGACGATACTCTGGCGAAGGCGCTGCCGGCCGCGCTCGCCCTGAGCGTGCGCCGCGCCACGGCAAGGGGCGAGCTCGACCCCACGCAGCTGGACCTCGAACGCGGCGTCGGCCCCGCCGAGACCGGCCCGGTGCCTGTGCCGAGGAGCACGCTCGCCGGGGTGCTCGCCGTCGACCAGTTCGTGGAGCTGCTGCCCTCGCTCGCCGAGGCCCGCGAGGCAGAGCAGGCCGCGCGCGTGCGCACCGATGCCGACCTGCTTCCGTTGCTGCGCAACGCATTGGAGCCCGCCTATCCGCTGCCGCGCTACCTCGCCGCGCACGACATCCTCGTGTCGGCGTTCGGCATCGAGCAGGCGTTCGGCAAGCGCCGCAGAGTCCTCGTGATCACCGGCGACGCGATCACCGAGCGCATGGCAGGCCCCGCCATCAGGGCATGGAACATCGCCGAGGTGCTCTCGGGCGAGCACGAGGTCCGGCTGGTGACCGTGAACCCACTCGCCGATCCGCCGCCCGCGCCGTTCCAGGTCAGCGCGGCCCGCAGGCGTGACCTGAGCGAGCCGCTCGCGTGGGCCGACATCGTGATCCTGCAGGGGCACGTGCTGGAACTGGCCCCGGCGCTGAAGAAGGAGTACGCGCACAAGATCGTGGTGTGCGACCTCTACGACCCGATGCACCTCGAGCTGCTCGAACAGGGCAAGGACGCGCCCGACGACAAGCGGGCCGCCGACCTGGCCGGCGTCACGAAGGTGCTCGACGCGCAGCTGGAGCGCGGTGACTTCTTCCTGTGCGCCTCGCAGCGTCAGCGGCACTTCTGGCTCGGGCACCTCGCCGCGCTGGGCAGGCTGACGCCCCGGCTCTACGACGCCGACCCCACCACGCAGTCGCTGCTGTCGGTGGTGCCGTTCGGCCTCTCGCCGAGGGCGCCGCGCCGCACCGGCCCCGGCCTGCGCGCGAACCTCGACGGGATCGCCGAGACCGACCACGTCGTGCTGTGGGCGGGCGGCGTCTACAGCTGGTTCGACCCGCTGACACTCGTGCGCGCGATCGAGCGGCTGAGCAGCCGCCGCGCCGACGTGCGCCTGGTCTTCCTTGGCATGCGGCACCCGAACCCCGAGGTCGCAGAGATGGACATCGGCGCGCGGACCGTCCGCCTCTCGGACTCGCTCGGGCTCACCGGCAAGCACGTCTTCTTCAACGAGCAGTGGGTGCCCTACGACGAGCGGCAGAACTGGCTGCTCGACGCCGACTGCGGCGTCACCACGCACTTCGAGCACGTCGAGACCACGTTCGCGTTCCGCACGCGGGTGCTCGACTACCTGTGGTCGGGGCTGCCGATCGTCACCACCGACGGCGACGCCTTCGCCGACCTCGTGCGCGAGGAACGGCTGGGCGTCGTCGTCCCGGCCGAGGACACCGAGGCGCTGGCCGACGCGCTGGAACGCTGCCTCTACGACACCGAGTTCGCGAAGGCGTGCCGCGAGCGCATCGAACGGGTCGCTCAGCGCTACACGTGGCCGGTGGTGCTGGAGCCGCTCGTGGAGTTCTGCCGGGACCCCCGCCCCGCCGCCGACCGGCTGCCCGGCGCGGCCGACCTCGCACCGGGGGAACCGGTGCGAGGCAAGGAACTCGTCCGCCGCGACCTCGCGCTGGTGAAGGAGTACCTCGCCGAGGGAGGGCCGGTCGAGCTCGCGCGGCGTGCGGGCGGCCGGGTCAAGAAGCTCGCCAGGCGTGGGCTGCGCCGTGGCTAGGCGGGAACTGCGGGTGCTGCTCGACGGCACTCCCCTGCTCGGCGACCGGACCGGCATCGGCCGCTACACCGCCTCGCTGTCCGAGGAGCTGGCCTCACTGTCCGGTGTGGACACCCGCGCCGTGGCGTTCACGTTGCGGGGCTGGCGCAAGCTCCGTTCGGTGCTGCCGCACGGCGTGCGGGCGCGTGGCATGCCGGTGGCGGCGCGGCTGCTGCGCAAGACGTGGCTGCGCTCGACGTTCCCTCCGGTGGAGCTGTTCGCAGGCGCCACCGACGTGGTGCACGGCACCAACTTCGTGCTGCCCGGCACGTTCCGCGCCGCCGGTGTGCTCACCATCCACGACCTCGCGTTCTTCGACGCACCCGGCGAGCTGGCACCCGGTGACGCCGAGCTGCCGGAGCTGGTGCGGCGCGGAGCGGCGCGCGCCGACGTGATCTGCACGCCGACCGCCGCCGTCGCCGACGCCGTGGCAGAGCGACTCGACGTCGACCGCGCGAAGATCGACGTGACCCCGCTCGGTGTCGACGCGGGCTGGTTCACGGGCAGGCCACCGGGCCAGCAGATCCGCGACCGGCTCGGCCTGCCGCGCGATTACCTGCTGTTCGCCGGGGCGGCGGGCCCTCGCAAGGGTCTCGACTGGCTGCTCAAGGCGCACACGGCTGACGCTGACCTGCCGCCGCTCGTGTTCGCGGGCCCCGGCACCTTCCCGGCGACCGAACGCACCCAGCACGTCGGCTATCTGTCCGATCTGGACCTGCAGCGCGTGGTCGCCGGTGCGTCGGCGCTCGTGCTGCCCTCGCGCGACGAGGGCTTCGGGCTGCCCGTGCTGGAGGCCATGGCGTGCGACGTGCCCGTGGTGTGCACCGACGTGCCCGCGCTGCGCGAGGTGTCGGGCGGGTTCGCCCACCTCGTCGAGTACGGCGACGTCGACGGGCTCACCACCGAGCTGCGGGCCGCGGTGTCGGAGCCCAACGCCGCGTCGACGGCGGCCACGCGCAGGGCGCACGCGGCGAGCTTCACGTGGCGGCGTTGCGCCGAGACCACGGTCGCCGCGTACCGCCGTGCCGTCGAGGGTTAACCGAGCTTTCGCACTACCCGGTCCTTGGCCCGCTCGTGCGCGTCGCGCAGGAGGTCGAGCACCTGCGCCGACGTCCGCTCACCGGGGTTGACCACCGCGATCCATCCCTGCCTGCCGTAGACGGGATGCGGCAGCACCACGTCGGGCTCCGCGGGGTCCGTGACGCCCTGCCCAGTGAGCCGCTCTAGCGCGGTTCGGCCGACGTGGATGTTCACCCTCCACCGGTCCTCCGCCTCGAGGTCGGACTCGGTGTCACCGGGGTAGTTCTTCGTCACGATCGTTCCGTAGGGTTGCACGTTCGCCGGGACCCGGCCGTCCGGGGCGTAGTAGAAGAAGTAGTCACCCCACGCGATCTCGGGAGCGCCGCTGGACGCGTCCGGCGCGAGCACCAGTACGCGGTCGAACGAAGTGACCGTGTCGAGGATCTGCTGGATCATCATGGTTCAAGTGTGAGGTTGAAGCGCTTATGGAGGGTTTCGTGAGCCACTACCGGACGGCGCAGCTCGCGACGGCCTCGGGTTACTCCGTCCAGCAGGTGCGCGACCTGGAACGCCTCGGCGTCATCCCTCCAGCCGGCCGAGGAGCGAACGGCTACCGGCAGTTCACCGACGAGCACCTGCTGGCGCTGCGTGCCTACCGTTCCCTGGCGACGGCCGTCGGCCCGGTCGTCGCCCGCCAGACCCTGCGCGACGTGCGGGCGTTACCGCTCGCGGAGGCGGCCGCGCGCGTGTCCGAGCTGCACGTCCTCCTCGCGAAGGAACGCCGGGACGTGCTGGCGGCCCTCTCAGCGGTGCGCGCGATCCAGGCCGAGGCTCCGGTGGAGGCGGACGAGGAGCCCATGTCCATCACCCAGCTCGCCGACGCGCTCGGAGTCCGCTCCTCCACGCTGCGCTTCTGGGAGCAGGAGGGGCTCGTCGTGCCCGAGCGGGTCACCTCGCAGGCAGCGCGGCGCTATCCGCCCGCCGCCATCCGAGAGGCACGGATCGCCGCGGCGCTGCGGGCCGCAGGCTACCGGATCCCGGACGTGCGCCGGACGATCGAGGCGGTACGCAGGCATGCCGATCTCGACGACCTAGCCGAAACTCTGCACGACCGGCTGACGACCATCGCCCAGCGCACCGTTTCGCTACTCACCGCAGGCACCGCCATCACCCACCTGATCGCCCCCTAACGCTCCCCAAGGCCACCTTTGTTGCATTGATCGAACACTGCGACGCGCAGCGTCTCCGTTCGGGTGGTGGCGGGAGACGGGTGGGCGCAACAAAGGTGGCCTTGGGGGGGCAGTGGGGGCGCGCTACTTCAGTGACGCCGCGTGATCGGCGAAGAAGGCGCGCAGGGCGTCGCGCCACGGGCGCAGCGGCGTGAGACCCGCGTCGCTCCACGCGGCGTTGGACAGCACCGAGTAGGCGGGCCGCGGCGCCGGGCGCGGGAACTCTTGCGTGGTGCACGGCCCCACGCGCTCCGGGTCGGCGCCGAGCTCCTCGAAGATCGCCCGCGCGAACCCGCACCACGTCGTGTCACCGGCACCGGTACAGTGCAGCACCTTCCGCGAGGGGCCGTCGCCCTCGGCGATCCGGCCCGCCAGCTCGAGCAGGCCGGCGGCGAGGTCGGCCGACCACGTCGGCGACCCACGCTGGTCGTCCACAACGGACAGCGTGTCGCGCTCTTTTTCCAGGCGCGCCATGGTCTTCACGAAGTTGGGACCGTTCGCGCCGTACACCCACGCCGTGCGCACGATCCACGCCTGCGCGCCGGAGCCGAGCACGGCGTCCTCGCCTGCTGCCTTGGTACGGCCGTAGGCGGTGCGGGGCCCGAGCGGCGCGTCCGGTTCGTACGGAGCATCGGCGTCGCCTGCGAAGACGTAGTCTGTGGAGACGTGCACCAGCGGCACGCGGCGAGACGAGCACACGGCCGCGAGCACCCTCGGCCCGTCGGCGTTCACCGCGAACGCCCTCGCCTCGTCCTCCTCGGCCCTGTCCACCGCGGTGTAGGCGGCGGCGTTGACCACGACGGGGAACCGGCCCGACTCGCGGGCCGAGGCCGCCAGCTCCGTGACGGCCTCCACCACCGCGCCCGGTTGCGTCACGTCCAGCTCGGCCGAGCCGGGGGCGCGCACGTCGACGTCGTCGTTCGCGAGCGCGGCGAGGTCACGGCCGAGCTGCCCGCTGCCCCCGGGTACGAACAAGGCCAGTTTCGCCAAGACTGATCACCCTTCCGTGAGCGCGGCCCGCCCCTTGAGGGGCTCCCACCACGCCCGGTTCTCCGTGTACCAGCGCACGGTGTCGGCCAGACCGCTGGTGAAGTCGACCCTGGGCTCGTAGCCCAGTTCGGTACTGATCTTCGTGATGTCGACGGAGTAGCGGCGGTCGTGACCCTTGCGGTCCTCCACCGGCCGCACCATCTCCCAGCCGACGCCGACAGCGGCGAGCAGCCGCTCGGTCAGCTCGCGGTTGGTGAGTTCCGTGCCACCGCCGATGTTGTAGATCTCGCCGGCCCTTCCCTTCTCGGCGACCAGCTGGATGCCGTGGCAGTGGTCGTCCACGTGCAGCCAGTCGCGAACGTTGAGGCCGTCACCGTAGAGCGGCACGGGCTGCCCGTCGAGCAGGTTCGTCACGAAGAGGGGGATGACCTTCTCGGGGAACTGGTACGGGCCGTAGTTGTTCGAGCACCGCGTGACGCACACCGGCAGGCCGTAGGTGCGGTGGAAGGACCGGGCGAGCAGGTCCGACGACGCCTTCGACGCCGAGTACGGGGAGTTCGGCTCGAGGATGTGGTCCTCGGCCCAGGAGCCCTCGTCGATCGAGCCGTACACCTCGTCGGTCGAGACGTGCACGAACTTGCCGACGCCCGCGTCGTACGCCGCCTGCAACAGGGTCTGCGTGCCGAGGACGTTGGTGAGCACGAAGTCCGCGGCACCGAGGATCGAACGGTCCACATGGGACTCCGCGGCGAAGTGCACGACCAGGTCGACGTCGCGCATCACCTCGGTGACCACGGTCGGGTCGCAGATGTCGCCGCGGACGAAACGCAGCCGGGGGCTGTCGGCGACGGGCGTGAGATTGGTCTCGCTGCCCGCGTAGGTCAGCTTGTCCAGCACGAGGATCTCGGCGTCCCGCAGTGCCGGATACTCCCCGCAGAGCGCCTGCCGCACGTAGTGCGAACCGATGAACCCGGCACCTCCGGTCACCAGGACCCGCATGTCTGTTTCCTCCCGTGGTCGTCCGCGCAGTCTGCCACGACGCTCCGTCCGGCATACGCAACATCCAGGCAACGTTTCGCGATCGAACGGTCGTCTCACAAGTACATCAGTAATGTGAATCCTGGGACCGACTGGGAGGAGCGCACGTGACCGGCTGGCGTCGGGGACCGGTCGAGGCGCCCACGGTGGCCCGCAGGGGACGTGTGGGCACGTTCGCCCTGCGCGGAGGCAAGGTCGTCATCTCGCTGCTCTCCGTCACCGTACTGGCCCTGACCTGGTACGTCTGGCAGTTCATCGGCAACGTCAACGACGGCGTCACCACCACGGACGTGTTCGACGGCGACGAGAACCTCCGGGCCGAGCCGCTCGACGGGGCGATCGACATCCTCCTCGTCGGTCAGGACAGCCGCACCGACGCACAGGGCAACCCGCTGCCGCAGGAGGTGCTCGACCGGCTGCACGCGGGCGAGGCGAACGGCGAGCGCCAGACCGACACGATGATCCTCGTGCACATCCCCCAGGACGGCACGCGCGCCTCGGCGATCTCGTTCCCCCGCGACTCCTGGGTGGAGCTGGCGGGCGGCTACGGCACGCACAAGCTCAACAGCGCGTTCGTCTACGCCTACAACGACACCTTCCAGACCCTGCAGGAACAGGGCCGCACCGATCTGGAGCAGATCGACGAGGAGGCCAAGGTCGCGGGGCGCAGGAACCTGATCGCCACCATCGAGCAACTGCTGGGCAAGCCGGGCCTCATCGACCGTTACGCCGAGGTGAACCTGGCGAGCTTCTACGAGGTGACCAGGGCGCTCGGCGGCGTCGAGGTGTGCCTGCGCGAAGCGGTCCGCGAGCGAAACTCCGGCATCAACCTCCCCGCGGGCAGGCAGACCATCCAGGGTGTGCAGGCGCTCGCGTTCGTCCGGCAGCGTTACGAACTGCCCAACGGCGACCTCGACCGCATCGCGCGGCAGCAGGCGTTCCTCTCCGGCCTGGTCCGCAAGATGCTCTCCACCGACGTATTGTTCGACCCGGGCAAGATCGGCGAGGTCGTCGGCGCCGTGCAGAAGTCCGTGGTGCTCTCCGAGGACTGGGACCTGCTGCAGTTCGCCGCGCAGATGCGCAACCTCAGCGGCGACAACGTCGAGTTCCGTACCATCCCCGTCGTCGGCAACACCTGGATCGGCGGCGCCTCGGTGCTCGAGATCGACGTCCAGGAGGTGCGGCGGTTCGTCGACGGGCTCATCTCCCACGAGACGGAGACGGAGACGGAAACACCGTCGGACGGGTCTGCCGCCCCCGCGACCATCCCCGGCGCCGAGGCCTACACGGTGGAGATCTACAACGCCTCGGGAGCCGACGAGCTCGGCCAGCAGATGCGGGAACAGTTGCGGCAGCACGGTTTCCTCGGCGAGAGTTCGGCCACAATGGACCCACAGGCGCACACCGTGGTGCGGTACGCGCCCGGCGACGAGGCGGGGGTGGAGCTACTGCGGCAGGCGCTCGGCACCGAACTGGCCGCCGAGCCCGACGCGACCGTGCCCGCCGGCCAGCTCCAGGTGCTGTTCGGCACCGACTTCGAGCCGGCCACCACCGGGACCACGCCCGCGAACCACGCGGGCCAGGAGCCGCAGTTCTTCGCGCCCCCGCACCGCACGCAGACGCCGCAGGACGAGGGTAAGGATGACCCGCCCGACGAGCCGATAACCGCCGGTGACGTGCCCTGCGTCAACTAAGCTGACCGTCCGGATCGCACGCGGGGTGGGGAGGAGCCAGCGTGGACGAGCGCGAGGCCGGAGAACGGGGTGAAGCGGAGCCTGCCGAGGTTCCCGCGCGCCCGGTTCCGACGCCGTATCCGCGACCCCGTCCCGCGCCGGAGCCGTCGCCTCCGCGCGGCAGGGTTCGTTCGGTGCTGCGGGGCGCCAACCGCACGGTGGTGACGCTGCTGTCGGTGATCGCGCTGGTCGCCACAGGTTATGCCTACCTGGCCCTGGACGACCTGCAGGACAACGTGCAGACCACGGACGCGCTGCAGCAGAACCTCGGCGACGACCCGGGGGCGCCCCCGCCACCCCCGCAGGACGACGGCGCCACCGACATCCTGCTCGTCGGCGCCGACTCCCGCACCGACATGCAGGGCAACCCGCTGCCGCTCGGCATGCTCAGGGAACTGCGCACGGAGGACAAGGCGGGCGTCAACACCGACACCCTGATCATCCTGCGCATCCCGAAGGACGGGGGGAAACCGACCGGCGTCTCGATCCCGAGGGACACGTGGGTCGACGTCCCACAGGGCGGCAAGGCCAAGATCAACTCGGCGTACGGCGCCGCGAAGGTCGAGGAGGCCGACCGGCTGCGTGCCGAGGGCATGACCGACGGGGCGCGGATCGAACGCGACTCGAACCAGGCCGGGCGCAGGGCGCTCGTGCGGACCGTCCAGGACTTCACCCAGATCCGCATCGACCACTACGCCGAGATCAGCCTGCTCGGGTTCTACCTGCTCACCGACGCCCTCGGCGGGATCGAGGTCTGCCTCAACAGCGCCACCGCCGACAAGGACTCCGGCGCCGACTTCGCGGCGGGCCCGCAGGTGGTGTCCGGCGGCGAGGCGCTGTCGTTCGTCCGCCAGCGCAAGAACCTGCCGAGGGGCGACCTCGACCGCATCGTCCGCCAGCAGGTGTTCCTCTCGTCCGCGCTGAACCAGGTGCTCTCGGCGGGCACGCTGACCAACGCCGAGCGGCTGAACCAGCTCACCGAAACCGTGCGCCGTTCGCTCGTGCTCGACCCCGGGCTCGACCTGCTGCAGTTCGCCGAGCAGGCCAAGGGCATCGCCACGGGCGACATGGAGTTCGTGACCATCCCCGTGAAGCAGGTCGGCGCCCGCAGCAAGGACGGGCAGAGCATCATCACCGTCGACGTGGGCGAGGTGCGCCGGTTCGTCAAGAACCTGGTCAGTGGCGGGCAGCAGCAGCCGTCGGGCGGAGGCTCGGCGCCCGCGGGTTCGCCGGTGCGCGCGGCCGTGCCGTGCGTGAACTAGTGCCCTCCGCCGGAAGTCTGTTGCTTGAGTCGGTGGATCCAGGTTTCCGCTGGCAAGGCGCCGGTTCGTCCTCGTACTGGGCCGTACTCGGGTCTTCGCCAACACATGCCTCGGGCTCGGTGTCCCGCAGGAACCCGGCGGCGGGTGTCCCGCACGGACCGAGCGCCACCCTGGCCCCGCGCACCCACCACCCAACGGGAAGGCAGTTACATTCATGTCGTGAGCCTCACCGAGAATCTCCTCCGTCCCCTGCTGAAGTCCTCGGCCCGGCCGCTGGTGACGCACTACGACGACGCGCTGGGCAGCCGGATCGAGTTGTCGGTCGCGACGGTCGCCAACTGGGCAGCCAAGACGGCGAACTGGCTGGTCGAGGAGTTCGACGTGGAGGAGGGTGACGAGGTGGCCGTGGAGCTGCCCGCCCACTGGCAGACGGCAGGCGTGCTGCTCGGCGCGTGGTGGTGCGGGGCGCACGTGGTCGCGGACGCGGCGGGAGCACGAATCGCCTTCGTCGGCCCCGAGGGGATCGCGGGCAAGGCGGAGGCCACCGCGGTGGTCGCGCTCGACCCGCTCGGCCGAGGTCTCGGCGGGTCCGTGCCCTCCGGGGCACTGGACTACCTATCGGAGGCGCGCCTCGCCGGCGACGACTTCTCGCCGCTCGTGCCCATCGCCGGCGACACGCCCGCGCTGCTGGGCTCGACCGTGGACGACGTGCTCGCGCGGGCGCGCGCGAGGGCGGGTGAGCTGGGAATCGGTGAGGGCGCCCGGGTGCTCTCGACGAGGGACTGGACGTTGCCGGACGGGGTGCTCGACGCCCTGCTGGCGCCGCTCGTGGTGGGAGCGCATCTGGTTCAGGTCACCGGCTCCACGCCCGAAAGGCTCGTCGCACACCGCGAAGCCGAGCGCACGACGGTGGACCTGACCTGAGCGGTCCCCCTCGGCGCTGAGGGAGACCGGGGTTCGGCCGCCGCTACGCGGCCTGCAGCTCGGCGTCCTGAGTCTTTGCCGCTTTCCTGCGGCCGACGATCAGGTGGTCGAGCGAGAGCCGTCCGCCGTTGAATCCCAGCGCCAGACCCGCCAGCGCGAGCACCAGCACCAGCTCGTAGCCGCCCTGACCGGTGAGCCCGGCGTCGAGGTGGACGAAGAACACAGCGCCGAGTCCCGTGATGGCGTAGCCCAGACCCACGAGCGGCAGCGCGAAGCCGACGATGAACAGGATCGAGCCGATCACCTCGACGGCGATGACGAACAGCGCGCTCAGCGCCGGCAGCGGGATACCGGTCGCGGACATCATGTCGGTGGTGCCGCCGACGCCCATCTCCCACTTGTCGAGCCCGTGCGCGAGGAACACCACCGCGACGCCGATGCGCCCGATGAGCGCCGCGACGTCCTGAACCCTGGTGAACATTGTCCGAACCAACCCCTATACCGTCTTAGCTGAACTTTCAACTAACGGTCCCCAGGGTAGCCAGGGCAGGTAAAGCGGATGGAAAGAACCTCACCGCGACGGTGACGCGTCAGGAAAGCTTCTTCTCGAACCAGTGCTCGGCGTACGGCTCGGCGTTGTAGGCCGGAATCTCCCGGTAGCCGTGTTTCGCGTAGAGGCTGCGGGCCTCGACCAGATCGGCGCGCGTGTCCAGGCGGATGACGGAAACGCCCAGCTCACGCGCGGCGCGCTCGATCGCGGCCAGCAGCAGCGCGGCGATGCCACGACCCCGGAACCCCGGCAACACGAACATGCGCTTGAGCTCGGCGAAGCCGTCCCGGTGCCGTCGCAGGCCCGCGCACGCGACGGCGGCGCCATCGAGCCGCGCAAGCAGCAGCGTGCCGTGTGGTGGCGCCAGCTCGTCGCTGGGATCCTCCGCCATCGCCTCGTCGAGCTCGGCCTCCGTCGCGGGGCGGCCGTAGTAGCGGCTCGCCACGTCGGCGAAGTACGTGCGCAGCAGCGTTTCGGCCTCCGCGTCGTGGACGGAGACCGGGGTGACCTCAAGAGGTCCGGACCAAGTCGTCACGAGGAGATCCTGTCACGCGCCGCAAACGGAATCCGTTGGTCGCAGGTGGTTCACGGCGACTACGGTGCGATTCGTGAGCGAACCGGACTTCCTCGCCCGTACCCGCGCGTCCTACGACACGATCGCCGCCGACTTCGCCGGGTGGATCGAGGACGAGCTGGCGGCGAAGCCGCTGGACCGCGCCGTGCTCAGCGGGTTCGCGGAGCTCGCCGGCTCCGGCCTGGTCGCCGACGTCGGCTGCGGCACCGGCCGCGTGACCGCACACCTGCACGGGCTGGGGCTACGGGTGTTCGGCATCGACCTCTCGCCGGGCATGGTCGCACAGGCCCGCGGCAGGCATCCGGATCTGCGGTTCGAGGTGGGCTCGATGACCGAGCTGGAGGCCGGGGACGGCTCGCTCGGTGCGATCGTGGCCTGGTACTCGATCATGCACGTCCCGCCGGATCGGCTACCGGCCGTCTTCGCCGAGTTCCACCGCGTCCTGGCCGAGGGCGGTCACCTGCAGCTCGCGTTCCCGGCAGGTGAGGGCCTGCTGCACCGGACCGACGCGGGCGGCCACGAGGTGTCGCTCGACTTCCACCAGCGGCACCCGGACGAGGTGGCCGGCCTGCTGCGTGAGGCCGGCTTCGAGGAGCGCGCCCGGCTGGTGAGGGAACCGGACGAGGAGGGCAAGTACGCGGAGACCACACCGCAGGCCTTCCTGCTGGCCCGCAAGCGCCACACTGTGTAGTTCCGCCCTAGGCTGGCAGGACATGAGCGACCCCCACGTGCACGTCGGCCGAGACGTGGTCCACGGCGATGCCGCGGCCCGGAACCTGGTCGCGTCCACGATCGGACTGGTCGGTGAGCTGCCGAGCACGCTCACCACGGGCTGCGGCAGCACGGTGCCGTATGTGATGACGTCCCCTCGCCCGGAGACCGTCACCTGCCTGCCCTGCCGGGACTACACCCGCGCGCAGCGGCTGCGGTTCGCCACGGCTCGCCACCGCAACCTCGCTGACCGGTTCGGCGGGCTCACATGACCGCGGTGACCCGTCTCGTGACGTCCGTCGACGCCGACGACCAAGGCGATGGCACCGTCTCGGTGTCGGCGCTGCACGAGGTCGAGCTCGCCGACGGACGCCGCGTGGTGCTGCTGGCCGACCGCGGCTGGGGCACCACCCAGAGCTGGGCAGAGGCGTCGGCCCAGGACCTGCGCGCGACCGCACGCGTCGTCGTCGGCCCCGACGAGCCGTTCGACGACCGCACGCGGGAAGACATGGAAACCGACCACTGGAACGCACTGGCCCACGCCGCCAAGCGACACGGCGTCGACGTCACGGCGGCCGGGCTCAAGCGGTTGCCGCACGACGTGGTGCTCAGCGAGCAGGTACTCGCCCGCCTTGGCGCCGACCCGGGCCGGTCCGGCCAATCCGGCTAGCGCGCCGGATCCGCGGTAAGGCCTGTCGGAGCAGCGCGCAGTGACGCTCATGGCGTCCGGGCGGCCGCGAGACAACCGCGGCAGCCCGAAGAACCATCAGGTCGAGACCACTCAGCCCTTGAGCAGGCTCCTCGCCATCACCATGCGCTGGATCTGGTTGGTGCCCTCGTAGATCTGGGTGATCTTCGCGTCGCGCATCATGCGCTCCACCGGGAAGTCACGGGTGTAGCCCGCGCCGCCGAAGAGCTGCACCGCGTCGGTGGTGACCTCCATGGCGATGTCGGACGCGTAGGACTTCGCCGCGCTGGCCATGAACCCCGCACGTGCGTCGCCGCGTTCGCTCGCCGCCGCGCTGGCGTACACGAGGTGCCTGGCCGCCTCGATCTTCGTGCCCATGTCGGCGAGCATGAACTGCACGCCCTGGAACTCGCCGATCGCCTTGCCGAACTGCTTGCGCTCCTTGACATAGGCCACCGCCGCGTCCAGCGCGCCCTGTGCGATACCCAGCGCCTGCGCCCCGATGGTCGGCCGCGTGTGGTCGAGCGTGCGCAGTGCGGTCTTCAGCCCGGTACCCGGCTCGCCGATGATCCGGTCGGCGGGGATGGTGCAGTTCTCGAAGTAGATCTCCCGCGTCGGCGAGCCCTTGATGCCCAGCTTCTTCTCCTTGGGCCCCACCGAGAAGCCGGGGTCGTCCTTGTGCACCACGAACGCCGAGATGCCGTTGGACTTCCTCTCCGCGTCGGGGTCGCTGACGGCCATCACCGTGTACCACGACGACTCGCCCGCGTTGGTGATCCAGCACTTGGTGCCGTTGAGCACCCAGTGGTCGCCGTCCAGCCGGGCACGGGTGCGCATCGACGCGGTGTCCGACCCGGCCTCCCGCTCCGAGAGCGCGTAGGACGCGGACGCCTCACCGGAGGCGATCGAGGGCAGCACGAGCTTCTTCAGCTCGCTGGAGGCCGAGAGCAGGATGGGTTGCGTGCCCAGCTTGTTCACGGCGGGGATCAGCGAGGCCGACGCGTCGACCCGCGCCACCTCCTCGATCACGATGCACGCCGCGATGGCGTCGGCGCCCTGCCCCTCGTACTCCTCGGGGATGTGCACCGCGTTGAACCCGGCCTTGACCAGCGCCTCGCTCGCCTCGACGGGGTAGCGCTCCTGTTCGTCCACCTCGGCGGCGTAGGGCGCGATCTCCTTTTCGGCGAGCGCACGCACAGCCGCGCGCAGTTCTTCGTGCTCCTCAGCGAGCTGGTAAAGCCCAGGGCCGTCGGTCACCTGCGCCACCTTTCGATCGGGACAATCCGGCTACCACCAGTCGATGTTAGTGACGGTTTACTAGGTCATCCTTGTGTTCTTGGCCGCACCCTCCCTACTGTCGAGTGATGTCGATCACAACGACGTTGCGACCTCCTGGGCTCCCCTCCTCTCTCACCTACCCCGATGCCCCGGTCGGCGCCCTGCTCGCAGGCGCGGCGGCTCGATACGGCGACCGGACCGCCTTCCAGCACGGCGAGCAGCACCTCACGTTCACCGGCCTCTGGGACCAGGCGTGCCGGTTCGCCAACGCACTGCGGGACCGCGGCATCGGACCAGGCGACACCGTCGCCCTGCACCTGCCGAACTGCCTCGCCTTCCCGGTCGCCTACTACGGCACGCTGCTCTCGGGTGCCACGTTCAGCCCCGCCAACCCGTTGCTCCCGCCGCAGGACCTCGCCGCGCAACTCGCCGACTGCGGCGCCGTCGCGGTGGTGACCTACGGCCCAGTTGCCAAGGCGCTGGACGGCACAGGCATCGGCACCGTCCTCGTGTACCAGCCAGTGGAGCAGGGGCAGGCCGACTTCGACGCCTTCCACGCCCACGCCGACGCCACCCCACCCGACGTCCGCATCGACCCGGCGAGCGACCTCGCACATCTCGCGTACACGGGCGGCACCACGGGCCGGTCGAAGGGGGTTCGGCTCACGCACCGCAACGTCGTCGTCAACACGCTGCAGTACGCGTGCTGGGGCTCCGGTTGCGTGCCGACAGTGGACGACGAGGGCAACCCCGGCCTCGACCAGATCGGCTCCGAGCAGGAGTGGCCGATCCGGCTCGGCACCGGCATCGGCATCAACCTCACGCCGTGGTTCCACGCCATGGGCACCATCGGCGCCCTGAACGTCAGCGTGCTGAACGGCGGCACGGCGGTAGTGCACCAGCGGTTCGACCCACCGTCCTATGTGGTCGATGCCGAGCGGCTGCGCGTCACCACGATGGGTGGCGCGCCCGCGCTGTTCGCCGCCCTGCTCGCGTGCCCGGAGTTCCACGCGAGCGACCTCTCGTCGGTGCGCACCATCACCTCGGGCGCCGCACCGATGCCCCACGAGATGATCAACGCGTTGCGCGAGCGGTTCCCCGACGCGGTGATCGCCGAGGGCTACGGGCTCACGGAGGTGACGATGGGCGCGACGCTCTCGCCGACGTGGCGTTCCGGCGTCCGCAAGGTCGGCGCGGTCGGGGTGCCGACGTTCGACACGGAGGTCAAGATCGTCGCGGCCGAGGGCGGCGAGGAGGCCGTCGGGCCGAACCTGCCCGGCGAGGTGTGCATCCGGGGACCACAGGTCATGCAGGGCTACCACAACCGGCCCGAGGAGACGGCCGCCGTGCTCGTCGACGGCTGGCTGCACACCGGCGACATCGGAGTGCTCGACGACGACGGCTATCTATCCATTGTGGACCGCAAGAAGGACATGCTGCTTTACAAGGGCTACAACGTCTACCCGAGGGAGCTCGAGGAGCTGCTCATCTCGTTGCCGCAGGTCGCCGCGGCGGCGGTGGTCGGCAAGCGGAGCCAAGAGGCGGGCGAGCTGCCGGTCGCGTTCGTCGTGCGCGCCCCGGGGCACGAGCAGGCGGAAGCGGAGGCGCTGCTGGAGGCCGTGAACAGGCGGGTCGTGCCGTACAAGCGGCTGCGGGAGCTGCACTTCGTCGAGGCGATTCCGGTGTCGGCGGCCGGCAAGGTGCTCAAACGCGAGCTCCGAAAGCAACTCACCTGACACCCGGTCCGCGAGTTCCGCACTCCCGACCGTCCGGCGCCGTGCCTGCAGTCCCGAACGCAGAACTCGGCGTCCCGAACGCACAACTCGGCGTCGTGAGTGCGCGACTCGCGCGCTGGAGCGGAGGACTCGCGGCGGCGTCAGTGGGTCAGCTTCTCGCGGAGGGCGGCGTCCTTGTCGAGGACGAGCTGCTCCAGGTCGGCCTGGAAGGCCGACATGCGGGCGCGCAGCGCCTCGTCGCCTGCCGCCAGGATCCGTACCGCCAGCAAGCCCGCGTTGCGGGCACCGCCGACCGACACCGTCGCGACCGGTACCCCGGCGGGCATCTGCACGATCGAGAGGAGGGAGTCCAGGCCGTCGAGGTACTTCAGCGGCACCGGGACCCCGATCACGGGCAACGGCGTCGCCGAGGCCACCATCCCCGGCAGGTGGGCGGCACCCCCCGCACCCGCGATGATCACCTTGATCCCGCGGTCCGCCGCGCTGCGCGCGTAGTCGAGCATGCGCTGCGGGGTCCGGTGCGCCGAGTAGACGCCGACCTCGTAGGACACCTCGAACTCGTCGAGGGCCTGTCCGGAGGCTTCCAGCACCGGCCAATCCGAGTCGCTGCCCATGATGACGCCGACGACGGGGTTGCTCACGATCTTCGTACCTCTCAGTGGATCTGGTAGCCGTCGAGCCATTCGGCGTGGGACAGCCAGTGCGAGGCGAGCCGGGCGCGCTGCCGCAGCTCGTCGGTCAGCGGGCCGAGCATGTTCACGTGGCCGAGCTTGCGGCCCGGCCGTTCACCCTTGCCGTACAGGTGCACGCGCGCGTCCGGGAACCGCGCGAACAGGTGGTGCAGCCGCTCGTCGGGGCGCATCGCCGGGGTCTCCGGCGCCCCGAGGACATTGGCCATCACGGTCGGCGAGAGCAGCTCCGTCACGCCGAGCGGGTAGTCCAGCACGGCGCGCAGGTGCTGCTCGAACTGCGACGTCCGGCTGCCGTCCATCGTCCAGTGCCCGGAGTTGTGCGGGCGCATCGCGAGCTCGTTGACCAGCAGTCCGCCGTCGGTCTCGAACAGCTCCACCGCCAGCACGCCCACGACGTCGAGCTCCGTCGCGATCCGCAGCGCGAGGTCCTGCGCCTCCTGCGTCCGCCGTGCGGTCAGCCCGGGCGCGGGCGCCAGCACCTCGGTGTTGATGCCGTTCGACTGCACGGTCTCCACCACGGGCCAGGCCGCGCCCTGTCCGAACGGCGAGCGGGCCACCAGCGCCGAGAGCTCCCTGCGCATGGCGACCTTCTCCTCGACGAGCAGCGAGGTGCCCGCGTCCAGCAGCTCGGGCACGAGGCCGCGCGCGTCCGCGGGCGAGTCGACCATCCACACGCCCCTGCCGTCGTACCCGCCGGTCGCGGCCTTGAGGACCACCGGCCAGGAGTGGGCCTCGCCGAACTTGAGGACGTCGTCCACATCGGACACCTCGGCGAACGCCGGGCCGGGGAAGTCGTGTGCCGCCATGCGCTCGCGCATCAGCAGCTTGTTCTGCGCGAACGCCAGCGCGCCGGGTCCGGGGCGGACCACGACGCCCTCCATCGCCAGCGTCAGCAGGTGCTCGCCCGGCACGTGCTCGTGGTCGAACGTCAGCACGTCGACCCCGCGCGCGAACGACCGCAGCGCCTCCAGGTCGGTGTGGTGGCCGTACACGACCTCGCCTGCGACGAGCCCGGCCGATTCGTTCTCTCCCGCCGCGAGCACGCGCAGCGACTGGCCGAGCGAGATGGCCGCCTGGTGCGTCATCCTGGCGAGCTGGCCGCCGCCAACCATGCCGACCACGGGAAGTCCGGTGCGAGTATCCATAGCGGGTTCAGCTTACGGGCAGGTCAGAAGCGCTTCGCCGGTCAATGGGCCGCGGTGAGATCCGGGGCACGTTCCTCAGCCGCCCGCCGCCGCTGCCACAGCCAGCGACCGGCCAGCACCGCGGTCAGCACGATCGGCATGAGGATGTAGGCGCTGCCGAGCACGTACTGCCAGAACGCCCAGTGCAGCTCGAGGTTCCGCCCGTTGGGCAGCACCAGCAGCACGCAGCTCACGAACACCACGATCACCGCACCGGCCGCGAGCCAGCGCTTGCCCGCCGTCGCCGGG
This sequence comes from Prauserella sp. PE36, assembly GCF_003311655.1. NCBI lineage: Bacteria > Bacillati > Actinomycetota > Actinomycetes > Pseudonocardiales > Pseudonocardiaceae > Prauserella > Prauserella sp. PE36. The sequence goes on along the minus strand of NZ_QEQT01000066.1, from coordinate 20,181 downwards.
GTGGTCTGCGGCAGCCGCGACACCAGCAGCACGATCAGCGGCACCGCCCACACCCAGTGATGCGACCACGACACCGGCGAGACGAGCAGCGCGTAGAACGCGGTCACCAGCAGCGCCTCGAGCGGCCGGCCTCGCCGGTGGAAGCGCAGCATCAGCCAGATCGCGGCCGGCGCGAGCGCCGCGCCGATGGCCAGCGCCACCGTCGACGACCACGGCGCGAGGTCCGAGAGCCGGTTGACCAGACCGTTCAGCGACTGGTTGCCGGCCCAGTGCATGGGACCGATGCGGCCCTGGTCGGACACGGTGTGGGTCCAGAACCGCCACGCGTCGTTCGGGATCAGTGCGAACATCAGCGCCTGCAGGCCGAAGAACGTCAACAGGGCGCGCAGGGCGTCCATCTTGCGGCCCGTGAACAGCAGGTGCGGGATGAAGATCAACGGCGTGAGCTTGACGGCCGCGGCGACGCCGACGAGCACCCCGCCCCAGCGGCTGCCACGTGCGCTGATCACCAGCACGTCGAGCACGACCAGCGCCATGAGAATCAGGTTGATCTGGCCAAGGAAGATCGTGCGCCACACCGGTTCGAGCGCGAAGAACACGATCGCGAAGATCAGCGTGGTGCGGGCGGGCGAGGCCCAGCGCGGCAGCTCACCGGAGGGCCGGGGCAGTGCCCCGATCGCCACGCGGATCACCAGCGCCATCGCGAGGAACGACACCGCGGCCACCACGCCCCACGCCACCTGCACGGGCAGCACGGCCAGCGGGACGAACAGCAGCGCGGCCGTCGGCGGGTAGGTGAACGGGAGCAGAGCCCACCACGGTTCGGGCCCGAGGGTGTTGCCCTCGTAAAGCGGATCGCCGTTCAGCAGCGTCACCGCGCCGGCGCGGTACACCGCGCTGTCGACGCCGAGCCGCCAGTCGAGCAGCCAGCCGACGATGCCGGCGACCACGGCGAGCACGGGCAGCGCCACCAGCAGCGCCATCGAACGGGGACGGACGAACAACCGGAGCAGGGAGGTGCGCAGCGCGAGCCGTCGGGATCCCCGCTCGGAGCGGACTCCGGGATCGGTGGTGGTGGTGGGCAGGACCTGCTTCACGGTTTTCCATCCCCGCTGGTCAACGTCTCGTTTCCTGGAGTGCCGCCGCGCCGTTCCCTGGCTGCCTCACCTATCAAGGAAATCACGAATCGGAATCGAACCGCGCACAAGGCCCGGTCAGTTCCGGCTCAGCGTGTCGAGCAGCTCGCACGCTGCCCTGTGGTCGCCGGGCAGCCGGACCACATTGATCCTCGGGGTACCCACCTCGTGCAGCTGCGCATCGACCTCAAGCCGCTCCGTCAGCTCCCTGCGCAGGCGCACGGCACGGGCCGCCACACCGGCGTCGCGCGTCGCCACGGCGGCGACGGTCGACGGACCGAGCACCGCGAGGCTCTCCCCGCCGTCGAAGGCGACCCGCAGCGCGTCGGCCGCCAGGATCATTCCGGTCAGCCGGGTCCAGCCAGCGGCCTTCGAGAAGTCCATGGTCACCACCACGAGCGCGTGGTCGTCGGCCACGCGCTCGTCGTCGCGCTCGGCCTGGCGGTACAGCTCGGCGAGCCGGGTGCGCAGGTACGCGCTCGTGGGCAACCCGGTGAGCGGATCGCTCACCTCGGCGCGCGTCAGCTGGTCCAGGGCGACATCCGCCCAGGCGACAGCGGTCACGCGGAGTAATCGGGCAGGGGTCGCGTCGACGTCGGGGGCGACGAACCCGTCCGTGGCCGCCGGGTCGGCGAGCACGGCGTGCAGGGCCGCGAGGTCCGTGAGCGTCTCCTCCAGCCCCGCCCCGGAAGTCGCCCTCGCCCTGCCGAGCCCCGCGAGCGCGGGCAGCGCACCGTCGGCACCGCCGTGCTTCACGATCGCGGCGCACACGGCGTCGACCTCGGGAATCCCCCAGTCACTCGGAAACCGCCACCCCGAGGCGAGGCTCGCCGTCCGCCAGCGGGCACGCAGTGTGCGCAGGAAACGGTCCGGCGCGGTCCGCCACGCGGCTTCGGGGCGCTCGCCGTCCGGATCGGACAGCGAACCCGTCGCAGGCGCGTCCACACACACCCCCTTCCAACTGAGAACCTTGCCTGATCACGGGACGCGCGTACCCGGTCCCCGTGACGAGAATCAGACGAAACAACGGGTGAACCGGTTGCGACTCCCGGGGCATGGCTTCACCCATGGCGTGACGCGACAAACCCGATCCGTCACACTTGGCGCTGCGCGGCATCTAAACAGGTGTCCGCCCGGGAAAGGAGAGCCGTGACCACCGCCCCCGCCGACCCCAGTGGTCCCAGCGATGCCGAGCTCATCGCGGCGGTGAGAGAGGGCAGGCTCGAGTCCTACGGTCCCTTGTACGAGCGGCACGTCTCGGCGGCCTACAACCTCGCCCGGCAGCTCGCGCGGTCGTCCACGGAGGCCGACGACCTGGTCTCGGAGGCGTTCTCCAAGGTGCTCGACGCGCTGCGCGCGGGCAAGGGCCCCGACAGCGCGTTCCGCGCCTACCTGCTGACGGCGCTGCGGCACACTGCCTACGACAAGACGCGCAAGGACAAGCGCGTCGACCTCTCCGACGACATGACCACGGTCGGCGGCGCGGGCGCCGAAGCGCTGACGGTGCCGTTCTCCGACACGGCCATGGCCGGGCTCGAGCGCACGCTCGCGGCCAAGGCGTTCGCGCGGCTGCCCGAGCGCTGGCAAGCCGTGCTGTGGCACACCGAGATCGAGCAGCAGTCGCCCGCCGAGGTGGCGCCGCTGCTCGGGCTCACCCCCAACGGCGTCTCAGCGCTCGCCTACCGTGCCCGCGAGGGGCTGCGCCAGGCATACCTGCAGGTGCACCTCGCAGAGGTGTCCGCCGACCGCTGCCGGGCCACGGCCGACAAGCTCGGCGCGTGGACGCGCTCGGGGCTGTCCAAGCGCGAGCGGGCCCAGGTGGAGCAGCACCTCGACGAGTGCGCCGACTGCCGCGCGCTGGCCGCCGAGCTCGCCGACGTCAACGGCGCGCTGCGCGCGATCGTCGCTCCGCTCGTGCTCGGCGGCGGGGTGCTCGGCTACCTCGCGCTGGCCGGCGCGGGCAAGGCGAGCGCCGCGACCGCGATCGGTGCGGGCGCCGCGGCCGGGTCGGCCGGTGGTGCCGCGAGCGCCGCCGCCTCCGGTCCCCGCCAGTTCGTCGGCGTCGCCGCCTCCGGGGTCGCGATGGCGGCCGCGATCGCCGTGGCGCTCACCGCGGGCGGTCAGCGGGAGATCCCGGCCGCCGCGGCACCTCCGCCCCCACCTGCGGTGCAGGCGCCGGCCAACCCGCCTGCCGCTCCACCCGCTCCGCCCGCTCCACCGGCGCCGGAGCCCGCCGAGCCCGCGCCACCACCGGTCGTTCCGCCGCCCGCGCAGCAGCCGGCCCCGCAGGAACCGGCCCCACCGCCGCCGCCCGCTCCGGCGCCGCCGCAGGTCACCGCTGACTCCCCGCCAGACGGCATCGCGCTCGACCCCGGTGGCTCGGCCGTCGACCTGCCGATCACCGTCCGCAACGACGGCGGCACGGTCTCCGAACCCGTGTCGGTCACGCTCAACCTGCCAGAGGGCGTCTCCGCCATCGGCCCCGCGACGGGAGGCGGCGGGGCACCGCCTGGCGGACCGGTGGCCCGCCAGGCGCAGCAGACCGAGCGCGTCACGTGCCCCGGCGGTACGGGCACCGTCACCTGCCGGACGCAGGAGGGCCTCGAACCCGGCGAGTCGGCGGTGCTGGTGTTCCGGGTGCGGGCGGCCGCCGACGCGGTGTCGGGGCAGATCACCGGCACCGTCAACTCGGGCAGCCCCGTCGAGGTCTCGATCCGGGTCCCGGTGCGGGTGGCGCCCGTCCAGGAAGACGCGGTGTACCTGCGGGTCCACCCGGCCTTCCACCCGTGGGGCCGGGCACTGTCGGTGCAGGTCCGCAACGACGGCCCGGTCGCGCGCGAGGCGACGATGACCGTCGACGAGGCCGCACACGCCTCGCCGCTCAACCGCCCCGCCGCCTGCGACCGCCGCGGTGACTCCGTGACGTGCCGGACCACGCATCCGCTCGAACCGGGCGAGACCATCCGCTTCTGGGTCGTGGTGCGCTCGCACTTCTTCGACGCGTTCGAGAAGAAGAACGTCACCGTGTCCGCGACGGTCGGCAGCGCGCGCACGTCGGAGACCGTGGAGATCAAGTGCCTCGGCCACTGGTGCCACTGGCCGGACAAACCGGGTAAGAACCGCCCGGCACCGACCACCACGCCGGAACCGGCGCCGTCAGCGCCGTCAGCGCCGTCAGCGCCGTCCATGCCGGCCGCGCCGAGCACGACGACCAGCACGACCACCACCACACCGCCCACGCGATCGCATTGGCCCGGCCTGCCCACGTCGCCGGGACGGCCGACGGCACCGGAGCCGCCGCGGCCGGAACGCCCGAAACCCCAGAAGCCAGAGAAGCCCCAGGCACCAGGGAAACCGGCGCCCGAACACCCTCGGCCATCGAAGTCCTCGCAGCCACCGCTGTTCGGCTGGTCCGGCTGGTTCGACTGATCGGCCAAGGCGACGCTGCGTAGACTGCGGGAGTGGCCGTCGTCGAATCCGTGCTCGCCCGAGTGCCCGAGCCTCTGCGGTCGGTGCTGATCAGGCACCGGGAGCTGCTGAAGTTCGCGATCGTGGGCGGCACGACGTTCCTCGTCGACAACGGCGTCTGGTACCTGCTGAAGCTGACGGTGCTGAGCACGAAGCCGACCACCGCGAAGGCCATCGCGATCATCATCGCGACGATCGTGTCCTACGTCCTCAATCGCGAGTGGTCGTTCCGGACGCGCGGCGGCCGGGAACGCCATCACGAGGCGGCGTTGTTCTTCCTGATCAGCGGCGTCGCGGTGGTCGTGAACCTGATCCCGCTGCTGGTGTCGCGCTACGTCTTCGACCTGGAACGGCCACACGTTTCCCTGTTCGTGCAGGAGACGGCCGACTTCATCGCGGGGTCCGTGGTCGGCATGCTGCTGGCCATGGTGTTCCGCTTCTGGGGCCTGCGGAAGTGGGTGTTCCCCGACGAACTCGGCCGCGGGCACCGCGAGAGCGAGTTCGCGGTGCCGCGCTCCTGACCATCATCGCGGCACGCGTTCGGCTGGCCAGCTGACGCCCGCCACGTCGGTGGGGCTCGGCACCCGCAGGAACAGACTGAACGTCGCGGGCCGCTTGCCGGACAGCTCCAGTCTGCCGCCGTCGGCCTCGGCGAGCGCCCTCGCCAGCGCGAGCCCGACGCCGAACGAGCCCGCGCCGGAGAAACCGCGTTCGAAGATGTACGGGGCCAGCTCGTCGGGCACGCCGTCGCCGGAGTCGGTCACCTCGATCACCACGGTGCCGTCGGCCTCGCCGCGCCGGGCCGTGAGCGTCACGTTGCCCGAGCCGTGCCGCAACGCGTTGTCCAGCAGCACTCCGATGACCTCGCGCAGCCGCGCGGGCGTGGCCCGCGCCATGAGCCCGTCGGCCACCCGCAGCCGCAACGTCCGGCTCTCGGCCTTGAGCAGTTGCCGCCACTCCTCGCTGACCTCGGGCAGCACGGTGGTCAACTCCACCGGCTCGGCCCCGACCTCGCTCGCCGCCCGCGCGGCCGCGAGCAGCTCGTCGAGCGCCTCGGCGAGCCGGTCGGCCTGCTCCTGCGCGGCCTGCGCCTCCTCGGCGACGTCCGAGTCGGGGTGGCTGGTGAGGCTCTCCAGCCGCAGTTGCAACGCTGTCAGCCTGCTCCGCAGCTGGTGGGAGACGTCACCGACGAGCTGCCGCTCCCGCTGCACCAGCTGGGCGAGTGCGGTGGCGGAGGCGTCGAGCGCGTCGGCGACCATGTCCAGCTCGGCGACCTCGTAGCGCCGCCCGTCCGGGCGGAAGTCCCCGCCGCCGAGCCGGGCGGCGCGGTCGGCGACGTGCCGCAGCGGTTTGGCGAGCCTGCGCGCGGTGACCGTCGCGACCACCGTTCCGGTGCCCACCGACAGCACCACCAGCAGGATCACCGCCAGCGCCACCTGCATCTGCCTGGTACGCAACGGGCCGGACGGGATCGCCAGCTCCACGGTGCCGCCCCGCGCGATCGGCACGCTCTCCACCACCACCTCGGGCCCGGGATCGACGCCGTAGGTGAGGTCCCGGGCGGCCGGCTGGCGAACGGTGAGCTGCCCCGACTGCGGCACGGCCGCCCGCACCTGGCCGAGATCGAGCGGGCGGTTGTCGGCGAGCTGGTCGTCGAGGATCGCGGCGATCCGCTGCGCGCTGGAGGCGAGGTCCTCCCTGGCGAAGTTGTCCACCAGCAACCAGCCGGTGACGCCGAGCGGGCTGCCCAGCGCGGCCGCGGTGACGGTCACCGCCAGCAGGATGGCCAGTAGGATCCGCCGTCGCATGACTTACTCGGTGTTGAACCGGAAGCCGACGCCACGCACGGTGGCGATGTGCTCCTCGCCCGGCTTGCGGCCCGCGCCGTTCTCGCCCGCGATCGCGAGCTTGCGGCGGAGCCAGGACATGTGCATGTCGAGCGTCTTCGAGGTCTTCGACTCCAGGTCGTTCCACACCTCGGAGAGGATGTCCTCGCGGCTCACCACCTGGCCCGCCCTGCTCATCAGCACCCTGAGCAGCTCGAACTCCTTGTTGGCGAGCTGCACCTCCTTGCCGTCGACGGTCACCATCCGGGCGCCGACGTCCATGCGCACACCGCCGGCCTCGATCACCTCGGGGGCGCGCCTGCGCAGCAGCGCGCGGATGCGGGCGAGCAGCTCGGCGAGACGGAACGGCTTGGCGACGTAGTCGTCGGCACCCGCGTCGAGGCCGACCACGAAGTCGACCTCGTCGGTCCTCGCGGTCAGCATCAGCACGGGCAGCTCGCTACCGTTCGCGCGCATCCTGCGGCACACCTCCAGGCCGTCCATGCCCGGCAGGCCGAGATCGAGCACCAGCAGGTCCACCCGGTCCCGGGAGATCAGGTCGAGCGCTGACGGTCCGTCCCCGACCACCACGACGTCGTAACCTTCCCGCTCCAGCGCCCTCGACAGCGGCTCCGCGATCGCCGGATCGTCTTCGGCAAGTAGGACCATGCTCACCTGGCCAACCTTACGGCCGACGCCCATGAAACCATCGTTGCCGTGTCCAGCTACTCCCCCGATCTGACCCTCGCAGGCAGGCTGGCCGACGCCGCCGACAAGATCACCTCGGCCCGGTTCCGGGCGCAGGATCTGCGGGTGTCGAGCAAGCCAGACCGCACGCCGGTGACCGACGCCGACACCGCCGTCGAGGACGCGATCAGGGAGCTGATCACGGCCGAGCGGCCCGCCGACACGGTCGCGGGCGAGGAGCGCGGCGGCTCGGCGAGCGCGGCTGGCCGGGTGTGGGTGCTGGACCCGATCGACGGCACGAAGAACTTCCTGCGCGGCAACCCCGTGTGGGCCACCCTGATCGCGCTGGTCGAGGACGGCAGGCCGGTGGTGGGCATGGTCAGCGCGCCGCTGCTCGGCAGGCGCTGGTGGGCGAGCGCGGGTGGCGGTGCGTGGCTGCGCGACGACGCGGGCGAGCACCGGCTCTCGGTCTCGCGGGTGTCCGAGCTGTCCGACGCCTACGTCTCCACCACCGACCTCGGCGCGTGGACCGAGTACCACTCGCGCGCTGCCTACCTCGCTTTCCTGGACGCGTGCTGGGAGAGCAGGGCGTTCGGCGACTTCTGGCACCACTGCCTGGTCGCGGAGGGCTCGCTGGAGGTGGCGGCGGAGCCGATCGTCAACCCGTGGGACGTGGCGGCCGCTCAGGTGTTGGTGACCGAGGCCGGGGGCCGCTTCACCGATCTGACCGGGGCGGAACGCTTCGACGCCGGCACGGCCCTTTCGACCAACGGCCTCGTCCACGACGCCGCACTCGACCTGCTGCGCAAGCCCTGAAACCCGACCGCAGTGAAGGCCACCTTCACTGCGTTGAACGCAGTGAAGGTGGCCTTCACTGCAGCTGGCGGGAACGGGTCAGGGCAGGACGCCGACCGCGCCCCTCGCGACCTGTGCCCAGGCGAGCCGTCCGAAGAGGTAGTGGCAGGCGACCTGCTCGTTGGTGAAGCGGGCCCAGTCGTAGCGGTTGCCCTGCTCACGCCAGAACACCTCGAACGCGACGTCTCCGTCCTCGCCCGCGTCCTCGGTGCGGAGCAGGCACCACGCGTTGTCGGCCTCGCTGCCGACCGACACGACCTCGGGCGGCACGCCTACGGCCTCCAGCCAGCGCATGATCGACTCGGTGTTCATGCCCTCTCCTCGAACGTGATGTCGGCAAGGTAGCCCAGCGTCACCAGCTCGGCGGCCGAGTAGACCGAGCGGTACCGCTCACCCCCGCCCGCCTGCGCGAACCAGCCCGCGGAGATCGCCTTCCACATGGGCACCTCGCGCACCACGCGGTAACGCCGGTAACCCGCCTCGCGGTGGGCGGGCGGCAGCGAGCGCTCCGCGAACGGCGTGCCGTCGGCGGCGAAGACCCGTCCGTGCGCGGTGCCGAAGCGGTCGAGCAACGTGCCCTCGCCGAGCAGCACCGGCTCTCCGTCCTCGCACCCACCCTCCGGGTAGCGCTCACCCGGCGGCCAGACGTACTCGGCCCGCTCACCGGGAACGAGGTAGCGGCTGTCCCACTCGCGCTCGGGCAGGTCGCCGAGCGGGTCGTAGCCCTCGGTCAGCGCCCCCGGCGGGCACGGCAGCACTTCAGCGGGCGGCGGCGCGGGCTGACGCCAGCCGTTGCGCAGCCACGCCAGCGCGTGCCCCGGGTCGACGAGGTCCGAACGGGGGTGGTCGTGCGGAGGGAACCGAAGCCACACCGCGGAGTCGGAGTCGGGGTCGGGCACGGGCAGCTGCCGTGCGGGCCGGTCAGCGGCGACCGGGAGGTGCCCGATGGGGAACATGTGCACGCGGAACAGCGCGACGATGCTCTCCCGCTCCTGCCTCGGCGCCCCGAGCGGAACCGGTGCCGCGGGCGGCTGCGGGCGGACCGGCTCCGGCGGGCGGACCGGCTCCGGCGGGCGGCCCTGCGGCGGGTGCGGCTGTGCTTGCGGTGCCTGCGGTGCCTGCGGTGCCTGTGGTGGGTCGGGCATCGGCGCCCAGCGAGCGGGCGGGGCCGGGGCGCCGGGTGCGAGGCGCGGCGGCATCGGTGCGACGCCCGCCGCCTGCCCCGGCGGCGGCTGCATCGGCGCGGCAGGTGGAGCGGGCGCGGCGGCAGCGTACGGCGAGGGACCGAAGTGCTGCCCGGCAAACGGTTGCGCTGGGTACGGCTGACCAGCGAACTGCTGGCCGGGCGGCATGACCGGCGCCTGCGGCGGGGGAACAGGTGCGGCGGGACCGCCGGAGAACCCGGCCAGGTGCGTCTGCGCCGGTGGCGTCGGGATGCCCTGCGCACCCGGCGCGGGCGCGGCGATGCCGCTGGGTGGAGTGGGCACGTCGTCGAAGCCGCCCTGGGACAGGAAGCCTCCGTAGGCGCCCCTCGGCGGGGTCGGCGCGTCGGCGCCGGGCAACGCGATGGGGCCGGTGCCCACGTCGTCGGGAACGGACACCGGCGGCGACGCAGGCTCAGGCCGCACTTCCGGTAGCTCCGGCCCCCGGTCACCGGGCAGACCCACCTCCGGCCCCCGGTCACCGGGCAGACCCACCTCTGGCCCCCGGTCACCGGGCAGACCCACCTCTGGCCCCCGGTCACCGGGCAACGGCTCCTCGGGGAGCGGCACGATGTCGCCGGGCAGACCGCTTTCCACGGGCGGCCCGGACGGTTCCTCCACCGGCGACAGCACACCGTCCACAACCGTGGCCGGAAGTCCGGTCGCGGCGCTGAGCAGCCCGGCCTGCCCGTCGGGCGTGTGCGTGCCGGGATTGGGGTTCACGACCTCCCCGGCGGCGTGCACGGTGCCGTTCGCGCCGGATCCGACCGCGTCCACGAGCCCGCCCGAGATCGCGCCGACGTTGGTCGCGGTGCCACGCAGCGCGGTGTCCAGCCCGGCCAGCGCCGTGGGATGCCCCGAGTCGGCCGCGGCGACGGCGGCGTCGTGGTTTCTCGCGGCGTCAACGAGCTGGCGCACGATCTCGACCTTCGCGGCGCCGACCTGCTCGGCGGCGGACTCGAGCCGGTGCGCCGCCTCGTCCGCGCCCCGCGCGGCGACGGTCAGCCGCCCGTGGTCCGGCTCGACGAAACCCGACCACCGCTCGCCGGCGGCCTCGGCGGCGGGCCCGCTCATCGCGCCGAGCGCCTTGCCTGCGACGGTGTCCGCGTCGGCGGCGAGCGTGGTCAGCTCGCGCGCGGCCTGCCGCCACGCCCCCGCCTGCTCACGCATGGCGTCCTCGTCGGCCTCCGGCCAGCTCACGCCTGTTCGCTCCGCGATGGCGGCCAGCTCGGCGGGCAGCTCGATTCCCATCCGCACGCCCCTACCCGGCCGAACCGGCGTCGCTCAGGTCTCCTGCCGCATCCGTGTCGGCCGAGCGGTACGCGCCCGCCGCCGACGAGAGCCTCGTCCCCATGTCGCCCAGCCCGCCCGCGAGCTCGCCGAGTGTGCGCAGCACCTCGCTCGACGGGCCCTCGTGTGCGCCGGCGAAGCTCTGCCCCACCGCGTCGGTCCCCCAAGGAGTGGGGCCTGCCTCCAAGCCGGCCCTCAGGTCGGCGGCGATGCGGGTGGCCCGCTCGGCAAGCCCCTCGAACTCGGCGGCGTGTGCGCCGAGCCGATCGGCGTCGACCTCGAAACCCGGCCCCCCGCCGTTCATCGCGCCCTCGGCCAGTCGGCCTCGTCGAGCCAGCTCCGGTCGTCGAAGCTCTCGTCCTCGTCGTCGGGCACGTCCGCCGCGGCGATCTCCTGCGCACCGAGGTCGGCGGTCCCGAGCAGGAGCGCCTGCGGGTCGGTGCCGGACGGCAGCGCCGGGGCGAGCACCTCGCCCGCACCGGTCAGTGCCTTGACGGTCGCGCCCCCGGTCAGCTTCACGATCTGCGCCGCCAGCTCGGCCGGCCGGTACTTCTCGTACGCCTCGTCGGCGATCACGAGGCCGGTGAGCACCCCGCGCGCGCCGACCGTGGCCGTGATGAGGCCGTCGTCGCTGGTGGCCGACTCACTGATCGACGCGAGCTCGCGGTGCACGGAGGCCAGCTGCTCGCGACTGCGGCGGTAATCGGCGAGGAGCTGGTCCACCTGCGCACGATGGTCGGTCACGGCACTCTCCCCGACGTCCGTTGGTCTGCTGTCACAGCGGTCGGCAACGCATCAGACGCAGCCTGCTGGCCCGCGGTTCCATTCGCAACCGAAGCGTTGTGCGATCAGCGTCCCGAGATACAGATCGGCACGAGGACGGCTCTCCTTGACCTATCCGGCCAGTGCCCGCACCACGCGCGAGGGGCTGGGCCTGCCGAGCCGCTCCGCCATCCACGCGCTCGCGGCGACCAGCGCGTCGAGGTCGGCGCCGTGCTCGATGCCGAGCCCGTCGAGGAACCACACCAGGTCTTCGGTGGCGAGGTTGCCCGTGGCCGACTCGGCGTAGGGGCAACCGCCGAGGCCACCCGCCGAGGAGTCCACAGTGGACACCCCGCGGCGCAGCGCGGCGAGCGTGTTGGTCAGCGCCTGACCGTAGGTGTCGTGGAAGTGCACGGCGAGCGCGTCCACGCCCACGCCCTGCGCGGTGAACGTGTCGAGCAGCCGTTCGACCTGTCCAGCCGTGGCCACGCCGATGGTGTCGCCGAGCGAGAGCTCCGAGCAGCCGAGCTCCAGCAGGCGCTTGCCGACGCGCACGACCTGCTCGGGCGGCACGGCGCCCTCCCACGGGTCGCCGAAGCACATCGAGAGATACCCGCGCACAGCCAGCCCCGCGGCCCGCGCCCGCGTGACCACCGGCTCGAACATCGCGAACTGGTCGTCGAGGGTCGAGTTGAGGTTCCGCTTGGCGAAGGTCTCCGTCGCGCTGCCGAACACGGCGATGTGGCTCACCCCGGCCGCCAGCGCCCGGTCGAGGCCGCGCTCGTTGGGCACGAGCACCGGGTAGCGCACGCCGTCGCGGCGGTTCAGCCCTGCGAGCAGCTCCTCGGCGTCGGCGAGCTGCGGCACCCACTTCGGGTGCACGAAGCTCGTCGCCTCCAGCGTGGTCAGCCCCGCGGCCGCGAGCCGGTCCAGGAACTCCAGCTTGACCGCCACCGGCACGGTCGACTTCTCGTTCTGCAGACCGTCGCGGGGGCCGACCTCCCAGATCGTCACCCGCTCCGGAAGCCCGTCCGCCGAGGAAACCCGTTCCGGCAGACCCAGTTCGCGCGTACCCACTACCTCAGCGTCCCCTTCCACGCGGCGGCTGACGGGGCGGCGGCTCCTGCTGCCCGTACGGAAGCTGCTCCGTCTGCGCCACGCCGTAGTCGTCGTACGGGTTGTCGTTGACCTGGCGGTAGATCACGGTGTGCACGCGCTCCACCTTCGGGATGTCGTCGAAGGTCAGCGGCTCGTCCGACGCCGACTCGATGACGAGCGTGCCGCAGCCGAAGACCCGGTCGATCAGGCCGTGCTCGAACCGTACGCTGTTGATGCGCGCCATCGGGATGTCGATGCCGGTGCGCTTGATCACGCCCTCGCGCGCGATGACGCGGTCGGTGGTGACGATGAAGTGCGTGGTGCGCCAGCGCACGAACGGCACGAGCACCAGCCACACGATCAGCACCAGCGCTACGACCCCGATCGCGATGAGGCCCACGGAGTTCCACGGCGACTCGGCGTCCCGCACGAGCAGGGCGAGCCAGCTGCCGACGCCGACGGTGGCGAGCAGCACGAAGATCGGGAACAACAGCATCTTGAAGTGCGGATGCTTGTGGGTTACGACTTGCTCACCGTCGCTGAGCAGATCGTCTGGATAGGCCACCTCGAACAACTCCCCGAACTCGTTCTTGCGCGCCGTGCGCTCACCGTACCGCCAAGCAGCGCGATTCACCCCGAAACAGGGCGCAGGTGCACGACATCGCCCGCGAAGATCGTTCGCCGCGCTCCCGTGTTCGTCTCCACGACGAGCGCGCCGGTGCGGTCGAGGTCGACGGCGTTGCCGAGCAGCTTCTCCCCGCCCGCGATCATGATCTTGACCTCCTGTCCGAGGGTCGCGCAATGCGCGCGGTAGTCCTCGAGCAGGCCCGCGGTGGCGAGGTCGCCCGCCCCCGCGAGCCAGGCACTCTCGCGTTCGTGCAGGGACGTCAGCAGCAGACGCGAGATCTCCGTCCGGTCCGTCGTGCGCGCGCCGAGGTCGGACAGCGCGGCCGGGGGCAACCCGCCGGGACCGGGCTCGACGGGCTCGCGCGAGGGCGTGACGTTGAGGCCGACACCGAGGATCACGCCCTGCTCCTCCGAGGCCGCCGCCTCGGCGAGGATGCCGGCGACCTTGCCGCGGCCGTCCGAGGCGAGGACGTCGTTCGGCCATTTGAGCACCGCCCGAACTCCGAGCTCCCGCGCCAGGTCCATCAGCGCGAGCCCGGCCACCGAGGCGAGTGAACCGAGCACCGCGAGCGACACCCCGGCCGGCCGGAACAGGACGCTGCAGTACACCCCGGCCCCCGACGGCGACACCCACGTCCGGCCCCGCCGCCCGAGCCCCGCGGTCTGCTCCTCGGCGATCAGCACGGTCCGGTCCTCCGCTCCCTCGACCAGGGCTTCCCGCAGGTCGGCGTTGGTGGAACCGGTGCTGGTCACGACGTCGAGCCGGGCGTACGGCCCGACCGGGCGGACGAGTTCGGCCCGCAGTCGCGCCGCGTCGATACGCTTCATGCGCGTTAGCGTAGGACGTTCGAGGACGTTGGCTACGCCACATCTGCGGCCAAGGGCACGGAGCTAAGCTGCGGTTCCATGAGCAGCGCAACGGAGCCGATCGGGACACCTCCCGACGAAGAGCCGGACATCCACACCACGGCCGGCAAGCTCGCAGACCTCTACCTGCGCTACGAAGAGGCCGTGCACGCCGGCTCCGCGAGAGCGGTCGAACGCCAGCACGCCAAGGGCAAGAAGACGGCGCGCGAGCGCATCGACCTGCTGCTCGATCCCGGTTCGTTCGTCGAGCTCGACGAGTTCGCCCGGCACCGGTCCACCAACTTCGGGCAGGAGAAGAACCGCCCGTACGGCGACGGCGTGGTGACCGGCTACGGCACCATCGACGGCCGTCCGGTATGCGTGTTCAGCCAGGACGTTACGGTCTTCGGCGGCTCGCTCGGCGAGGTGTACGGCGAGAAGATCGTCAAGGTCATGGACCTCGCCATCAAGACCGGCCGCCCGATCATCGGCATCAACGAGGGCGGCGGCGCGCGCATCCAGGAGGGCGTGGTCTCGCTCGGGCTCTACGGCGAGATCTTCCGCCGCAACACGCAGGCCTCCGGCGTGATCCCGCAGATCTCGCTGATCATGGGCGCCAACGCGGGCGGGCACGTCTACTCGCCCGCGCTCACCGACTTCGTGGTGATGGTCGACCAGACCTCCCACATGTTCATCACCGGCCCCGACGTGATCAAGACGGTGACGGGCGAGGAGGTCACGTTCGAGGACCTCGGCGGTGGCCGCACGCACAACACCAAGTCCGGCAACGCGCACTACCTCGGCTCCGACGAGGACGACGCGATCGCCTACGTCAAGGAGCTGCTCAGCTTCCTGCCGTCCAACAACCTCTCCGAGCCGCCCGTGTTCGAGGCGCCGGAGCCGTCTGGCGACTCGATCGCCGACGGCGTCACCGACACCGACCGCGAGCTCGACACGCTGGTGCCCGACTCGCCGAACCAGCCCTACGACATGCACGAGGTCATCACGCGCGTCGTGGACGACGGCGAGTTCCTCGAGGTGCACGAGCTGTTCGCGCCCAACGTCATCGTCGGCTTCGGTCGCGTCGACGGGCACAGCGTCGGCATCGTGGCCAACCAGCCCACGCAGTTCGCGGGCTGCCTCGACATCGACGCCTCCGAGAAGGCGGCCCGGTTCGTGCGCACGTGCGACGCGTTCAACGTCCCGGTGCTGACGTTCGTGGACGTGCCCGGCTTCCTGCCCGGCACCGACCAGGAGTGGAACGGCATCATCCGGCGCGGCGCGAAGCTGATCTACGCCTACGCCGAGGCCACCGTTCCGCTGGTCACCGTGATCACGCGCAAGGCATACGGCGGCGCGTACGACGTGATGGGCTCCAAGCACCTCGGCGCCGACGTCAACGTCGCCTGGCCGACCGCGCAGATCGCCGTGATGGGCGCTCAGGGCGCGGCGAACATCGTGCACCGCAAGCGGCTCGCCACCGCCGCCGACGGCGGTGAAGACGTCGAGGCACTGCGCGCGCAGCTGATCCAGGAGTACGAGGACGCGCTGTGCAACCCATACGTCGCCGCCGAGCGCGGCTACGTCGACGGTGTCATCCCGCCCGCGCACACGCGTGGCTACGTGGCCCGTGCGCTGCGAATGCTGCGGGACAAGCGCGAGACCCTGCCGCCGAAGAAGCACGGGAACATTCCGCTGTGAGCGCCGAGGAAACGACCGAGGAGCCTCGCCGTCCGCTGCTGCGCGTCGTGCGGGGCAACCCGGACGACGCCGAGCTCGCCGCACTCACCGCCGTGCTGGCCGGGCTCGCCTCGGCGAGCACGGAGCCGTCAGAGCCGCCAGCGCGTTCGCGCTGGGCCGACCCGGCGGCGCTGGTCCGCGCCCCGCTACGTCCCGGCCAGGGCGCGTGGCGCGCGTCCGCGCTCCCGCGCTGACCCGTTCAGGGAGGGCAGCGCGCCGGCGTGCCGGTGCAACGCGACCACGCGCGTGATCCCGGCGAGTGCGAGCACGAGCGGCACGCCGAACGCGACCCGGTGCGCCGAGGACTGCGGAAGTCCCGCGTCGGTGAGCGCGTCGAGGGCGATCCCGGCACCGAACTGGGCGACCACGGCGAACGTGAAGCCGCCCATGTTGGCAACGCCGCTCGCGATGCCGGCGCGGTGGCCTCGGTTGGCCGAGCGGGCGAGGTCGAAGGCGAGCATGCTCACGCCGCCGCCCGCGCCGACGACGAACAGCACGAGCGCCAGCACGGTCGCGGGCGTCGAGGCAGGCAGTGCCACGAGCAGTGCCGAGCACGTGACCGCGGCGACCGCTGCGCCGAGGACCAAGGCGCCCCGCACACCGGGCCTGCGGGAGGCGAGCTGACCGGCGGCCGTGCTGGCCAGCACGAAGCCGAGCACGACCACACCGAGCAGCGTGCCGGCCGTGCCCTCGGACAGCGCGTGCGCGCCGACGAGGTAGGGCTGGCCGAGCACGGCGCTGAACGAGACGAACGTGCCCATGAGCGTGAAGTGGGTCCACATCGCGTGCCGGGTTCCCGGGTTTCGCCACGCGTGGCGCAGGCTCTCCCGCAACGGTTCGCCGGGCTCGTCGGTGTGCCGCGCGGGACGCGGGCTCTCGCGCAGGCCGACGCCGGTGGCGACCAGCAGCACGATGGTGACCGTGCCCGCGATGAGGAAGGTGCCGGTCCAGCCGCGGGCGGCGAGCAGCGCCGCGAGCGGCGCGGTCGCGATCAGCTGGCCGAGTCCGCCGATCATGCCGGTGAGCGCGGCGACGAGCGCGTACCGCCTGCCGGGGAACCAGTTGTGCGCGATGCGCAGAACGCTGACGAACATGCAGGCGTCGCCCGCGCCGATGAGCGCGCGGCCCGCCATCGCGGCGGCGTAACCCGTGGCGATGGCGAACACGACGGTGCCCGCTGCCATGAGCGTCATCCCGGCGAGCAGGAGCTTGCGCGGGCCGAGGCGGTCGGAGCCGACGCCGACGGGCACCTGCAACGCGGCGTAGAGGGCGAGCTGCACGACGGAGAACGCGGCCAGCCCGGTGGCGTCGATGCCGAAGCGTTCCTGCGCGGTGAGCCCGGCGACGGAGAGGCTCATGCGGTGGAACAGCGCCGTGAGGTAGCAGAGGGCACCGAGGCCCCACATCGCCCACGGCAGCCACGTTCTCGCGCGCACTCCAGGTCCTCCACAACTTGTATCTATGTTGCATCTAAGTTGGCCGCTAGGATGCCCGTGTGTCAACGAGCGACCGGTCACAGCGCAGGGCTGCCGGCGAGCGCGCCTACGAATGGGTGAAGGACCGGATCCTCGACGGGAGGCTCGAAGGCGGTCAGCTGCTGAGCGAGGGCGAGGCCGCGTCGGCGCTGGAGATCTCGCGCACTCCGGTGCGGGAGGCGTTCCTCCGGCTGGAGGTCGAGGGGCTGCTGCGGCTCTATCCCAAGCGCGGCGCGCTGGTGGTGCCGGTGTCGGCGGGCGAGGTCGCGGAGGTCACCGAGGCGCGCATCCTGCTGGAGTCCCACGCGGCGGCGACGGTGATCGCGCGCGGCATCCAGGCCGACGTCGCCGACTCCATGAACGCGGTGCTCGGCGACCAGCGGCGCCTGGACGTCCCGAAGGAGACGGCGGCGTTCTCCCGGCTCGACCGGCAGTTCCACGCGACCCTCGTGGAGGCGGCGGGAAACGGCCTGCTCACGCAGTTCTACTCGGGTCTGCACGACCGGCAGGTGCGGATGGCCAACTCCGCACTGCACCGGGCGCCGAGCCGCTACGGCGCCATACTCGACGAGCACGAGCGGCTGTGCACACTCCTGCGCGACAGCGACGCGGACGGCTTCCGCGAGCAGCTGGCCGCCCACATCGGCGGCACCCACGGAGCCCTGCTCGACAGCTGACCCCGGCTGTCCCCCCAACGAATGCAGTGAAGGCCACCTTGACTGCGCCCACCCGTCTCCCCCACCGCCCAAACGGAGGCGCTGCGCGCCGCTGTATTTGATTCCATGCAGGCAAGGTGGCCTTCACTGCAACCGGTCGCGGCGCGTCCTCTAATCTCGGCGCGTGCGTTTCGTGCTGGCCTCCGCCTCTCCTGCCCGGCTCGCCGTCCTGCGGGCGGCGGGCATCGATCCGAGCGTGATCGTGTCCGGTGTGGACGAGGACGCGGTCGCCGCGACGCTGACCGACCCCACCCCCGCCGAGCTGGTCACCGCGCTGGCCAGGGCGAAGGCCGTGGCGGTCGCCGACACGGCCGGCATCGCGGGCGCCGACGCCGTGGTGGTCGGCTGCGACTCGATGCTGGCGATCGGCGGCGAGGTCGTCGGCAAGCCGGGTACGGCGGAGATCGCCCGCAAGCGCTGGGCGGGCATGGCGGGCGGCACGGGCGAGCTGCTGACCGGCCACGTCGTCCTGCGACTGGAGAACGGCACCGTGACGCGCGAAGCGTCGGGCAGCCAGACCACGACGGTCCACTTCGCGACGCCGAGCCAGGACGAGCTGGACGCATACGTCGCGACGGGCGAGCCGCTCAACGTGGCCGGCGCATTCACCCTCGACGGGCTCGGCGGCTGGTTCGTCGAGGGCATCGAGGGCGACCCGTCGAGCGTGATCGGGATCAGCCTGCCACTGACGCGCCGCCTGCTGGCCGAGGTCGGCGTCAGCGTGACCGACCTCTGGCGCCCCGCACGGTAGAACCCGTAGCGATGCTCGGGCCGACGCCGGGCTGCTAACAGCCGCGGGGACTGCGCCCGCCCACACCGGCCACCGGTACTGCTCTACCGGCTCGTCCGCTTCTACGCCGAGACCCCTTCGGCCCGCCCAGAACTGGCCACCGGAGCGGCCGCACAGAGGCTGCGGAGCGACCGGCTTCCCATGATGTGAGATAGAACCGCGGGCGGAAGCTCGTCACCCGCTCACGCGTTGTGCACTCCGGCAGATACAGGAATTACTTTCAGCTATCGGAGCGGACGCGTGTCTTTCCTGCGCACCTACACCAAACCCTCGGTCTTCGCGGCCGCGGTCATCGGCTCGCTGGTCGCGGGTGCGCTACTGGGCGCACTCGCGAGAGCCACCGAAACCGCGTGGCTCACCGAGGTGCTCGACCAGCTCGGCTCGGTCTTCACCACCCTCCTGCAGATCGCCGTGATCCCGCTCGTCTTCACCGCGATCATCGTCGGCATCAACAGCCTCCGCAGGCTCGGTGGCGGGCGCACCGCGGCCAGGCTCGGCGGCAAGACCGTGCTGTGGTTCGCGATCACGTCGTTCATCGCCGTGCTGATCGGCATCGTCGTGGGGCTGATCTTCAACCCCGGCAGCGGCGGGCTCGGCGACGCGCAGGCCACCGCGGAGAACACCGAGAAGGCCGCGGGCAGCGTCGAGAGCTGGGGCTCGTGGACGGCGTTCATCGAGGGCATCGTGCCCAGCAACTTCATCGCGGCCTTCGCCGAGGGCGAGACGCTGCAGGTGCTGTTCCTCGCGCTGGTCATCGGCGCCGCCGCCTACAGCCTCGGTGACCGCGCCAAGCCGTTCGTCGACTTCACCACCAGCGTATTCGAGATCATCCAGCGCTACCTCGGCTGGATCGTCCGCCTGGCCCCGATCGGCATCCTCGGCCTGATCGGCGCGGCCGTGGCGAACTACGGCGACTCGCTGTTCCGGCCCCTGCTGTCGGCCACGGTCGCCGTCTACGTCGGCTCGCTGCTCGTGCTGTTCGCCGTCTACCCGATCCTGCTGCGGGTCTTCGCCAAGGTGAGCCCGGGCCGGTTCTTCGGCAAGGCGTGGACGGCGATCCAGTTCGCGTTCGTGTCGCAGTCCTCCGGCGCGACGCTGCCGCTGACCCGGCAGACCGCGGTCAACCTCGGCGTCGATCCCGGCTACGCCGCGTTCGCGACGCCGCTCGCCAGCGCCACGAAGATGGACGGCTGCGCGGCGGTGTTCCCCGCGATCGGCGCGATCTTCATCGCCAACATCTCCGGGGTGTCGCTGAGCTTCGGGCAGTACGTCGGCATCGTCGTGGTGGCCGTGCTCGGCGCGTTCGCCACGGCGGGCACCACCGGCTGGCTCACGGCGCTGACCCTCACCACCACGGTCATCGGCCTCGACGCAGAGCAGGTGGCGCTGGGCATCGCGCTGATCTACTCGGTCAACCCGATCATGGACATGATGCGCACCGCCACCAACGTCGCCGGTCAGATCGTGGTGCCGACGGTGGTCGCCCGCAGCGAGGGCCTGCTCGACGACGATGTGCTCAACACGCCGAGCACCCCGCCGCTGCTGAGCGACACCGGCGAGGCCGCCAAAGCCCCCGCCCACGCCGGAGGCTGACCCCGTCTCCCCGGCTGCAGTGAAGGCCACCATGCCTGCGCCCACCCGTCTCCCGCCACCACCCAAACGG
>NZ_QEQT01000065.1:0-93379 GCF_003311655.1 Prauserella sp. PE36 | reverse complement strand
TGACAGCGGCCAGTCCAAACTCCCCGTAGGCGGCCATTTACCGCCCCGGTGACGGCCAGCGTTCTCCCCGCTGGCGGCCAGATATCTCCCCGGTGATCAAGCATCCGATGCCGGCGGCGAGGGTCTGCCGGTGAAGCGAGACGAGGAGATCATGGAGATCCTGGAGGCGTTCGACCTCACGGGGAGTTACCGCGCCGCCGGCGAGTTGGCGGGCTGTGATCACCACACCGTCGCCCGCTATGTGGCGCTGCGCGAGGCGGGTCAGCCGCCGGTCGCCCGGGAGCACCGGGTGCGGCCGATCGACGAGTACCAGGACAAGATCGAGGAGCTGGTGGTGCGCTCGGACGGCCGGGTCCGCGCCGACGTGGTCCACGAGCGGCTGGTCGCGATGGGCTTCACCGGCGGGGAGCGCACCACCCGGCGCACGGTCGCGGAGGTCAAGGCCCGATTGCGGGCCGGGCAGCGCCGGGTGTTCCGGCCGTGGGTAGTCGAGCCCGGGCTGTGGCTGCAGTGGGACTGGGCCGAGGGCCCTCGGGTGAACGGGCGCCGCACGTCGTTGTGGTGCGCGTGGCTGGCGTGGTCACGGTTCCGGATCGTGCTCGCGGTCTGGGACCGGACCCTGCCGACGATCGTGGCCTGCATGGACACCACCCTGCGCCGCATGGGCGGGGTCCCGACCTACGCGCTGACCGACAACGAGCGCACCGTCTCGGTCGACCATGTCGCCGGGATCGCGGTGCGGCACCCGGAGATCGTCGCGGTCGGACGGCATTACGGGATGACGATCCGCACCTGCGTGCCAGCGGACCCGCAGTCCAAGGGCGGCTCGGAGGCCACGGTGCGGATCGCGAAGGCCGACATCGTCCCGACCTCGGCGAACCTGCTGGAGGAGTACCGCACGTTCTCCCAGCTGGAGAGCGCGTGTCGGGAGTTCTGCGAGCAGGTCAACGCCCGGGCGCACCGGGAGACCCGCCGGCCGCCGGTTGATGCCCTGGCCGAGGAACGCACGAGGCTGCATCCGCTGCCGACAGTCGCGTTCACGGTTGCGTTCGGGACGACGCGGCGGGTGAACTGGGACGCCACCGTCTCGGTCGAAGGGGTGCGCTACTCGGTGCCCCACCAGCTGGTCGACACCCGGGTCTGGGTCCGGTTCCACGGCGACGACCTGGTCATCACCGCCGTCGGCGAGCACGGCCCGGGCGAGGTTGCCCGCCACGCCCGCTCGACACCCGGGACGCCATCGATCCAGCCCGAGCACTACCCGCCGCCCACCGCGGCGGCGAACGCCGCCGGGGAACGGGTGCCGCGGGCGGGCAGCGCCGCGGAGACCGAGTTCCTCGCCCTCGGCCCGGGCGCGACGTCCTGGCTGGTCGAGGCCGCCGGGTCTGGCGCGCGAGGGGTCCGACGCAAGATGGCCGAGGCCGTCGCGCTGGCCAAGCTGCACCCGCCCGGCGAGGTCGACCGCGCCCTCGGCACGGCCGCGGTCGCAGGACGGTTCGCCGAGAACGACGTACTGCGCATCCTCGCCCACCAGGCCGGGCGCGACATCAACAAGCCCACGGTCCGCGCGAGTGAGACGCACAGCCTGCAACCCGGCACCTCGGCCTGGTCCGGCTTCGGCATCGCCGCGCCACCTGATCCCGACCCCCATCCCGACCCGGCAGAGCTCGACCCGGCAGGAGAGCCGTCATGAGCGCGGTCACCGGATCGGTGCCGGCTTCGGCCGGGGATCCGCTCGCGGAGGCCGTCGCGCTGACCCGGCGGCTCAAGCTGCCCCACATCCGCCGCCACCTCGTCGAGCTCGTGCCGACCGCGCGGGCGCAGCGCTGGGACCACGCCGAGCTCGTCCGGGTCCTGCTCGCCGAGGAAGCCGCCGGCCGCGACGCCACGAACCTGCGCACCCGGCGCCAACGGGCCGGGTTCCCCGCCGGGAAGACCCTGGGCGACTGGGACGCGGGCGCGTCCTGCATCCCTCGGCCCACCCAGGACGCCCTGACCACCCTGGAATGGGTGGGTCGGCGGGAGAACGTGTGCATCTGCGGGCCGTCCGGGACCGGGAAATCCCACTTCTGCGAAGCGCTCGGCCAGGCCGCGGTCGAGGCCGGGATGACGGTGGCCTGGTTCACCATCGAAGACCTCGGCGCCCTGGTCCGCCGCCACCGCGCCGACGACTCGATCACCCGGGCACTGGCCCGGTTGATCCGCACCGACCTGATCATCGTCGACGACATCGGGCTGCTGCCGGTCTCCCCGGACGCCGCGGAGGGGTTCTATCGGCTGGTCGACGCCGCCTACGAACGTCGCTCGCTCGCGGTGTCGAGCAACCTCCACCCGTCCGGGTTCGACGAGATCATGCCCAAGACCCTGGCCACCGCAACGGTCGACCGGCTCCTGCACCACGCCCACATCGTCGTCACCGACGGTGACAGCTACCGGCTCGCGCAGGCCACCTCCGGCAAGGGAGTCACCGCCTTGAACTGAGCACGCACGACCGAGGGCGGGGACTTATCTGGCCGCCGTCGGGGAGATCTATCTGGCCACCAGTGGGGAGAACTCCTGGCCGCCAGCGGGGAGAACGAACTGGCCCTTGACACACAACACCCACATGACCACGAACCAGCGGGTCACCCGCATCGACGGCGACATCGCCGAGGGTTGGTGGTGCTTCTTCCAGCTCAGCCTCCTCAAGAACGGCGGCCGCACAGAGTTCGCCGGCCGCTACAACGACATCTACCACCGCACCCAGGACGGCCGGCAAATCAAGAAACGCGTCCTGATCGAACTCCTGCCCACCGTGCTGGAGAGCTACGAAGTACCGGAAGGGACGACCTGATCGCCGACCTCCCCAGTCGGACGGCTCGCATTGCGGGACACAATCGGCAACCTGTGTGTCTCAGGACATCGGAATGGGGTGTCTCAGGACTTCGACATAGGCGTGTCTCACGTCATCGACACAGCTAATCCGCTACGTCGCCGGCATGTCGAAACGACGCCTGGTCACGCCGCGCACGCTTCGGGCCGGCGTTATCCGCAATGCTCAACCATCACCGAGGCGCCCCAGCAATTCACGAAGCTCGGACACCACTGGATGGTTCTCACCCAGCTCACTGATCAAGTCGCGGATCTCCCTCGTCGCGATGTGGGTGGCACCGATTCCCGCTCGCAGCAGCGCGACCTGTCTCCGAATCTCAACGACCTCCGGTGCGGTCGGACCCAACCGGCCAACCTGGATCCGCAGCACGGGAATGAGTAGTTCCAGCGCCCGATCCGGGTGCCCGACCGCATGGTGGCAACCCGCCGCCTGGATTCGCCACTCCAGCACATCCGGATCCGCTTCGCCGCGCTCCGCACCTACTTCGGCGATCAACCACTCGTAATGCGGCAGCGCCCGGCCGTAGTCACCGCCCAGCAGAAGAGTGCCGGCCAACTGAAGGCGCAGGCTCCGTCGCTGAGAACTCGGGAGATCGTCACCCGTCTGCCGTAGAACTCCGACCAGCACAGAGGCCGCCTGCGTGAACCGACCGGCCTCGGCGAGGTCAGCCGCCTCCTCACGCGCTGTTCCGACATCCGCCGCGTGGGAGCTTTCCCGCACTGGCGTCGACGGTTCACCCGGTGACCGCACAGGCGGTAGCGGGGCGAAGGGCTGCCGGTACGGACGCGTGGGATCCAGTGCGCGACCGCTCTCCGGCCGCCCAGGCACCGGTAGGAACGGGGTCAACCGTCGATAAACCTCGTACGCATCGGCTGGGCGCTGTGCCGGCTCCTTGGCGAGCAGGTCAAGGATCAGCTCCTCGAACTGTTCGGGAACGTCCGCTCGTTGACGGCGGATGGGCGATGGTGGTTCGTCAACGTGTTGCCGCATGGCGGCGAAAGATCCCTGCGCGGTGAAGGGCCGAACACCGGCAAGCAGCTCGTGCAGGACGCAACCCAGAGCATAGAGGTCACTCCGTGTAGTCGGCGTGGCGCCCAGCACCTGCTCCGGCGACATGTACGCAGGGCTGCCGATGCTCTCGCCCGTCGTGGTCAGTCTCGTGACGTTCGAGTCGAGGAGCGCGGCCACACCGAAATCGAGCACGACCACAGCACCATCGGGCTTGATCATCACGTTGCGCGGCTTGAGGTCGCGATGCACTAGAGACACGGCGTGAGCGGTCGCGAGGACGGATGCGATTTGTGCGCCGATGGCGGCGGCGGTTTCGAGCGGCAGTGGCCCGCGCTCAGCGAGAAAGTCGGCGAGGTCGCAGCCCGGGACGAGCTGCATCACCAGGTACAGCCGCCCGCCGTCCGAACCGGCGTCGAACACAGCGGCCACACCGGCATGCTCCACCCGTGCGGTCATACGGGATTCCCGCACGAAACGCGCCGCCAACGCTCGCCGGTCCGCTCCCAGCGGCAGGGCTTCCGAGCGTAGGAGCTTGACCGCGACGCGACGGTCCAGCCTCCGGTCGAAGGCCTCCCACACCTCGCCCATCGCGCCGCGCCCGAGCGGTGCGGTGAGTTCGTACCGCTCGGCGAGGGTAACGAGTTCGCGCATGGCGGTCAGGCGACGTCGCGCCGAAGGGACTGGTACGCGTATCGCCGAGCGATGCTCTTCAGCTCGGCATTGAAATCCGGGTCGTCGGCGAACTTCTGGAACGCCTTGGTGTCGTTCTCGATGCGCTCGAAGACCTTCGCCTCGAAAACCTCGTCGAAGACGTGCCCGAAGTTGTTCTCATCGTTCGCGAACGCCGCCGCCTGGACTTGTGGTTCAGCCATCGCGGCCTCAGCGGAACCTTTGACGATGTCGTGTTCGCCCAGGTTCACGCCGAAGCGGTCGTTGAGGTCCGCGATCAGCTCCGAGAGAGATCTCTTGGGCGGCTCATGCTGCGCACCCGTCCCGTCGCCGGTGAACCCAGGGAGCATCTGTTCGCCCTCGGGAGTAAGGCTGACGTCGTGTTCACCAGTCTTGGCGATCCGCAAATGCGTGAGGTCGACCTGCCCGATGTCGACTCCCGGGTCCTCGCGCCTGGGGAGGCGGTTGAGCAGCATCTTGCCGTAGACGTACAGCCGCTCCAGGTCACGCTGGCTGAACCCGACGATCTGCGCCAGGAAGCCGTATTTACGCACGTAGTCCCTTAACGCGGCGCGGAAGCCTTCCGCCGCCTCTGGATCCTCCTCACGTAAGCCGGCGAAGCGGTCGATGGCGGGTTCGGTGAACCGGTAGAGCTCCGCGTGCGCCTTCTCCCACTGCTCGCGATCCGCGGCGTGGGCCTGGGCGCGCTCGTACTCCTGCGCGAACGCCTCCATTTCCGACTCGACAAGCAGTTGGTAGTCCAGCAACGCGCGCTCGGCGGTATAGATCAGGTTCGGATCGGACGGCGCGGTGATCGTGGCTTCGAAGAACGGCCGGAAGGACTCGGCGATGTCCTCGGCCTCATTGGCGAAGTCGAGCACGAACAAGTCGTCCTGGGACTTGAGCCGGTGCGTGCGGTTGAGCCGGGACAGGGTCTGCACCGCCGCGACGCCCTTGAGAGACTTGTCCACATACATCGTCGTCAGCAACGGCTGGTCGAACCCGGTCTGGTACTTCTCCGCGACAACAAGGATCCGGTATTCCGGCTTGGGATTGGTGCCTGCATCGGGATCGTCCATGGGGGTGTAGCCGAACGCAGCCGGCAACGCCGGTTCGCTGATCCCGTTGAGACCGGGCTCGGTGACAGTGTCGGCCTCAAGCCCATCGACCTTTACCTCGCCGGAAAAGGCGACAAGTGTCCCGCAGTCGGTGTAGCCCATGTCCTCGGCGTAGGCCTTGAGCTTGCGGAAGAGTTTGACCGCGTGCTCACGAGACCGGGTGACGACCATCGCCTTGGCCCGGCCACCCAGTCGGTGCCGGGTGTGGGCACGGAAGTGCTCGATGATGATCTCAGCACGTTGTTCGAGGCTGGTCGGATGCAACGTGGCGAAGCGAGCCAGCTGCGCGCTGGCTTTGCGCTCGTCGACCTCACGGTCGTCCGGGTTGCCGTTCGCGAGCCGCCAGTAAGTCTTGTAGGTGACGTAGTTGCGCAGGACGTCGAGGATGAAGCCCTCTTCGACTGCCTGCCGCATCGAGTAGACGTGGAAGGGACGCATGGTGTCGCCGAACCGTGTCCCGAACAACTCCAGCGTCTTGGCCTTGGGCGTGGCGGTGAAGGCAAAGTACGACAGAGTGTCGTGCTTGCCGCGAGCGAGGGCCGCCGCCGTCAGCGGATCCGCGGTCTCGTCGACGTCGTCGCTGCCGAGTTTGGTGAGAACCCGCTTGAGCGCCGCCGCCGACTCGCCAGACTGGGACGAATGCGCCTCGTCGACGACGATCGCGAACCGCTTCCCGCGCAGTCCGTCCACTTTGTCCAGCACATAGGGAAAGGTTTGCAGCGTGACGATGAGGATCTTGGTTGTCTCGCCCGAAAGAGCTTCCCCAACCTGCTCGGACTTGGAACCCTCCGACTTCTCGCTGATCCTGCGGACGACACCGCTCTGGTGTTCGAACTGGTAGATCGTGTCCTGCAATTGGCGATCGAGCACCGAGCGGTCCGTCACGACGATGACTTTGTCGAACACCGGCTCGTTCGACGCCGAGTGGAGGTTCGAAAGCCGGTGTGCGAGCCAGGCGATGGTGTTGGACTTGCCGGACCCCGCCGAATGCTGGACGAGGTAGTTCTGCCCCGGTCCGTGCTCGGCGGCGTGCTCGATGAGGCGGCCGACAGCGTGCCACTGGTGGTAGCGCGGGAAGATCAAGGTGCGGGCGTGCGGGCCGCGCATGCGGCCGCCTTTGGCCCTCTCCTTGGGCACTTCCAGATGCATGAAAAGGCGGATGATGTCGAGCCAAGCGTCCGGCTGCCACACCTGTTCCCACAGATAGGACGTTCGGTACTTGCCGGGCGCCGCCGGCGGGTTGCCCGCGCCGCCATCCTCTCCGGGCCCTTCCGAGCCGGTGTTGAAAGGCAGAAAACGGGTGGCCTCGCCCGCCAGCCTGGTCGTGAGGAAGACCAGGTTTGGGTCGACTGCGAAGTGCACGAGCGCGCGTTTGGCGAACAACAGCTCGGCGGGATCCCGATCGTGCCGATACTGGTGCTTCGCATGCTCGACGTTCTGCCCGGTGAGCGGGTTCTTCAGCTCGGCGGTGGCGACCGGGATGCCGTTGAGGAACAACGCGAGGTCAAGTTCCTTGCCCCGCTCACTGTCGGAATAGGCGAGCTGTCTGGTGACCGACAGGCGGTTCTGGCGGTACTGGACGAGCGCGTCCTCGGCGAGGGTGTGCGCCGGGCGGAAGTAGGCCAGCCTGATCAGGTGACCACGGTCCTTGACCCCGTGCCGGAGCACGTCGAGGGGGCCGCGCGTGTCGAGCTCCTGGGCGACCCTCCGCGCGAACAGCCTCTGTGCCTCGTCGCTGCCGGTGCCGTAGTAGGCACGGAGCTTCTCCCAGGTGTCGCTCTGGGTGGCTCCGATGAAGGTCCACATCTGGTCGGTGTCGATGCCGAGCTCGCGACGGTATCCGTCACGCTGACCCCGGTACCAGCCCGACTCCAGCAGGGCGCTCTCGATGGCGTCCTCGAACCGGACCTCGTGATGCGCGGTCATCGCGTGCCCACTCCTCGTCCCAACTTGACAGATCGCACAACTGTTCGTAGCCTGGTCACACAAGCCGGTGACAAGAGGTCCAGGGGACCACTTCTCGGGAGACCGAGATAGCCGGCTTCTTTCCTGTCCTCGGTCACGCCTGCCCCCACGGCAGAAATCTGGTCTTCAGAGTGGGCACGACGCAGGGTTCGTACCAGGAACACTTGCGCCCTTCCAGTATGCGCTGCACCGCCCACAGGGCGTAGTCCGCAACTTGGATTCCCCACGATGTCTGGGCGTCCCAAATGCACGGGACAATGGTCCGCCTTTGCGCGACCTGGTTGCAAACGTCTTCGAGCGCATGGCGAATCGCGTCGCGCTTGTTGTGCGTCTGCAACGAACCCACGATGACGTACAGCGTGTCACCAGGCTTGGTCACCCACCTGGCGATCTCCTTGAAGTGCAAGTACCACGCAACCTTGTAAAGGTATACGGGCCCCTTCTCCTTGATCGAGTCGTAGGCGTTGCGCTTGTACAGAAAGGTCGCGTCCAGGCGCGGCGCCTGCCGGCGGATGAGTTCAAAGACCTCACCGCGCGTCGCTGGCGAATCGTTCTTCGCGTGGAGGCCTTTCGGCAGGTTCACGCCGCGCTGCTCGAGATGACACCTCAGTTGGAGACCTTCCCACAGTTCCTGGCCGTGATCTCGGGTGAATACGGCGGTTCCGAATCCGAAGTAGGTGCTGGAGCCGGTGGAACCGCTCATGTCAAGATCGCCGGTTTCGTCGGCGTACATGTAGATCTCACTCATCGAAGAAGTCCTCGTCGATGCGCTTGAGGACGAAGGTGTCCTTCACTTGGACACCGATGTCGTGCTGAACCATCAGTTCCGCCAGGCGCTGGCCGTCGATCAGCACGATTCGATTGGGAATCCGTTCCACGTAGTCCCGTGCTTCCTGGCTGAACTGGCTGGTGGTGACGAAAACGCCGCGGTCCGCGCCGACGCCGTGCAGGGCGCCGACGAACTTCTGCATGTCGGGCCTGCCGACGACGGCATCGGTGTACCGCTTGGCCTGGAGGTAGACGGTATTGAGGCCCAGCGCGTCTTGTCGGATGGCGCCGTCGATACCGCCGTCACCCGAGCGGCCCCGATGCTCGCTGCCTGCCGCGTCTCCGTAACCCATCGCGTTGAGCAGCGTCAAGGCAAGCTTCTCGAGGAACTCCGGTGGCTGTTCGATGATCCGTTTGAGCAATTCCCCATGCAACGCTGAGGTAGCCTCGGCGACCGCATCGGCAATGTTCTCCAGCGGCGTTTCCGCGTCTGTCGCCGCCGGCAGCGCGCCACGACCGTTGCCCTGGGCGCGGGTCCGGCTTCTGAAGTCCCGGTACTCGGAGAACCGAAGGAGATAGTCGGGCGTGATCTCATCGCCGCGCTCATCGAGCACCTCGCGTCCGCGGCGGGTCAGCTGGGCGAAACCGCGGCGGGGTCGTTCGATAAGTCGCGCTTGGAACATATGCGACACGGCCCATTGCACGCGATTGTCGAGCCTGGCCTTGCCACTCGCGATCTTCTCCGCGCAGTCCGTATCACTCAGACCGAACGCGGTGACACAACCGTCCCGCAACTCACGCCAGTGCCGCGCCCGGCCGTCGGTGAGCTGCCGCATGATCGGGGCCATGAGCTCCTGCCACTGGGGGACTGTCATAGCACCCCCAGACGGTATTGCTCGGCAAGGATCACCCTGCGTTCGGTAGGCACGGATTCGTCGTCGAGAACGGCCGGCCGGTGCTCCGAGGTGTCGACCGAGCGGGCGTCGGCGTCCTTGGCGTCGCTCTTGCGCGCGAACTCATTGAACAGCAGCTGCTTGTGTTCTTGGATCTCCCGGATTCGCTCGTCGACGCTGCCTTTGGCCAGGATTCGGTGGACCTGCACGGTGTGGATTTGCCCCATCCGGTGGGCCCGGGCGATGGCCTGTTCCTCAATGCTTGGTTTCCACTGCGGTTCGGCGATGACCACCACCGATGCGGCCTGCACGTTCAGCCCGACACCGCCTGCCTCGATCTGGGACAGCAGCACGGCGCTGCCCTGCCGCTGGCTGAAGTCGTCCACAAACCGCTGCCGCATCGCCGGCGGCACGGAGCCGGTCAACGGGCCCATCGCGATGTCGCCCAAGGTTCGCTGGATCGCACCCAGCACATCGAGGAAGTAGGAGAACACGATGACCTTACGGCCGTCCTCCACCGCTTCCTCGATGATCTCACGGATGCGTTGCAGCTTGGCCGAATCCGGCGAATCGAAGGCTGCTCGGCGCATCCCCATGAGGTTCTTCGCCTTCACCGCCTCCCGATAGGCTTCCTCGTCCTGCCAGGACAGTTGGACCCAGTCCTCGACTTCGATCTTGTCGGGCAGTTCGGTGAGCACGTCTTCCTGATTGCGGCGCAGGTACACCGGGGCGACGGCACGGCGAAACGCCCTGGCGCCTGCGATGGCATCGGCCGGATCGATGCGCGCCGCCAGCCCCGGCTGAAGGTAGGCGACGAGGTTGCGGAACTCCTCGACCCGGTTCTCCATCGGGGTGCCGGTGAGGAACAGGGCGCGCTGGGAACGTTCGAGCACCTCGGCGACGGCCTGGGACCGTTTCGCATCGGGGTTCTTGACGTAGTGGGCCTCGTCGACCACGACCATCGCGATCTCGGCCTCCTCAAGACATTCGAGGGAACCGACCGTGGTGAACGTGGTGACCGCGACGCCGCCGGTACGGAGCCAGCGTTTGCCGGCGGCTTCGCGGTCGCGGCCGTGCAGGAGGTGCGCGGCAAGGTCGGTGTGCCGCTCGATCTCCTTCATCCAGTTGATCTGGACGCTCGCCGGGCAGATCACCATGAACCGGTGCTGCCCTTTGGCTGCCATGTGCGCGAACACGGCGAGCGACTCCACCGTCTTGCCCAGCCCCATCTCGTCGCCGAGGATAGAGCGCTGCTGATGAATGGCGTACTTGGCGCCGAACGCCTGGTACTCGCGCAGGGTCGCGTTCAGCAGGCTTGTGTCGAGTGGCTCGGCCGAGATCTTCTGGCGAAGTTCGGGCCCGATGAAGCCTTCGGCTGCCTCCCGGTCCTCGCTCTCGCCGGCGCCGCCGACCGTGGACAGCAGCGCGTTGAACGTGGCCGCATCGGCCGCGTAGTCCTGCCAGAGCTGCTCGGGCTGATAGTTGCGCGGGTCGGTAGCTTGTTCGGCGCTGTAGACGCTGTTTCGGAGCGCGACGACGTTCGGGTCGTCAAGGATCGCCTGGAGCGTTCCTACGGCCCCGAGCGCGGTGTCCTTTTTCCGCCGCCCGGCGAAGGTCATCCGCCATTTGCTGGTCGCGCGACCGGCCTCCGGGATCAGCGATGCGGTCTGTTCTTGGAACTGTTGGATCGGACCACGCAACGCGGAGGCGGCACCGTCTGCGTGCCGGGCAGCGGCCAGGGTGGCGAGCAGCTGGGTGTGGCCGATGGGCTTGCCCACCAGGTCGAGCCGGATACGCGATTCCTTGGCGAGCTGCCGCGCCAGCACTCCCGCCGCGGCAGCAGCCTCGTGCGCGGTGTGGCTGCCGACGCCGGGCACGCGGAGCAGCTGCGCGGGATTCACCTGGTGGATGTCCGCGACGGTCCGGTAGCCGGCGTTCTCGAGGCTGCCGAGCCGAACGCGCCCTTCCACGAGGGTGCGAAGATCCGCGACCGGACGCCTGTGCAGCTCGGCGTGGACCTGCTCGTTCAAGAGCGTGGCGGTCTGCTGTTTCGCGCTCTGCCGCAAGGCTTGCGGAACCTGCAACAGCCTGGCTCCTCGCGCGGCCAGGTCCTGCACCTGTGCGATGACCTGGCGCGCGAGCTCGGCGGGTTTCCGTGGCCGCTGTGGCACCCCGGCGCCCGCCTGTGGCGACGGGTAGACCCCCGTCATCGCCGTCTCCCCTCGATCCGCACGGTGGCTACGCCCGAACCCCGGACCGCGCCGTGGTCACGTCGAGCTGCCCGGTGACGGCCGCGGTGATGAGCGCCTGCCGCCGCTCGGCAAGGAGGGCGAGTTGGCGGTTGATCTTGTGGCGCAGACCGTCTGTCAGACGGCGATTATCTTCGACTTCCTGAACAAAGGCCAGCTGCACATCAAGCGGGGGCAAAGGCATTGGCCACTGCCTGATGTCCTCGCCCCGCAGCTTGACCATTGACTGTGAAGATCCTCGTGCGACCGATTGGATGAGGCTCCGAATACGACCTCCGTTTATGGCAATCGACGCGAAGCGCGGATCAATATCATCATTCAACACGACCCGATATATGAGGTCCGGAAGCAGCCGCATTCTGCTCGTATCGTCAGCGACGGCTGAATCGCCCACCAAGTCCGGAGTATTAGCCCGAGTGATCAGAAGGTCGCCTGGATGGACCTCAGCCCTACGCATTGGTCTAACGTTGGATGGCAACAGCTTGTTCTCAGCTCCATTGAAGATCCCCCTCTTGATCGAACTCAATTTCAGCACAGCCCACTCATCGTTGCTCGCTGGCGCCGCATCACATTCCGGACTGTGTCCTTGTTCGATCCTACGCACAACTCTGCGGAAACTGATCTCAGCATGTGTTTTCGCCAGCTCT
This sequence comes from Prauserella sp. PE36, assembly GCF_003311655.1. Classification (NCBI taxonomy): domain Bacteria; kingdom Bacillati; phylum Actinomycetota; class Actinomycetes; order Pseudonocardiales; family Pseudonocardiaceae; genus Prauserella; species Prauserella sp. PE36. The sequence goes on along the minus strand of NZ_QEQT01000065.1, from coordinate 81,187 downwards.
CTCAGGGCCGCATCCACCAAGGAGAAGTGGCGCTCAGTCAACTTTTGGCCGACGCGCCCATGCAATTCGTGAACCCTGTCGATCCGGGATGTTTCGGCGTCGAGGAAGTCGGCGATGCGCCGCTGTTCCTCAAGCGGCGGAGTCAGTACAGGCAAGCAACGAAGCAAATCCCAGGGGGTGTCAAATTGCGACGGAGGCATCCATTTTGAGATTCGAGTAATTTCGGTCAAGTACGGCTTCGATCGAAGCAGGTAATGAAGGAAACGCGAATACCATCCTGTGCCCGGGTGGCACACATAGTAGGCAGGACTGACGATCCCATCGTACTGCGAAACACCGATGCCCCCCTGCCACGATCGAAGCTTATTGAAGACAATGTCACCCGGGCGAACTACAAGGTACCGCGACAAGTCTTCACCGAGTTGGTTGTGGTTGTCATCGCGCGAATCTCGTGGAACCACGCCCGCTTCGAGAAATACAGATAAGAGCCGACCGTCCGGCATGCCAGATTCCTTAGACCTTGGAGCGACGACCCAGAGGGGAAAACGAGGCCAGTCGCCAGGTCCAAGACCTTCGATAAGGCCCATCACTCCGTCACCTCCGACAGCAGCCGCTGGATCTCGGCCTCGAGCTCCTTGAGCTCCGCGTCGATCTCCGCCAGCGGCCGGGGCGGCACGTACTTGTAGAAGTGCCGGGTGAACGGAATCTCGTAGCCGATCTTGGTCTTGGTGTGGTCCACCCACGCATCGGGGACGTGCGGGAGCACCTCGCGAGCCAGGTAGTCGTCGATGTCCTCGTCAAGGGGAACGTTCTCGTTGTCGCGCAGATCGGGATCGGGCATCGGGTTGCCGTGCCGGTCAGTTTGCAACTCGCCTTCCGGGTCCGAAACCGAGAGCACCGACCACACCGCCTTGGTCACCGGCGCGGGCGGCTTGCCCAGCGGCGCCAGAACGTCCTTCACCACCGTCTCGAACTCCGCGCGTTCGAACATCGCGGGCTTGCCGACCAGGGTTCGCAGTGCCTCGATCAGCTTCTCGCGGTGCTCGTACTTCGCCAGCGGCTTCGCCGTCTCCAGCTCGGCGAGCGCGTCCTCGGTCACCTCGAACCGCAGCCGCAGCGGACGCTCGACCGTGATCCTCTGGTAGCCGAAGCTCCGCGTCGAGAAGACCTTGACCTTCTTGTGCATCGGGTGTTCGGCATCCTGCGCGGCGGTCAACGCCTGCGCATACAGCTCCGTCAGCTGCGCGATGTCGTCGTCGGGGACCAGTTTCCGTTTGTCCCCCAACGACTTGCGCATTTTCGCCCAGTTCTCCCGGGCGTCGAGCAGGATGACCTTGCCCTTGTGCGCCTCGTCCTTGCGGTTGGTCAGAATCCAGAAGTAGGTGGAGATGCCGGTGTTGTAGAACAGCTGATCCGGCAGTGCGACGATCGCCTCGAGCCAGTCGTTCTCCAAGATCCACCGCCGGATCTCCGACTCGCCAGACCCAGCCGCGCCGGTGAACAGGGGCGAGCCGTTGAAGACGATCGCCAGCCGTGAACCCCCTTCATCCGGCTTCTTCATGTGGTGGATCATGTGCTGCAGGAACAGCAGGGAACCGTCGTTGATCCTCGGCAGGCCGGCGCCGAAACGACCCGCGTGTCCACGCGTCGCCTCCGCCTCGACGTCGTCCTTGACCTTCTTCCACTCCACGCCGAACGGCGGATTGGCCAGTAGGTAGTCGAAACGCTTGCCGAAATGCTTGTCGTGATTGAACGAGTTGCCGAGCTTGATGTTGTCCGACCGCTCGCCCTTGATCATCATGTCGGACTTGCAGATCGCGTAGGACTCCGCGTTGAGCTCCTGCCCGTGCGGGACGACCACAGCCTGCGGGTTGTGCTCGAGAATGAAGTCCTCCGCGGCGGTCAGCATGCCGCCCGTCCCACAAGCGGGGTCGAGCACGGTCTTCACCACTCCGGGCGTGGTGAGGTCGGCGGTGTCAGGCGCGAGCAGCAGGTTGACCATCAGCCGGATCACCTCGCGCGGGGTGAAGTGCTCACCGGCCGTCTCGTTCGAGATTTCCGAGAATCGTCGGATGAGCTCCTCAAAGGCGTAGCCCATGTCATGGTTGGAGACCCGCTCCGGGCTCAGGTCGAGCTCGGCGAACTTCGCCCCCACCTGATACGTCAGCCCGGCACCATCGAGCCGATTCAGCTGGTTCTCGAAGTCGTACGCCTCGAAGATCTCTCGAGCGTTCTCGGAGAACGCCCCGATGTATGAACGGAGGTTGCGTCCGACGTAGTCCTGGTCGCGTACAGCCGAGACGAAGTCCAGCTTCGAGGTGTTGTAGAAGTCCACCTTCGACACCGTCTTCAGCATCCGATCGTTCTGGATGCCTCGCTCGGCAAGCTCCGCCTTGCGCGCGAGCACGTCGGCCTTGGTCGGAGCCAGGACGCAGTCGAGCCGTCGCAACACGGTAAAGGGCAGGATCACCTTGCCGTACTCGGACTGCTTGTAGTCGCCGCGCAGCAGGTCGGCGACCGACCAGATGAAAGCGGCCAGGCGGGTGTGCGTAGTACTCATGGACATCTCTCGGTTCGTCGTCGGCGGACTACGTCATGTTTCCGGGAACATCTGGATTTGACGAAGCTGTGATCTCACTTCACTCGAACGGCCCTAGTTACATGTGGAGCGCCCCCTCCGCGAGGCCATCGGTGATCTGTTGGACAAGCCGGCCGCCTGCGGAGGCGACATCGCGCAAGCTCACGTCGAGCTCGAGCATTCGCCGGAACCGCTCGCCCAGTTCCCTCTGTTCCTGGAGGTCGAGGACCGGGATCTCGACACGCCGGACATCGAAGCGATGGGCCCCTGATGCGGTCTGCGTGCTCGCCCGCGCCGATCGGCCCGCGCGCAGATACCCGGCGAGGAAGTGCGGGTCGAGCCGATGCGGGTCGACCCGCACGAGTTGCGCACCCGGGCCGAGGACCAGTCCGCTCTGCTCGACCACGACGGCCGCAGAGCGCCCACCACCCAGCGACACCACCGGAACGATGATGTCGCCAGGTTCGAGCGTGGGAGCTGCCACCATCGGTTCCGCCACCAGCCGCGACGAGGGCCCCTTGCCAGTGGCGACATCCCGTCCGGTCATCACCAGCGGCCCTTCAGCCTTCGGATCGTCTGTGATCTCCATCTTGCCGATGTGCTGCTGGCGGATGGTGAGCACCCCCGCGCGCGACAGCTCGCTCACTGTCGTCATCGCGACCGAGCGCCTGTCGGGGCGGGCGGCGACCCGCGGGATATCGCGAGCAAGAGTCGTCAACTGCTCCGCCAGCCGGGCCCCGGCGTTTCGCAACGCTTCGACGTCGACCGTTGGCGTCGACAACGGCAGGTACCTACCCGGCGAGAGGTCGACCTCGTCGTCCAGCAACTCGATCGGCTCGATCACCCGTTGCCTGCCCTCGATCTCCTCGACCGTGCCGGCCTCGCTGAACTGGCGCCACGGGGTCAGTACGGCAGACGTCATCGCCGGCCAATCGACTTGGCCCCGCCGTTCCGGCCGCAGACTGCTCCCGTCGACCAACAGAATCGGGTCGGCACCGGCTTGCGCCGGATTACGCAGCACCCATAGCTGGAGCGGGATCCCCGTGGATAGCAGCAAGCCTGGTGGGAGGGCGACGATCGCCCGCACGGCGCTGCGGCGGACGAGTGCCTGCCGGATGGCTCTGCCGGATTTCCGCGATGCGACACCGGCGGGCAGCAGGGCAACCACCGTCCCGCCGGTCTTGGTATGGGCCAGGCAGTGTTGCACCCATGCCAACTCGGGCTCTGCCTTGACCGGGACACCGTACTCCCAGCGAGCGTCCATGCCCAGTTTCTCGTAGCCCCAATCCCGGTAGCCGAAGGGCGGATTGCAGAGGACGCTCTCGGCACGCAAGCCAGGGAAGGCGTCGGCACGCAACGCATCGCCGACCTCGATACGGACCTCGGCGGGCAGTCGCGCCAAACGCGCGCGAGCCAGCGCGGCGATCGAGGGTTCGAGTTCCTGGCCCACAAGGGCCGTGGAACGCTCCGCCGCCGCCAGCAACAGGGCACCCGAGCCGCACGCTGGATCGAACACCGTTCCCGAAGGCTGGGCGAACTGGACCATCAGCTTTGCCAGTTCAGGCGGGGTGTAGTGCGAGGCGCGATTGCCCGACGAGAGGAATCGCTCGCAGAGCCTTTCCGCCAGCTCTGCAGGCGCGGGGTCTGCCAGCTCGTCCAGCCGCCGCCGGTGCTCGGGGGACACGCCTTGAGCGTCCCCACCGTCGAGGTAACGCACCCAGCGCGCGAGAACGTCCGCATCGGCGCCCGCGGAATCCAGCACCGACCAGAGCTCCTCCAGGGGGTCGATCTGGTCGAGTTTTCCCTGGTTCCGCAGCCAATCCCGCACCTCGGTCGCATCGAAACGAGGGCTGGCCTCGGTCCCGGCGACCGCGTTCGGGAAGTCGGCATGGCGTCGGCGCCAGTTGCTGACCGCAGCCCTGCCGACACCAGCCAGGCGGGCGATATCCGCTGCGCTCATGTGGGTGCGTTCAGTCATCGTCCCTCCGGTGGTCTGCCACGTGAACTTACCACAGCGGTCGATGTGCTGTTGACTATGTTCACATACTCAGGTCAACTGAAGCTCGTTAACACGAGCTCGATCCGAGAGGCCAGCCCTATGACGCATCCGCCCCAGGCGCCGCCCTTCGACCCCATTCACGGCCCGCAGGGGCACCACGCTCGCCCGCCCGTTCCGCCCAGGAGGCGCAGCTGGTTCGCCCGGCACAAGGTGCTCACCGCCGCCCTCGGCGTCGTCGCCGTCGCCGGCATCGGCTCCGCCGTCGGTGGTGGCGACGACAACGCCCCGGCCGGCACCGTCCAAACCGAACCGGGCCAGACACCCGAGACCGCCGGTCTCAACACTCCAGTGCGCGACGGCAAGTTCGAGTTCACCGTGTCCAAGCTGGACTGCGGCGAGACCGAGATCGGCGGCCAATACCCGGGTAAGACCGCGCAGGGGCAGTTCTGTTTCGTGTGGATCAGCGTCGAGAACATCGGCTCCGAACCGCAGACGTTGTTCGGGGCCAACCAGAAACTGTTCGACGCGCAGGGGCGCGAATTTTCGCCCGACACCGAAGCTGCTCTCTACCTGGATTCGCCAAGGACGCTCTGGGAGGAGATCAACCCGGGTAACCGGGTTGACGGGGTGGTCGTGTTCGACATCCCGGACGGCACCGAGCCCAGCCGCCTCGAACTGCACGACTCGGCTTTCAGCGGGGGCGCGTCGGTGCGGTTGTGACGACTGGCGATGGCGCCGAATGCCTTCCCGCGGTATCCGCTACGAGCGATCCGACAGCTGACTGTCCGTCACGAAACGAACACACCTGTTAACGAGCGACCGCTGCTACTCGACCGCATACAGCAAGTCGACCTGACAATCACCGAGGGATCAATGACCGACACGGGGAACAGTGGCGAGGCCGGCCATCTCGTCCAGGAGATCAGCGCGCGAGTCGAAGCGGCGCCGAGCCTGACCGACGAAGCAAAGCTCTGTGTACTCGCCGCACTGGACGGCGATGCCGAACTTGCTGAGGCCCTGGAAGGCCGGTACTCGCCACCAGAGCGTCAGGTCTCTACCGAAGCGGACGATCGGGCACCGGTCGGGGCCTTCATCAGCTCGATCCAGGCGCGTGGGTTCCGCGGGATCGGGGCCGAGTCGCGGCTCGAGCTGCACCCGGCCCCAGGATTGACCGTTGTCGCCGGGCGCAACGGCTCCGGCAAGTCCAGCTTCTCGGAAGCGCTCGAGGTTGCGCTGACCGGGAGCACCTACCGGTGGCGCAAGAAGGCCACCGCGTGGTCACAGCATTGGCGCAACCTCCATGACGGCGAGCCGTGGTCGATCAGAATCGAGCTCGCCGAGGAGGGTGCCGGCTCCACGACCATCGGGGTGGACTGGGCAGCGGGCGCCGAGCTGGCCGAACGCAACGTCTGGGTACAGCGATCGAGACAGAGTCGTGAACCCGGCATCGAAAGCCTCGGCTGGACCAGAGCCCTCGACCTGTACCAACCGATCCTGTCGTACGAGGAGCTGGGCGGCCTGCTCGAGGCGGGCCCGAGCAAACTGTTCGACAAACTGGACGCCATCCTCGGGCTCGACCAGGCCACCGACACCGAGCGACGGCTGGCTGAGGCGCTGAAACGGCTGCAGGAGGATGACAAGGCGGCCAAGGCTGAGCAGCGCACCGTCAAGGCGGCGCTGTCGGAATCCGACGACGAACGGGCTGCCGAAGCCTTCGCTCTGCTGAACAAGCGCCCGCCCGCCCTCGACGACCTGGCGGCCATCGCCGTCGGGCGGAAGAACACACCCATCGGCGACCTGGCGCGGTTACAAGCGCTGGCAGGCCTTCGTGCTCCGGATCGGGCCGAGGTCGCCGCGGTGACGGAAGCCGTTCGCAAGGCCGACCGCAAACTCGCCGACCACGCGATCGGTTCCGTCGATGCCGCCGCACGTCGGGCACAGCTGCTCCGCGACACGTTGGCCTTTCACGACCATGCTGGGGACGGTCCCTGTCCGGTCTGCGGTGTCGGCACGCTGGACTCGGCGTGGCGGCAGCAGGTCGAGCGGGAGCTTGAGTCCGAGGACGCCGAGCTCATCGTGTTTCAAAAAGCTCGCGCGGAGCGAGACCGGGCGGTGGAGCAGGCTCGGGCTCTGGCCCGTGAGGTACCGGCACCGCTCCGTGCAGGCCAGTTTGCGCTGGAAGCTTTCGACACCGCGCGGACCGCGTGGGAACTGTGGTCGCAGGCGCCCGACGATTCGGCGATCGCCGACCATCTCGATGCGACGTACGAGGACCTCGCCGAGGGCTTCGCAGCGCTGTCCCGAGAAGCGAAGGAAACTCTCACCGCCCACGAGGACAGGTGGGCACCGCTCGCCCAACGACTGGCGGCGTGGGTCGGCTTGGCGCGTCGGGCACGGGAGCAGGAAGCGTCGGTCGGGATGGTGAAGTCGGCGCACGAATTCATGAAGAAGTGCGTCACCGATCTACGCAACGAGCACGGCGAGCGCATCACCAACATCGCCCGTGACATCTGGGCGGCGCTGAAACAGGAGAGCAACGTCGACCTCGATGGGATCGAGTTCAAGGGGACGAACACGAGAAGACGCCTCGAACTGCGCGCCAACGTCGACGGGGCCGATGCCACGGGTGGCGCGCTCGGCGTCATGAGTCAGGGCGAGCTACAGGCGTTGGGTCTGGCGCTGTTCCTGCCGCGAGCCACCATGGACGGCAGTCCGTTCCGGTTCGTCGTGCTGGACGACCCGGTACAGGCCATGGACCCGGCGAAGGTCGACGGATTCGCGGATGTGCTGGCCAAGATCGCCGAACACCGCCAGGTGATTGTGTTCTCCCACGACGACCGCCTTCCGCAAGTGGTGCGTCAGATGGGGCTCGACGCACGGATTCTCGAGGTCACGCGGAAGGCCAACTCCTCGGTGCGGGTGGACGCCTGTTCCGACCCCGCTCAGCGGTACCTCGATGACGCCCACGCGGTGGCGAAGGATTGCGAGGTGCCCGACGACGTCAAGAAGCGGGTCATCGGCGGAATGGCCCGCATGGCGGTCGAGGCCGCCGCGCGCGACACCTACATGGCGCGGCGCTTCATCGCCGGCGACCACCGCACGGATGTCGAAGACCGCTGGGCGCAGACCAGGTCGACAAGTCAACGTGTCGCACTGACGCTCAGTGGCGCCGGGTCGAACGACGTCTCCAGCTGGTGGACAGCCAAGCCTTGGCGCAGATCGACGCGTTACCTCGTACGCGACGCCGTCCACCAGGGCACGTCCGGAGACGCCATTGACCTGGTGCGGGACGTCTGGCGAACCGTCGATGACATCCGGTCGGGTAGGCGATGACCGAGCTCACCGCGGCGGACTTGCTGGGTCACGCGCGCAGAATTCTGGAGAGCGCCGGTGATCTCCCACAGGCAACGCGACTCGCTGCCGTCCTTGCGCGACAGTCCCTTGAGGACGCCGTGCATCGGCTTCTGACGTCCTTCGGATACGACCTATCGCGAGCGAACATGCGATCCCGGCTGATCAGCTTGCAAGTGCTCATGCGTGAGAAGGATGGAGTGCCGAAGATCGCCGCGCTCGCATGGAACGGACTCAGCCATCTCTGCCACCACCACGCCTACGAGCTCACGCCTACCGTGGGCGAGGTTCGGCATCTGATGGATCAAGTCGACGCGGTCGTGCGTAGTGTCCGTCCGTCACGACTCGGAGAAAGCTGGTAACACACGCCGAGCATCAACTTCCTAGGCAACGTTGTTCCACAACCAACGCCACCACGCCGACTCCCAAGGAGCCCGCACCGTGGGGGTCTGGGGGCCCGGCCCCCAGATACGACGAGCGAAACGCACAAGGCCCGCGCCCTACGCGGGCACGGGCCTCGGATGCGTGGACCTTGGGGGAACTTACTACAACACAAAACCCCAGGTAGAAGCCCTGGAGAACCTGCTCCAGAAGCTCCCCGACCCGTCCGCGCCCGCTCCGCAGCCCGTCGACCGGCCTAAGCCAGGTCGGGCACGGCAACTCGATACTGTCCAGACCCAAGCGCTGATCCAGGGCTATCTGGACGGTGCCACGACCTACGAGCTAGGTGCCCTGTTCGGCATTGATCGGCGAACGGTCAGCAACATACTCCACCGGAACGGTGTGCAGATGCGCCGACGGGGACTGTCCCCTGACGAAGTCGATGACGCCATCCACCTTTACAAGCTTGGCTGGTCTCTGGCACGGGTCGGCGAACACCTGAACGTCGACCACACCACTGTCTTGACCAAGCTGCGGGAGCGCGGTGTCCCGACCCGCGACTCCCACGGGCGGCCCCGATCTTTGAGTGGGTGAGTCAGTTGCCGCGCCGTCGCCTCCCTCGGCGTCGCGGCCCGGCCGTAGCCGTTCTTCCGGTCGGCGGCAGCCGCGTCGGACGGGTGTACCCGAACGTGGACAACCCGACCGGCGCGCGGCGGGTGCCACGTGGCAACTGACCGCCAGCACGGCCGCCCGCAACGATGGGCGAACGGGCCGGACCCCGCTCAGAAGCCGGATCCGGCTGCGGTGGTTACCGCGTGGAACGCCAGGGCCGGTCCCGGTTTTGCATTCTCCCCAGAAGTTGGGCGTAGTAGCTGTCGTCACGAGCTTGTGCGTATCCGCCTTGGGCTGCCGAGCGGTTGCCCAGAAGCGACCACGCTGCGCTCGCCGCGTCGCGAACACCGGGGTCGCCACCGTGGCCCTGTGAGATGTCGGAAAGAAGGGCGAGGAGCGCTTCGGTCTCGTCGCCGCTGAGCAGCGTGTCGGCATCCAATGGTCCGCGGCTGGGCATTTTCGCCTTCCTGGAGCTGTGGCCTCAAGATCAAGACCAGGCGGTTCATCGAAACCGTCCCCGCCTCCGGATCGTCGGCAGGAGGTTCACCGACTGCGGTGACCGGGTGTGCCGTCATCGGTGCTGGGCAGGGACCGCACCCTCTGCCTCCGTACTCTGTTGTGCCTGGTCACCGGCCCGATCTTAGATCAAGAGCGCCACCCCGACGATGACGACGAGCACGATCAGAGCAATGACTCCGATCGTCGCGGCGGACATGGTCAGCTGGATCGTGCGGGGTACTCGTCGAGCCGAAATGCGAAGCGGGTTCTGCTCCTGGTCCCGCGAAGCAGCCGGCAGGGTCACGAGCTGCGGGCGGCCGAACCGAGGACGAGGTCGGAACGAGTCCCACGCCCAGAGGTAGTGCTCGACATCTTCGACGGGCCGCCCAGCCCGATCACACAACACCAACAGCAAGGTGCGCAGGTGCTCCTTCTTGTCCAGCGGCGGCAGCTTCTTCCCCGCGACGTACGGCTCGAGCCCGGATTTGCTCCAAGTGTGCTTGCGGTCAAGGTCCCACATCGCCGCCGCGATCGCCCGCAGGCTCATATCTGCCTTCGCGGTCAGCGCCGCCATGGCGGCCATGAAGTCCGCCTCGCTGACGATGGCGGCGATGTCGCGCGGCGGAGAGACGCGCTGCCACAAATGCTGAGCGAGCCGTTCATGTGCTGCCTGGCAGACCTCGCGGTCGTGATCACCAGGCTGCAACAGGTACAGAAGTTGCTCGTAGACCGACCAGGCAGCGAGTTCCGGCTTCGCGGCACGGTCGCGTTGGCGGCCAGGATCGAGGGCGAGTTCCACCTCGGTGATCGGCAGGCCCGTTTCAAAGGCCAGGAGCGTCGGCGGCCAGATCGCACCGGAGACGGGCCGCTCGCGTAGCCGCGCCAAGGTCGATCGCAGCAGCTCCGCGTCGAGGCGCCACTCCGCGCTGCTTCCGTTGGCCGACTTGCCCTGTGTGGGAGGGATGCTCATCGTCGTCACATCAGATCTCGTTCCGTCGCTTGTTCCGCCTCGTGGCCGGGGCCGGGGCCGTCACCGTGACCAGCCATCCCGCGACACCGGCAGCGACGGTGAGCGGTTGGCCCAGCACCACCATCACGACGACGAAGACGGCCAGGACGCCGAGGGTGATGATCTGAGCGCGGGGTGCGGCACCACACGTGGTGCGAGGCGGCATCGGCACCGAAAGCGAGAATGCGGACATCAGGTGGTCACTCCAGTTGGGTGTCAGCGGTTGAGGGCTGTCGACGTGCCGGGTGCGAGAGCAACGCTGGTGGTGGCCTGCCACCGCTCTCGCCGGGGCTTTTCCATCATGGAGGACCGTGGCGGGAGATGGGCAACGCGCGCTGTCCGGGCAGGACCCCTCTCGGATGTGAGTTGCGCCACCGATTTTGAGTGGATCTCGCCCATCGGGGCCGGGATTGCTCAAACCCCTCCTTACCTGCGGAAACACTCGTTCCGGCACCGGTCGCGGCCGTTTCCGCTGATCAGGGACGTCTCCGTCGCGACGCCTCGGGCACGCATCGCCGGAACGCGTCATTCCAGGTCAGAGGCCGTGCCGTCGGCATCGGCCGCGCCGACAGTAGCCTCTGACCAGCACAAACAGGTTTGACGAAGAATTCCGGATAAACCGGACACCATCGGCCCTTCGCGGTGCCGGAGCAGCCGCGAGATGAAGTGCAGCCCCTTTCTCGGAGGTCAAAACTGTCCGGAACTGCTGATCAGAGGCCATCCGCACGGGACGTCCGCAATCCATAGTCCCTGCTCGCCGTGTCCCGTACGTCCACAAAGGAGGACCATGGTCGCTGTTGTGCCAGCTCACGCCACTGTGCGTACACCGGAGCTCTGTGAATGACCTGGTAGTCGCCTTGCTGTGCCGCCGACATCGCCTTACCGTCTCCCGCGGCTCGGCAGAGCGCGACTTCCTGACATGAAAGCCCTGTTCAGCGAGGTACAGGTTGCCTTCGCCAGCCGCCGTGGACGAGGTCGCCACTTCGATGGCGCGTCTTCTCGCAGCACCGGGGCGCGAGCTTGCCGAGCGGCACTTCTGTCTCAAACCGTTCTCGAGGCCGGAGTGTGAAACGTCCTGGTCAGAAGGGTTACGCGGTCGTCGGTGAGAACGACGAGCAGCTTCGCGGCCATGGCGGGCGTCGACTGGAGCTGCCCAGCCAGCGGCGCGTCGCTGCGGAGGATCCCGGAGCACGCGGTTTGCGAACGGACGACGTCGCCGTCGGCTTGCCGGCCGAGTTGCACCAGGTCGTCGAACGACCCGACCTCGGACCACACCCGCGAGTGATTGTCCGATGGACACTGAACAGCGTCTGCCCACCGTCCAGGGATCGCCCGCGCCCGCAGCGCGGTGTTCAGCACCGCACGCGCCTTCTTGCGGACCCGCGCCTCCTTCTCCAACCGCAGCACCGCCCTATCCACCGTCTGCAGGTCGGCGAGGGTCAGCGCTTCTCGCGGCAACGGGCTCGCCTGCTCGTGCAGGCTCGGCTGACCTCAGTCCGCGAGCGCAGCGGCAGCGGCAGCGACTTTGGCTGCGACAACGTCGAGCGACGACTCCGTGGTGCTCAGCCCAGCGTGCGAGGCCAACATCGGGCTGACGTCGTTGAGGTCGTTGAAGCCCACCCCGTGTAAGACGGGAATGACGCGCCGGGTGGAGAGCAACACGGCGAGTTCCTTCTCCGCTACGCCCTCGTCGTTGATGCTCTTGAGCAGCGCAGGCGTGACCAGCACGATGCCAACGCGGGAGTTCCGTAGTCCCTTGTCGATCTCGCGGATCATGAGCGAGCCGAGGGGCAGGTCTTCCTCGCTGAACCACACCGACGCACCGTTCGACTTCAGGTGGGCGTGCAGCTCCTTCGCGCTGCCTTCTCGGTCAGGCCAAGCGTGGCACAAGAAGAGGTCGCGGCGTTCCGGGTGCGCCTGAGCCTGCTCACTGGCCTTCTCGGTGAAAGGCTCGACGGTGCGCCACTCCGTCGGCGTGTACGACACCGACCTGCCGGTCCTGGTCCGACGGGAGCCTGCGCTACCGCCCGACGAGCTGCCGTAGCTCGACCCGCCGCCACCGCCGTAGGACGGCCGGGGCGACGTGTAGGAGTAGGCCGAGCGGTAGGACGACCTTCCCCGGCTGCTGCACGCTGGGCAGTTCGCAGCCCCGCTCGCGGTGCGGTGGCCTCGGGACGGTGCTGTGCATTGCGCCATATGTCCATGGTAGAGGCGCCCTCCGACATACTTACGTCACTGCGCAGCCTTGCCGCCTGACGTTTTCCGTTTTCCGTGATGGAATTCGACGCCAAATGGGACATCCATGGGACACCTCCCCAAGGGGCGGCCGGGCGGATGAATCGGGCGGTTTCGGTCGCCACAACCCCGGCCTGTCCCGCGAGCTTGTTGGCGATCTCGGGCGCTGAGCGCCTCGAAGGGGCGGATTGACCCTGCTGCTCCTGACCAAGCGCCTGTTCGGCGTAGCTCGACTGTCCGGAGAGCCTCGGCCCTCACTATGCGCAGCTCACGCCAGCGGTGTGGTCATCCACTCGTCGCGGGAGCGTCGCGCTTCCTCCAGCGGCGCTACGCCTTGCTCGCCTTAGTTGTTGCTCCGTGGCGGAACTCGACGAGGTCCCGTTCACCTCGCCCCCTGACGAAGATCGACTTATCGCGTCGAACCCGCTGGTCAGGGTAGGCAGACGAGCCAGACCATGGGTGGGCCAGCATCGAGGGGGAAAGGCTGGCCCACCCGTCAACTCCATCGCTGCCGACCGGTGCGGCATTACCGAGCCGCTGGATCGCCGACCGGGATGACAGCGTGTGGCGCAGCCATTCTCCCTGTTCAGAGACGTCTCGTTCGATCTGGTGAGCGGTTGGCCCGGCTGATCGGCCTGGCGCCCGGCGATGTCGTGGGAGGCTCCGTTGATGCCGCTGCTAAACGACATGCCGCTCGAGCGAACGAACCAGATCTTCCGCCACCCGATTCACCAGGACGGGGTCGGCGCCCTCGTGCGGCTGATCACCGCGTTGCGGCAATGTCGGAGTGCCGAGGACTTCTACGACTTCCAGCAGGACCTGCTCGCGCGAGTGCTTGAGGTCCAGGAACATCGGGCAGGGTGTCGGCGCGTCGCGAAGCTGCTCCGGCAGGGCAAGGCTGTGCCGGCCGACGCCCCCGAGTTGAGGTCTACCGACTCGGCGACCAGCCCCGAGACCTGGGATCTGGAGGCGGATGTTTGTGAGCGGGTCGACCGTCAACTGCGGTCGGTCGCTGATGGTCTGGCCTGGCGAGTATTCAGCTACGACCGGCGAGTCATCATCGCCCTCTCTCGGAACCAACATCCCGGCCCGATGGTCGGCAAGAAGGGCTTGGCCGCCGAACGCGAGTTCGTGACTGACTGGTGGCACGACGAGCGTCGGTTCGTCCTGCTTCACGACCTCACCTCGTGCCTGACCATCGGCGACGCCACCTCCTTCAAGGAGATCGGCAACGACTACGAGGCGTACCTGCACGAGATCAAATCCGATCCCAACCGCACCGTGTCGCGGCAACTACGGCGCCAGCGGATGGCCGAGGAAGCGATCCGATCCGGTGGACCGTTGCCCGGTGATCTGCCCGGCCGACTGGTGCCGCTCGACATCGCATACAAGACCCACCTCGACCTGCTGAGTACAGCCTTCGACCTCGCCCACGACCGTGGTGTCCAAGGGATGAAGGTTCCCGGCGGCCGGGCACTGGTGGCGACCGACATCGTGCGCGGCTACGAACTGTGGTCGGAACGTGAACTCATCGACCGGACGGCCGTCGAACACCTTCAGACCGTCAAACGGGCTCGCATCCTGGATGTCGGGCACCTGGTCTACGCGCGCAGCGATGACCTCGTGGCGCGCTCGCCAACGATGCCTCCATGGTCGATCTATCCGCTGTCGCCCGCGTTGTGCGCGCGGCTGATCACCGACTACGCCATGTACTTCGTCACGATGTCCAGCGAACCGCTGCTGGCCGCGCTGGACGATGTCGGTCTCGCCGCGGAGTGGGTACTCCCTCGCGATCAGGAAACCGTCCGGCCAGACGAGGTCGTGCTCCGCGCCCACCGCGGCACTCGAACGATCGAGCTGCGCTGGGCTGAGATGCAGCGGCGACTACTACTCGAGATGGCAGACCTTCCGATGTGGGCTGAAGGCGCCGCGCAGTTGATGGACCGCAACGATTCCGGACGGCATCCGTGGCAGTCATTCACCGAGGAGTGGAAGGTGTGGGCGTAGCAGGCCCTGACGCGTTCCCGGCGTTCGTGTGAGACCGGCAAGTCTGCCTGGCCATGGCGGCGACAGCGTGAACTCAAAGAATTCGCTTGCTGCCGAGTGGCGGCGGGCAGTAGCAGCGACCTCGTCCGAAATCGGGAGCCCACGCCCCCGCGGTCGTATCCACCGGGGCGAGCCGTTGCCAGTGGTCGGCCGTAGCGTGACACGCGCGTTGTCAATGGTTCCGCGAGAAGGGACCTGGTCATACCGTTTGGTCCTGGAACAACCCCGAGGAGTTCGATGTCCGCCGCCACGAAGTCGTATCTGGCGTTCGTGCCCCAGCACGCGCCGGACGCCCACGGGGTATTGGCCATAGTCGACGGCGGTGACGGTCCCGAAGCCGAGGCCCTGGTCAGCTTGCCCGATGCCCCGTCGGCCACCGTGCTGGCGTCGGCGCTCAACGGCGTCCTGCTGCACCAGGTCACCGCCGAGCGGCACTTGGAGGCGGTGCTGGGAGGCGCATCCGCCTCGACACGGAAGACGATCTCCGCGTTGCTGCCTATCCTGGCCACTGCCACCGAGGATCCGGCGGCCTCACGTGTGGCCCGGCAACTCCCGACGGCCGGCGACGGCGGCTTTCTGCTGTTCCCGACGACCAACTGCCCCGGCCGGTGCGAGATCTGCGGGACGTGTCGCAACGATTGCGTCGAATGCCCAGAATGCGCGGACGGCGGGTGCGAGATCTGCCTCCCAGCGACGCTGACGCCGCGCACGGCCGCAGTGCTCGGTCACGCGCTGGCCATCCTCGCCGACGAGGCATACGACTACGTCTATCGGACGAGGATGAGCCGCGACGGAGCGCCCGGCCCGTTGGGTGCGGTGCTGCCCTGTGTCACTGATCAGGACGACTGGTTCCTGCGCCGCTACGCCCGCACCTTCGACGACCTCAGCTCGGATCTCCAGGTCGGGCGGTATCCCACACCGACGTGCACGGCCGAGGAGATCGCCCTCGACCTGGCAATCCAGGATGCCGAGCGGCTCTACCACGACGAACACGAACTCGTCGCAGACCTGGAGTCTGATCTCCCGGCCTCGCGATCTGACTACGACTGGGACACCCTGCAGGACGTCCTGTTCCAGGACAAGGACTACGAAGGTCTGCTCAGCCACCGGATGCCGCTCGCACGGGACGAGGCCGAGGGGTGGTTCGAGGAGTTCGGCAACGTCCCGCCGCGCGACCGCTATCGCGGGTTCCGCCGATAGCAGCTGCCTGAGAGGTCGACCGCCCAGCCTCTTTGTGAATGGCGCCATCACGTACTCGTGGGGCTGGCCAGCGATGGCTGGCGCGGGCTCACATCCGCTGTAGGCCATCCAGGACCCGCTGGAGGAACGCGAGATTTGGCTCGCTGCTGTGCCGAATCGCCCGAGTCGCCGCGGCTCTCTCGATAGCGAGATCGCCGTCGCGGGCTTCGTATGCTGGCTCGGCGCCGAGCCTCCCAACGCGCGGTAGGTACGCGGTGGCCGCGCTGGGTAAGTCGTCCTTAAGTGGGAACAGGAATTCTGGTGGCATGGTCGGGTTGTCATCGCCGAGAATGAACCGGTGTTGCCCGACATACTCCTCCGGAGGATCGCGGATGAGCGGGGCTCCGGTGTCGGCATGGCGGCGAACGCGCGCGCCATGTATGGCGTCGGCGGCCACGAGATCATTTCCGGTGCCTCACCCATCGGAACGGGTGAATACCGGCCTCATCGTTGGGAAATGTCATGGTTGCGGCAACGCCCTCCGGGCGTCGCCGCCCCGCTGTCAGTCGCGTCAGATCAACTTGCTGTCAAGGCAGTGAAACGTTCATGCGCATGAGGCTCCAGAGCGCCGATGCGGCGGGCGTGAGGCGCCAATGCGGCGACGAGTGCTTTGACCTGCGGGCTATCCGTGTGGCGGGCGGAAACGGCGACCGATACTGCGGGCGGCATGGGGCGTGTGCAAGCCGCCCGGACCTCCTCCTGTGCGAAACGGCCAGGGTCTGCCTCGTACCCGCAACGCTTGCCAGTTCACGGGTCTGATGTAGTCCGGGTGATCGGCGGGGATGATCAGCGTCGCTTCGGGATCGTCGCTGAGCCGTTTTTCATTCGCCCATCGGACTTGTGCGGGCGAGAGGTCCGGTGGTCGCAAGTAGACTTGCCGATTGGCTCGCCATGCTCGTACCTGCGCGATGGCCAAGAACGCCAGCAGCGCGGCGAGTAGTGCACCAAGCGTGTAGCCACCCACAATCCACGCGACCGCCATCGCCGGCGTTAGTTCTCCGCCGGGCGCGGCGTGTGGGCGGAACCACGGTCCTGCCGTTCGATCAACGACATTGCCAACTGCCAGTCCGGGCGGCCGTGCGCGGCGCTGGCCAGCATGTCGTAGAGGTGGGGCTCGAGCCATCCCTGTTCCTGCCCGCGCATCAGCAGGGTGCCGCACACGGCGGCCTTCATCTCACCGGCCGTGCACACCGCTTCCTCGACCAGGCGCACGCTCAGGTCGTAGTAGGGGCTGGGCGGTCGCACGCCACTGGCCAGTTCCAGGCGGAACAACATCATGGACACCAGTTCGCCTTGCGTACCGAAATAGAGACCGGCCGCGATGATCTTGTCTGCGGCGCGGATTACCGGCTCGATTTCTCCGCCTTTCGCCGCTTGTTCCAATGCGGTGGCGAGCGCGTCGCCGAGAGCTACTGCTTGGGGATCGATCTGAGGCAGGTGCATGTGGACTACCTCGCGGACGTGCCCGACGTGGCGACCTGGACAGCGGGCTGTGGCGTCCAGGTCAGCCAGCGGCGTAGGAGTACCAGCGGGCCGGTCGCCTCGACCGCCATCGTTGGTGCAGCGCCGATGCCGAGGTCCGCGAGCTGGTAGTAGCGGCGGCGTGGCCGGCGGGGGTCGGTTGGATCAGCGTCTTCCCAGCGAGAGCGCACCAACCCGGCGTGCTGCAAGCGGACGAGGATCGGGTAGGTCGTTCCGGGCATTAGCCCCGTTCGTTCGTAAATCTCCAGGCCGTACAGTTCTTTGTCCGGCTCGGCAAGGAGTGCGCTCAAGACAGCTTGTGTTTTCCTCGTCATCAGGACACCTCTGTGTGGGCTGGAATGGTGGGCTATTCGTGGTCGCCTGCGATCAGGCTTCGGGTGCGATGCAACTGCTGCTCGAAGGCGGATACGTTGGTGTCGCGTCGTTTCCAGCGGACGGCCAGCCAGCGGAGGGCGGCGGTGCGGCGCGCGGCGGCGAAACGGCGGCGCGCCTGGCCGTCGTCGACCCCGAGTTCGGGAAGGAGCGCGAGCCACAGGTCGTCCTCGACCGCTCGTGCGCTGGGATGCTCGATGAGTTCCGCCGCGTCATAGGCGGCGTCGGAGTGCCCGGCGAACTCCCAGTCCAGGGCGTAGATGGTGCTGATGAAGTCGTGCCAGTGCCAGTTGTCGAGGTTGCCGTCCCCGTGGGAAAGCACACGCGGCGCCGGTTCCGCGAGCACGGTGGCGTCGCCGCGGTCGTGCCATCTCGCGATCATCCTGCTCATGTCGCGGCTGAGCGGTTCGTCGGGGTACTCGTGGAGTTGTTCGGGCCACGTAGTGGTGATGCGTCGGATGAAGTCGCTCGCCGAGTCCAGTCGGCCCAGGCTGGCGAACGGCCCGAGCGGAACCTGGCGGATCTGGCCGAGGGCGGTCACCATCGCCTGAAGAGCGGCATGTGGCGTGTCCAGCGCGGTGATGGGCCGTCCGGGCACGAGCCTCAAACCGACGGCGGGCAGTTCGGGATGCGGGTCGTGCCACAACGCCGTGCACGCGACGGTGACGCCGTGGTCAGCGAGGTGCCGCAGGGCTGTCCATTCGCATCGGGCGCGGTCGCGTTTGTCGGTGCGGTAGAGCTTGAGGCACACCGGGCCGCGAGGGCTGCTCCAGCGGTAGACCCGGTTGTTGCGGCCACCGGTGAGCTGAGTCAGTCCGTGCTCCGGCAGGTCCGCGCCCAGAGCGTCGGGCCGTTCTCTGTGCAGCACGCGCAGCTCGGCCAGCAGGTCGTGCGGGATGGTGTGGTGGTCCATCGTCGCGTGCTCCGGATCGGTGTGCTCGGGCAGCAGGGCTCGCGCTGCGTTCACTGGGTGCCCGCCGGTCGGGGCCAGTAGTTCGTGTCGCGGGCGATGTCCATCATCGGCACGAGTACATCCGCGAGTGCAGGAGTGGTGGCCAGCGTGCAGTGGGAGCGGGTCGTATGGGGGCTGCCGTCGGCATCGAGGACAAGAGCTCCGGCTTCGCGCGCGATGATCGCTCCGGAGGCGGTGTCCCAGGTGCGGTTGCCGAACAGGATGCTGGCGTCAAGGGTGCCGTCGGCGACCCAGACCAGTTCGAGTGCGGTAGTGCCCAGACGGCGCACTCCCTGAGCTTGGCCAGTCAAACGTTGGTCGAGGTCGTTGCAGAGCCGGTCGCGGGTGCTGGCGTCGGGGCCGCTGCCGTAGTCGCACATCCCGATGAGTGCGTTGTCGAGGCTGGTGGTCGTGGAGACGGCGATAGGGTCGCCGTCTCGGTAGGCGCCTTCGCCTTTGACGGCCCAGTAGCGGTGCCCCAGGAACGGGACGGCCGTGACGCCGAGCAGTGGTTGGTCGTCTTGGACGAGGCCGAGAGCGATCGCGCACAGCGGGCTGCCGTGGGAGAAGTTGATAGTGCCATCGATCGGGTCGAGGACCCAGTAGGTGTTCTCGTCACCGGAGGATCCGTTTTCCTCACCCACGAAACCGACGGCGGGATCCCAGTCGCTCAGTCGGTGCCGGATGAGGTTTTCGACGGCCAGGTCGACGTTGGTCACGACATCGCGGTCACCTTTGGTGGTGATGTGGGTCGGTTGATGGTTCAGGGCATGGTGGACGGCGAGATCGATCGCGCGTTGCGCGGCCTTGAGAGCGTGATCAAGATTGGGGAAGGGCATCGACGGGCGTTCCTTGGGTTCTGCTGATGAGGGCTTCGCGCCGGAGAGCCACCTGGACGGTGCTCACGGCGAAGTTCGGGGGTCATGCGCTCCGCGGCAGCGGGCCGCGGGCAATGACGAGCCGGGGCGCGAGCCGGTTGCTGGGTGCGGGCAAGGCGATGAGGCCGTCGATGATCTCGGTGAGCGTGCCTTCTCTTTGCCAGGTGATACCGCCGGTGTGGTCGTTGCGGAGCCCAGCGGCGTCGGTGGTGTAACGGACACGCAGGGCGTCCGCCCACCCTTCCGGCCAGGTCCGCACGCCGTGCACCTGGACGAGTTCGCCGTCGACGACGGTGGGAAGGAACATCCAGCCCGCATCGCGAAGGTCGATGAGCCGCTGCAGCTCGGGAAACTCGGTCAGCGCGGCTGCCTGTTCTGGGGTCATGACGCGCTCACCGCGACCACGAGGCAAGCGTCGGGGCCGCAGGGCCTGCTCAGGAACGCGCTACTCATGGCGTCCACGCCCGCCACGGGCGTTCGGCCGACAGCGTGCCCGCGATCAACTCATCCCGGACCGCTTGAGGGTGGAGGGCGGAGAGGTCGTGTTCGTCGGCCCACCGATGTGGCTGTGCCGCGTCGTTAAGGAGGTCAGGGTTGGTGAGCGTCACGTCGAACAGGAAGGCCACTTCGGAGGCAGACGGCTCGCCGGCCTCGCTGGGGCCGTGCTCGACAGCGACGCAGAAGTCCAGCTCGGCGATGGTCGCGCCGAGCTGGTCGAGCAGGCTTCTACGGAGCGCTTGCTCGACGGGTTCTCCGGCGCGAACCGGGCCGCCGGGGAGTGCATCGTGGCCGGGATATCCAATGAGGAGCAGGCGGTCGTTCTGCCCGATGAGGGCGTAGACCCCGACGCGGGGACCGGGGGCCGGGGTGTTGGGTTCGCTCATCGTGGACCGCCTGTCGTTGGGAGATGTCTGAGTTGACGAGCGATGTCCCGGCGCAAGGTGGCCGGCGTACTCCGCGGTGATGAGGTCAGCGGCCACGGTCGTTCTCCCACAGCAGCGTGTGGAGCCGGGTCGACAGGTGCCAGCGGCGTGCCAGCACCGGGTCGGCCAACATCCGCATCCGTGCCAGGACGGTGGCGCTGTCCGTGCCTTCTGGCATGACCCACACGGGGTGAAGGCCGTAAGTACCAACGAGTTCCTGGATCTCGTCGAGGTCGTCAATCTCTTGGACGACGAACTTCCAGATGGCCTTCCCGCTGTCGGCGAGGTCGCGCAGAACGGCGGGGCGGATGCGTTGATGACGGCGCAGCCCCGAATGCGCGAGCTTCGGCGAGACGTTGAACCGTGTCACCGCCGACGTGATCATGTCCGTGGGCGCAATGGTGCCGGACGTCTCGATCTCGATGTCGGCGGCGAGCGCACGCTGCCGGATCGCACATACCAACCGCCCCAGAACGTGCGGCTGCAGCAACGGTTCGCCACCGGTGATCACTAGCAGGTCGGCGGGACCGGCAGCGAGCCAGGACAGGATGTCCTCGATCGAGAGGATCTGCTGTTCGGCGTTGAGGTCATAGCGGTTGGGGTCGTGGGTTTCCGGACTATCGGACCAATCGCACGACAGGTGACAGCCGAACAGCCGGATGAAGTGGGCGTAGCGACCGGTACTCGGTCCCTCGCCTTGGAAGGTCGGACCGAAGGTCTCGTTGACCACCAGGTCACGGTCCACATCGGACACCAACGGCGGCTTCACAGTGCGTCCACCGGCCCGTAGGTCGCGGCATTGAGGTGGGTTTCGCGCACGAACACCCGGCCGACGCGGGCATCGGGAGCGCAGGGCAGCGTGGCGAGAACAGCCTGACTCACGCGTCGTAGCAACACCGCGACAGCTTCGACGGTTGGCCAGGCCAAGTCGGCAGCCAGCAGTTCCGCATCCTCGACTGTCGTATAGCGATCAGCGCCGAAGCGGAAGACCTTGCACTTCGCTACGGCAAGGTGCACAGCGAGCGGGTCGTGGATACCGAGCATGGTGCCGTGATCGAGGTAGGTGTCGATCCACTGCCGGACTCCGGCTTTGAGGGCACCGAACTCCACGACGGTGACATCGTCGCTCAGGGTTGGGGCGATCACCGGCACTGCGACCCGCCAGGAATGTCCGTGCAGGCTGGTGCACTTGCCCCCAAGGTGTGGCAGGCGGTGCGCGGTTTCAAAGGTGTGCTCGATGGTGATCTGGTGGGCTGTCGGCGCGTGATCGTCCGTCACGAGGTTCGCCAGGTAGGCGGTGGCGTGATCGGTTGTCGCCGAGCCGTGCATCGTGAGCGCCAGATCCTTTCACCACGAGCGCGTTCCCGCACGCGCGTACTCATCAACGAGGACTGGGGTGGCCTGCGGCGGAAGGCCGAGGGGGAAGGAGTGTGCCTTCCGCCGCAGTCCGGATAAGTCAACGACGGGTGATCATCGCTATCCAGAGCGTGGGTGCGGCGTCGATGAGGCGCGGATGGGGCGTCGACCGCGCTGACCAGGGAAAGCGGCACGACGTCAGCGGCGTCGCGCGGCACGTGTTCACCCGGTCAGGACCGAAAGGTAACCCGGTTGGGCGAGAACGGTCAGCCGTCGTAGCGGAACGAGTACGTCCTGTCCCCGAATTGCACGCAGCCCGGCTGCGCGCCTCCTCGTCGGCGGATCGCCGCGAGCGTGTCGGCGAGGAGAATCTCCAGCTCGGCCACGCTGCGTCGTTCGTACAGCATCGTCAGATGTGTCCGCGGGGACTTGCCTTTACCCTTGCCCGCTGCGGTGGCGGTGGCGGTGGCGCCGAGTCGAGCGCAGCCCTCGACGCCATGCAGCCGACAAGTCCAGCTCGCCGGCAGCTCCGCGTCCGATGCGAAATGCACGGTGAACTCGTGCCCACGCGTACACGCGAACCGAGCGGTCACTCGGGCGACAGGTCCGGTGTAGCGATCGGGCTCCACCGTGGTGTGGCCCCAGCGGTAGCCACGCAGCGTTCCTCTCGGCATCTACCCGGCTCCGATCTGCCGACTTGACCGAGCTGTCCGAGTGGTTTGGCCGGGCTGGCGGTGGGGTCCGCCGCCACGTGCACGCAGTTGAACGCCGGACTCGGACAGGATCCGGTGTATGAAGCCGTACGAGCGGCCGGTCAGCCTGGCCAGGGTGCGGATGCTGGCACCCTTGTCGTACTTCTTCTTCAGGTCTGCGCCCATCCGAGTCCGTGCGGGACCGGTGATCCGCTTCCCCTTCTTGACCTTCGTTATTTGTGACATGATCAGCGGCCTTCCAAGTCAGGCATTTCCGTTCGTGGTGCGGCCGAAGACGAGGCGGTCGACGGCGCGGTCCGCCGGGAATTGATAGGCCACGGCGACGAGCACGGCCGCTGGCCACACTGCCCCGGCAACGACCGTCAGCAGCACGCATCGGGCCACGTGGGAGCTGAGCTTTCCGGCAGACCAGGTGCCGCGAGTGTGGCCCCAGACAACTGCGCCGATGCCCACGGCCGCGCCGACGTACAGGATTGCCAGAATTGGGGTCATCGCTATTTCGTGTTTCCTTCCATGTTCTCGTTTTCGACGTTGCTGGTGTCCACCTGCGACTTTCGCGTCACCGGGTCTCCGAGTTCCTCGCGGAGCTTCAGCACTGCTTCGCGATCGGTTGCCGCACCCGGTCCCGCGTCGGCAAAGAGACCCAGTGCGTTGCTGTAGCAGTGCTCCGCCTCCGCGACGTTGCCGAGCTGGGCGTGCGCCCGACCCATGACGGTGGAGGCGTGACCTCGGTAGCGCGACGATCCACAGGACGCCAAGGCGTTCTCGATCCGGCGCAGGGTGAACAAGGCGGCGTCCGACTGTCGGGCCGCAACGTGGACCTCGGCAAGGTAAGTGATCACTCGGGCGTGGCCCGACTCATCGCCCAGGGCCTCCATCAATTCGGCGGCTTCACGCAGGTGCCAGGTGGCTTGGGGGAAATCGGCGATCTCGGGGTGGGCGTATGCCTGGCCGATTCGCCGATGCCGCAAGGCGATGCTGCGGCGGTCGCCGCGTTGCTCGTCGAGGAGCAGCGCGCTGCCGAGATCCTGCAGCGCGGTACGTGGTTGCCCGGCGGCGGTGAAAGCGCGAGCGCGGGTGGACAGGGCTGCCGCTTGTACCCAGCTGTCGCCGAATGCTGTTGCTCGCTCGATCGCCGTGGTGCAGGCAGTGATCGCCGCGTCGTGGTGGGAGCGGTTGGATTCGCCGAACCCCAGCCGGGCGAGGAAGACCGCTTCGAGGATGTGCTTACAGCGCTGGGCGGAGACGATGCCAAGTTGTTGCGTCTGGACTAGGTCATCGGCGAAGTAGCTGGGGCGCAATGGATTCCAGACGACCTCGGCGAGCTGGAACACCAGCCCGTCCCAGCCCTGCTGTCCGGCGAGATATTGGGAGGCAAGCACGTTCGGCCGTTCGAGGGTGAACCAGTTCAGAGCATGTTCGACGCTGGCGAACGGCTCGGTGTCCAACTGTTCGTACACCGGGCTGAACCGCCGGGAGCGGGGGTTGATCGCGATGTCGGCGGCGGCGGTGCGTCGCAGATACCACTCGATCATGCTGCGCAGCGCGGCCCGGCGCACATTCGCGTCGTCATGTTGCTCGGCCAGTACCTGGGCGTGCTCGCGCGGCAAGTCGTGCTGACGGTAGCGGGCGGCGGCCACCGCGGTGACGAGGTGGGCATCCGCCAGCCGGGCCAGCCCGTTTTCGACCTGGGCGACCGGCAGGGCGAGGGCTGCGGCGAGCGGGGCGGCGGTGAACTCGGCGCCGGGGTGCACGGCCAGCAGCCGGTACAGCCGCGCGTTGTCGGCGTCGAGGTCGTCGTAGCTCACGCCGAGGTCGTTGCGGTGCCCAGGGTCGGTCACTGATGTGCTCCGGCTACATCGACAGCGAGGCGCGCAGGGGCCGCCCTACGGGATTGGTCTTTGCGGTACGTCCTGGTGCTGCTCATGGTGATCCCGCTTTCACCACGACGTTCTTGTTGCGCGACGTTGCCAAGGAGTGAGTCATTTCCGGGAGAACAGTTGCCGAATATGAACGGGCAGGAATCGTGGCTCCCCAGTTCCGCTGCCGTGTCGGTGTTGTCGAACGCCAGTAGATCGCCCGCTACGGTCGGCTACCAGAGCGCACGTGGGGCGACGATGAGGCGCTGATGCGGCGTTGACCCTCGTGAGCTGCACCAACCGCGCCGGGTAGCGTGACAACGGCACACCAGGGGGTGAGGAGATGGCAACCCAACCGTCAAGCCCGTTGGCCGACTGCCGCCACGCCGCTGGCTACACGCAAGAGACCTTCGCCGACAAGCTGGGCGTGGACCGAACCACCGTCGGCCGCTGGGAACGCGGTGTCCAATCTCCCCAACCGTGGCAACGTCCCGACCTTGCCACAGCGTTGAATATCAGCCTAGATCATCTCGACGACCTACTCCGGCGAACGAAACGGCGCTCGAACACATCGGTCGCGCTCGAAAGCCCCAACCACGAGCCATTCTTCACACCCGGTCCTTCATTCCTGCCTCACGCTGACCGTGAGCTCGGCCGGTCAAAGTTGGTCGACACGTTCTCCGGTGATGACGCGGTGCACGCCGCCATCCCACGGCTGCGGCGGGCGCTCGACAGCATCGATCTGCCCGAGGACGGACCGACGCGGTCCTTCGCCGAACTCGCGGCCGAGGTCGCAGGAATGATCGAGCACCGTCTGCAAGCACGCTATGTCGAGATGGCGTGGCGTCTGCCCAACCTGATCTCCGAGCTTGCACGGACACACGCCGATGGCGGTCACTGGGTGCGCGACGCCGCCACGCTGCTGACCCTCGCATTCCGAGCGGCCGATGGCGTGGCTTACAAGTTCGGCTACCTCGACCTGTCCGCCCGCATCATCGACCTGATGCGCGTGTCCGCCCTGGCGGCCGAGGACCCGCTGCTGGTGGCCGCTGTCGCCTACGTGCGCACCGAGACCTTCTTCGCCACAGGCGACCTGACGTCGGCCTCGCGGCTGTTGATGGCCGCCGCGGACGATCTGTCGGCTGACCTCGGCGCTTCGGCGTCCTCCGCCGCGGCCTACGGCGCCTTGCACATGCGAGCCGCCGTCGTCGCCGGCCGCGCTGGCAAGCCCGACGCCGCGTGGGATCACCTCGGTGAGGCTCATCGAGCCGCCCGCCAGGTGCCTGAAGGCGTCTACTTCGGCACGGCCTTCGGACCGGCGTCGGTCCGCATCCACGAACTCGCCGTCGCCGTCGAACTGGGCGACAGCCCGGCGGCGGTGGAGCGGGCGGCAGCCTGGCACCCACCCGACCGTCTCCCCGCCGAACGGCGCTCGCACTACTACATCGACCTGGCCCGCGCCCAGCTTCGCCTCGGCCACCACCAAGACGCCTACCTCGGTCTGGAAGCCGCCCGCCGGGTTGCCCCGCAACACGTCCGCGAACATCCCCAGGTTCGGCAGACGCTGTCGGCGCTGCTGCGCACCCACGGCTCCCCCGACGACCGCCTGTTGGAGCTGGCTACCTGGGCTCGCGCACGTTGACGACTATTGGGCTACCGATCAAGAAGAAGGGCGGGCAGCTCCGCGAGCGAGTCGATCACCCAATCGGCGTTCTCCCTGACCACGGGGTCGTCGGCCCAGAGATATCCCCACGGGCCACGCCGGATCAACGCGACACGAAGACCAGCCGCCTTCGCAGGCAGAACGTCGTTGTCACGGTGATCACCGACGTACACGATCTGATCAGCCCGACCGGGCGCGACGTCGACCACCCGCTCGAAGAAGGCGGGATCCGGCTTCGCCACGCCCCACTCGCCCGACGTACCGACGTAGTCCACGGGCAGGCCCAATGCCCGCAACAGCTGGGCGGCCCCCGGAGTCTGATTGCCAGCGACGCCCACCCACAAGCCTCCAGCGCGGAGAGCCGCCAGGCTCGGCCGCACGTCCGGGTACAGATCGCTCTCGTCGATCTGTTCCCCGCACCCGGCCTCCTCCCGCAACTGGCGCTCACGAGCCAGGTCAAAGCCAGGGCGGAAATACTCGAACGTCTCGGCGTTGTCTCGGCCCGCCGACGTAACAGCGCCGAGCACGGTCGAGAATGTATGCGGCGATACCCCCACCCAGTCAGCCCACGCACGCCACTCGCGTGAATCGTCCAGCAGAGTTTCACCCACGTCGAACACCACCGCGCTGACCATGCCTCCATGAGATCAGAACGGTCTCGCTCGTCGGTTGGATGCCTCACACCATCGGGGACAACCTGTTCATCCAGCGGATGATCAACGACCCGACAGAGCAAGACCCGGCAGGATGACCGCCGTGGACGACACCGCCGAACTTCCGCTCAGCGCGACGACAAGACCGATCTCATGGACCACGCCCGGCGCCGGGCGGCCGTCGTGACGACCGACGAGTCCGCCGAGCTCGCCGAGAGCGAGGCGGTGCGGATGGTGCGCGCGGCCGAAGCCCGCCGGAGTCCGTGGAGCCGGGAGATCGGCTCCCGAGGTGAGCAAGTCGCGCTCCTGATCGACTTCGAGAACCTGGTGCTCGGCGCGAGCGCGAGCCTGCCGGACCGAGCCGAGCCGGTACCGGCGAAGGCACTCACGTGGCTGTGTCGCGCATACGGCTCGACCACGATCCGTCGCGCCTATGCGGACTGGGCCGACCAGCGCTTCGGCCGCTACCAGCAGGCGCTCGAACGCGATGGCGTCGACCTTGTCCAGATCGGGCACGGTCCGTCGCGCAAGAACGGCGCCGACATCCGCATGACCGTCGACGCGATGGAGACGCTGATCATCCATCCGTCTGTCGAAGCGTTCGTGCTGGTCAGCGGTGATTCAGACTTCTCTCCGCTCGTTTCCAAGCTGCGGGAGTTCGGCAAGCACGTCATCGGCGTCGGAGCAGAGACCGCGGCGAGCGCACGGCTGGTCGCGGTGTGCTCGGAGTACAAACTCTTTCTCCGGACTAACAGTTGTCCGTGTTGACCGTTCTCTGGTCGGCGTCGCTCGTTCGTGCATAACCGGTCTGAGCGGCTTGGATCACGCCGTGGATGGCGTACTCGATGCGGTTGGCGGCGTCGTCGGGATCGGGTTGGCCGGTGTCGAGCCAGACGATGACAGCTTCGAGGGTGAGGGTGGGGATCAGTCGGGCTGCCCAGTCCTGCCAGGAGCCGTCCGGGATCGCGTCGGCGAGGTGGCGGTGGGCGATCTCGGTCGAGGCCAACCGGATCCGGTCGATCACGTCGCGGAACTCCGGCTCCCTGACCGCATGGCGGAACAGCAGCCGGAACCCGTCCGGGTCGGCCACGGCGGCACGCAGCAGCGCGGGAATGCTGCCCTCGTCGTAGTTCTCAATCCCGACGGCGGTCCCGAGCCGGGTGCAGGCGCGGTCCAGCACCGCCCGGTACAGGTCGTTCTTCGACGCGAAGTGTCGGTAGAGGATCACGTGCGTGACACCGGCCTCCGCTGCGATGTCGTCGAGGCCAGTGGCGGTGAACCCGGTGCGGGCGAACGCGCGGGTGGCCGCGTCGAGGAGTTGCTCGCGCCGCTGTGCGCGGGGCATGCGCCGGACACGCTCGGACTGACTTTCCGACGCGGGCTGCGTGGATTGTCGGGCGGCTGCCATCGCATCAACCTCCTCTTGTTAAAGGCAGACTATATAAGTACGTTGTTGAAGTCGGCTTGTACAAGTGGTGTGTAATGATGGAGGTCGCGATGAGCGCCCCGGTTCAGTTGCCGTTCGAGCAGGTAGATCCGTTGCGGGTCGCGCCCCAACTGCGGGAGTTGCAGTCCCAGGGTCCGGTTCACCGGGTTCGCACCGCGACGGGTGATGAGGCATGGCTGGTCACCGGTCATGCGCAGGTACGGCGGCTGCTGGACGACGACCGGCTGGGACGCGCCCATCCGGCACCGGAGACCGCGGCGCGAACCGGGGAGTCGGCGTTGTTCGGCGGACCGCTGGGCAACTTCGTCACCGAGAAGAGCGACCACGCCCGGATGCGGTCGCTGCTGCAGCCCCACTTCTCGCCCAAGCACCTACGTGCCCTGCGCCCCAGGGTCGAGGCCCTGACCGCACGGTTGTCGGACGAGTTGGCCGAGCAGGGGCCTCCCGCGGACCTGCACGCCGCGGTGGCGGTGCCGCTGCCGATCCTGGTGATCTGCGAACTGCTCGGCGTGCCCTACGAGGACCGTGACCAGTTCCGCGCCTGGACCAACGACGCCGCCAACATCCGCGATCGCGCCCGCTCGGAACAGGGATTGGGCGAGCTGTTCGCGTACGGCCAGAAGCTGGTCGCCCGCAAGCGGACCGATCCCGGCGACGACGTCATCTCCCGACTGTGCGCGACCGAAGGTGTCTCCGACGTCGAGGCCGCTGGCATGTCCATGGCGTTGCTGTTCGCCGGACACGAAACCACGGTGGTCCAGATCGCTCTGGGTGCACTGGCGTTACTGGCCAACCCCGACCAGTGGCAGAACCTGGTGAACGACCCGACCCTGGTTCCGAACGCGGTCGAGGAGATGCTGCGGGCACCAGGCAAGGGTGGCGGTGGGATTCCCCGCTACGCCCGGACCAACCTGGAGATCGACGGCGTGATCATCCAGGCAGGCGAGTTGGTGCTGCTGGACAACGGCGCGGCCAACCACGACCCGGCCGTCTTCGCTGACCCCGACCAGGTCGACATCACCCGCTCGTCCGCCGCGCACCTCACCTTCGGGCACGGCGCCCGCTACTGCATCGGCGCGCCACTGGCCCGCATCGAGCTACAAGCGGTGTTCACCCAACTCGCTGCACGGTTCCCGACGTTGCGGCTGGCCGTCGGCGTGGAGGAATTGACCATGCGGCGCGACGTGCTGACCGGCGGTCTGACCGCACTCCCAGTGCAGTGGTGACCGCATGACAGCACGCCATCCGACTGGACAATCTATCCAGGCCGAAGCAGCTTCGACCGATATCGATTCGAGCTTTGACTGACTGGGTCGGTCAGTTATCGTTGCCGCATGCCCAGGGTTCGGTCGGCGGAGTTCTTCCCGCGCCTGGTCTCGGCCGCGGCCGAGACGTTCATCGCGCAGGGATTCCAACGCACGCAGATGCAGGATGTCGCGGACCGGTTGGGGGTGGCGAAGGGCACCGTGTACGGGTACGTGGAGAGCAAGTCCGCGTTGCTGGCCGCCGCGGTGCGCTACGCCGACGATGTAGAACCGCTACCCGAGTTGGCCGAGTTGCCGGTGCCGACCCCGGTGGCGGGCGAAGTGGCGACGCTGGTGGCCGATCGGCTCCGCGGCGAGGTGACCGAGCTGCGGCTGGTGAAGGCGTTGGCCGGGCCTCGGCGGGTGCCGGTCGCCGAGGAACTCACCGAGATCGTCATCGATCTGTATCGGCGGCTGGCGCGGCATCGGGTGAGTATCAAGCTGGTCGACCGGTGTGCGCCGGAGTTGCCGGATCTCGGCGAGGTGTGGTTCGGGGTTGGCCGGGCGGGACAGGTCGCCGTGCTGACCGACTATCTGACGCGCCGTGCGGCCAGCCGAGCACTGCGTCTGCCGGGGCCAGCGCCTGTTGTGGCGCGGACGATCTTGGAGACCTGCGTGTTGTGGGCGGTGCACCTGCACTGGGACCCCGCCCGTGTTGATCCAGATGATCGCGAGCTACCGCCGCCGGAGGTCGTGGCCGCCACGCTGGCCGGGCTGCTCACCCACGGACTGGTATCAACGAAGGGACAAGGCGATGGGTAAGGCAATGAGCGTTGACCGGTTGCGGGAGAAGTGGGACAAGTACGCGCCGCGGTATGACCGCGATATCGGGTTCTTCGAGCGGGTGCAGTTCGGTGGCGGCCGGGAGTGGGTGTGCTCGCAGGCCCACGGCGAGGTGCTGGACGTGGCGGTGGGAACCGGCCTGAACCTGGCGTTCTACCCGGACGCGGTCCGGTTGACCGGGATCGACTTCAGCCCCGCCATGCTGAAGCTCGCCCACACTCGCGCAGCCGAACTGGGCCGCGAGATCGACCTGCGCGAGGGCGACGCGCAGGCGTTGCCGTTCCCGGACGCCTCGTTCGACACCGTGGTGTGCACTCTCGGGTTGTGCGGTTTCCCGGACGAGCGGGCGGCGATCATCGAGATGTACCGGGTCCTGCGTCCCAACGGGACGCTGCTGCTGCTCGACCACGTCGGCAGCCACCACCGGGTGATCCATTTCGGACAGTGGTTGCTGGAGAAGTTGACCGTGCGGATGCTGGGCGACTACCAAACCCGTCGCCCGCTGCCGCTGGTCGAGGAGGCCGGGTTGATCATCCAACGACAGGAGCGGCTCAAGGCCGGCATGGTGGAGCGGGTCGCGGCCGTCAAACCAGCAGCAGAGGGTAGCTAGCTGTCGAGAATGGGTTGCCGCAGCAGGGATTGCTTGATCGGGCGGGCGGTTAGTTCCAGCGCGCGGCGCTCGACGGCCTGGGCCTGCTCGAAGTGGTCGAGCTCGCGCAGCGGCTCGGCGCGGGTGGCGTGATAGCGGTGACAATGGTCTAGCGCACCATCCGATGTGGACAGTTCATTCCGTGCGGCCTCAGAACCGGCCACGTAGCGTGCAAGGGCGATGGCGCGAGGCAGCCGCCTCAACACCTCCTTGCCCAGGAGACGACCGACACGCCCGATTCGACACCGCGCCCGAAAATCTTGGTCAGGTTGCCACCGGTAGGTCAGCCAAGCGCCATTCGAGCATGCCGTCGGCCAACCGGCGAGCCGGGCGACCGGCGGCGATGAGCAGGCGGACCGCGTCGTGGGCGAACACGCAGTAGGCGCCGCGGCAGTAGGCGACGATCTCCTGATCGAGGGGAAGTTCAGCCAAGCGCTCGGCGAGGTCTTCCAGCGGAATCGACACCGCGCCGGGGATGTGCCCGGCGGCGTATTCCTCGCGCGGACGCACGTCGATCACGGTGGCGCCGCCGGAACGCACCCGTCGCAGCAGCTCCTCGCGGGTGACCTCCTCGGTCTCTGGCCCGAGATAGGTGGCGCGTGCGGCCTCCACGTCGGCGAGGTGCTCGACGGCCACGGCCTGGACGAGCGCGTACAGCGCGGCGACGTCATCCCCGGCGAGCCGGTAGTAGATCTTGGTGCCGTCACGGCGGGTCGTCACCAAGTTGGCCTGCTTGAGGGTCTGCAGGTGCGCCGAGGCCGTGGTCAGCCCGAGTTCGGCGGCCCGTGCCAGCGACTCGACCGTGCGCTCACCCTGTGCCAGCAGGTCCAGCAACTCCAGCCGTTTGCCGCTGCCCAGCGCCTTGCCCACGCGGGCGAACTGCTCGAACAACGCCGTCTTCGCGCCTCGATCACCCATGGTTCTCCAATCATCCTTGGAATAGTGTAGAACAGAACTCATGCGGGAACCCAACCCGCCCGCGAAGCCACGGAGGTGCCAGGTGAGCACAGTCGACATCGTCCCGCTCGTCGACGAGGGACTGGGCAATTCCGCCTACCTGCTCGACCTCGGCGATGGCCGGGCAATGGTGGTCGACGTCAGCCTCGACCTGCGGGAGTCTTCGCGCCTCGCCCGACGCCGCGGGTTGACGGTGGCGTTTGCCGCCGACACCCATCTGCACGCGGACTTCCTCTCCGGCGCCCGCCAGCTATCCGCGACCGAGGGCACACAGGTGCTCGCCTCGGCCGCCGGGCATCGCGAGTTCACCCACAGCGGGCTGCGCGACAGTGACGAGGTCGACCTCGGCGGGTTGCGGCTGCGTGCATTGGGCACGCCGGGCCACACTCATGAGCATCTGTCGTTCCTGCTGCTGGACGGCGACAAGCCGGTCGGGGTGTTCACCGGTGGTTCCCTGCTGGTGGGGTCGGCGGCCCGGACCGATCTGGTCTCACCCGAGCAGACCGAGGCGCTGGCCCGCGCCCAGTACGCCTCGTTGCGGCGGCTGGCCGAACTCCCGGACGACGTGGCGGTGTGGCCCACCCACGGTGCCGGGTCGTTCTGCTCCGCTCCGCCGGGCTCGGAACGCACCAGCACCATCGGCCGGGAGAAGACCACCAACCCGCTGCTGCGCGCCGCCGACGAGGACGCCTTCGTCACCGCGCTGCTCGGCTCGCTGGGCAGCTTCCCGCCCTACTTTCACCGTCTGGGCGAGATCAACCGTCGCGGCCCCGCCGTGCTCGACCAGCCACCGGCGCTCGCGCCGCTCAGCGTCGCCGAGGTGCGGGCGCTGCTGGCGCAGGGCGCGGTGGCGGTCGACGTGCGGCCGGTCGCCGACTTCGCTGCCGCCCACATACCGGGTGCGGTGTCGATCCCGCTGCGGCCGGTGTTCGCGTCCTGGCTGGGGTGGCTGGCACCGCACGACCAGCCGCTGATCATCGTGCGCCGGTCCGATCAGGACCCGGCGGAGATCGCGTGGCAGGCCACGAAGATCGGCTACGGCAACCTCGCCGGAGAACTCACCGGCGGCCTGGACGCCTGGACCGCCGCCGAGCACCCCACCACCAGCACTCGACTCGTGCGACCCGACCAGGTCGACACGTCGGTCCTCGACATCCGGCAGACCCCCGAGTTCGCCGCCGGGCACCTGCCCGGCGCCCAGCACGTCGAACTGGGCGAGCTCGCCGACCGCGCGCAGGACGTGCCCGGCGAACCGCTGGTCGTGATGTGCGGACACGGCGAACGCGCGATGGGCGCGGCCAGCCTGCTCGAACGCGCCGGCCACCGCGACCTCGCCGTGCTCACCGGCGGCCCCGACGACTGGGCCACGGCCACCGGCCACCGGCTGGAGACCGGAACATGAGCCGCGCCATCGGAAGCCCGCGGCTGGGGATCCGCGCCAACCTCGCCCAGTTCAGCTTGCTCGTCGCCGTCAACGCGCTGGTTGGCGGCGTGCTCGGGCAGGAACGCACCGTGCTGTCCCCGCTGGCCGAGCAGACCTTTCACCTGACCGGCTACACGTTCCTGCTGACCTACGTGCTGGCCTTCGGCGCCACCAAAGCCGCCACCAACTACTTCGCGGGCACCTGGTCGGACCGGTTCGGCCGCAAACCGGTGCTCGTCGCTGGATGGCTGATCGCGATCCCGGTGCCGCTCATGCTGATCTGGGCGCCCTCGTGGGGCTGGGTCGTCGCGGCGAACGTGCTGCTCGGGATCAACCAGGGACTGACCTGGTCCACCACCGTGATCATGAAGATCGACCTCGCCGGCCCGTCCCGCCGCGGCCTGGCGATGGGTCTGAACGAAGCCGCCGGATACCTCGCGGTCGCGGTTACCGCCGTGGCCACCGGCTACCTCGCCGCCCGCTACGGGTTGCGGCCCGCGCCGTTCCTGCTCGGCCTGTCCTACGTCGCGCTCGGCCTCGGGCTGTCCGTGCTCGTGGTCCGTGAGACCCGCGAGCACGCCCGCGTGGAAGCCGCCCAGCACACCACCCGCGCCGACGGCCGGCACGACCACCTGCACTCCGAACTGACCAACAAGCAGGTCTTCGCCCACACCAGCGTGCGCGAACCCGCCCTGTCCGCGGCCAGCCAGGCCGGGATGGTCAACAACCTCAACGACGGCCTCGCCTGGGGACTGCTCCCGATCCTGTTCACCGCGGCCGGGCTGTCGGTCGCCCGGATCGGGATCCTGGCCGCGCTCTACCCCGCGGTGTGGGGCCTGGGGCAACTCGTCACCGGTCCGCTGTCGGACCGGTGGGGCCGCAAACACCTCATCACCACCGGCATGCTCGTCCAAGCTGCGGCGCTCGGCCTCATCGCGCTGGCCGACACGTTCACCCTCTGGGCGGTGGCCGCGGTGCTGCTGGGCGCGGGTACCGCGATGGTCTATCCGACGTTGCTGGCCACCATCGGCGATGTCGCCCATCCGGCCTGGCGTGCCCGCGCGGTCGGGGTCTACCGGCTCTGGCGCGACGGCGGGTTCGCCGTCGGCGCCCTGCTGTCCGGGATCGTCGCCGACCTCTGGGGCATCCGCGCCGCGGTGTGGGTGGTCGCCGCGATCACCGCCGCCTCCGGCCTGATCGTCGCGGCACGCATGTACGAGACACACCCGCGCGACCAGCGCGCCGAACCCGTTCCACTACAGGAGAAAGACACGCCGTGACCATCCCTAGTGGACTAGCCGAGGACCCGATCTACCTCGACTACAACGCCACCACGCCCGTCGATCCCACAGTCGTCGAGGCGACGCTGCCGTATTTGACCGGCGAATTCGGCAACCCCTCCAGCGACCACCGCTACGGCACCACGCCCCGCGCCGCACTGGAGCACGCCCGCGACCAGGTCGCCGCCCTGATCGGCGCGCCAGGCGGACGAATCGTGTTCACCGGCTCCGGTTCCGAGGCCGACAACCTCGCCATCCGCGGTGTGGTCTTGGCCGCCGGAACCGACCGGCCGCACGTGATCACCCAGACCACCGAGCACCCCGCTGTCCTGCAAGCGTGCCAGGCGTTGCAACGCTGGCACGGCGCCGAGGTGACCTACCTGCCCGTCGACACCGACGGGCGCGTCGACCCGGCCGCGCTGGCCGCCGCATTCACCGGCCGCACCGTGCTGGTGTCGATCATGGCCGCCAACAACGAAACCGGTGCCCTGCAACCGATCGACGAACTGGCCCGCATCACCCACGAGCACGGCGCGGTGTTCCACTGCGACGCCGCCCAAACCGTCGGGAAGATCCCGCTCGACGTGACCGCCCTCGACGTGGACCTGCTCACCGTGGTCGGGCACAAA
Organism: Prauserella sp. PE36; assembly: GCF_003311655.1. Lineage (NCBI taxonomy): Bacteria > Bacillati > Actinomycetota > Actinomycetes > Pseudonocardiales > Pseudonocardiaceae > Prauserella > Prauserella sp. PE36. Next base: position 45,916 of record NZ_QEQT01000065.1, on the reverse strand, counting down.
ATGTATGCCCCCAAAGGCATCGCCGCCCTCTACACGCGACCCGGCCTGGCACTGGAGCCCTTGGTGTACGGCGGCGGACAGGAACACGGCCTGCGCGCCGGCACCGAAAACGTCGCCCTCGCCGTCGCACTGGGCACCGCCGCCGACCTCGCCGCCGCCGACCTTGCAGCAGGAGGCCACGAGCGCATCCAGACCCTGCGCGACCGGCTCCACGACCAGCTCGCCGCGCGACTGCCCGGCCGGGTGGAACTCAACGGGCCCGCGGCGGCGCGGCTGCCGAACACGCTCAACATCAGCATCCTCGGGGTGACCGGGCACAGCCTGCTCGCCGCGACACCGGGGATCGCCGCGTCGACCGGCTCCGCGTGCCACGCCGGTGACCACCAGCCCTCACCTGTACTGACCGCGATGGGCCTCGACGCCGAACGGAGCCTGTCCGCGTTGCGGCTGTCCCTCGGTCGCTGGAGCACCCCCGCCGACATCGACCGCGCCACCGAGCTGATCACAACCACGACAGGAAGCAGGGATTGATGAGCGACCCGAAGGTGAACACCACGCCCGAACAGCGACCCGGCTTGTCCACCCGGTGTGTGCACGCCGGAGACGTCCGCGACCCGCAAGGCGCCATCCACCCGCCGCTCTACGGGCACTCCACCTTTGCCTTCGACTCCACCGCCGACCTGCTCGACGTCGTCGAAGGCCGACGCGAGGGCAACCTCTACACCCGCTACGGCCTCAACCCCACCATCCGCTCCCTGGAACGCAAACTCGCCGACCTCGAAGACACCCAGTCCGCGCTCGCGTTCGGATCCGGCATGGCCGCCGAAGCCGCGACCTTCCTGTCCCACATCAAGACCGGCGAGCACATCGTGTGCCTGGGCGACGTCTACGGCGGCACCTTCGAACTACTCGGCGAGAACCTGCCCCGGCTCGGAATCGAGACCACCTTCCTCACCGCCGGCGAAGCCAATCAGCTACCCGACGTGCTCACCGACCGCACCCGGATCGTGTTCTTCGAAACCCCGTCCAACCCCAACCTCGACATCTTCGACATCGCCGCGATCACCGCCCAGGCGCACAAAGCCGGGGCCCTGGTCGTGGTGGACAACACCTTTGCCACCCCGGTCAACCAGAACCCGCTGCACCACGGCGCCGACCTGGTCATCCACTCCGCGACCAAATACCTCGGCGGCCACAGCGACCTCACCGCCGGAGCCGTCGCTGGCCCCGCCGAACTGCTCGCCCCGATCGCCGCGTGGCGCAAGAACCTCGGCCAAGTCATCGCCCCCGAGATCGCATCACTGCTCGCCCGCAGCATCCGCACCCTCGTCGTCCGGGTCCGTGCCCAGAACACCGCCGCCACCGCCGTCGCCGAATACCTGGCCGAGCATCCCCGCGTGACCAAGGTCAACTACCCCGGCCTGGCCACCGGCGACCAAGCGACCATCGTCAAAACCCAGATGCGCGGCCACGGCGGCATGCTCAGCTTCCTCGTCGACGGCGACGCCAACGCCACCGCGGCTGTAGTCGACCGGCTCCGAGTGTTCAGCATCGCCGCCAGCCTCGGCGGCGCGGAAAGCCTTGTCACGCAACCCATCACCACCACCCACCACGGCCTCGACCCCGCCGACCGAGCCCGTCGCGGCATCGCCGACAGTATGGTCCGCCTCTCCATCGGGCTCGAAGACGCCGACGACCTCATCGCGGATCTGGACCAAGCGCTGACGCTCCCGACCCGCACAGTCTGATCGAGGCCGTCCCATCGTTGGTCGGTCGGCCAGTCCTGACCAATGTGGCCGCTGCGGTGGTCATTGGTTTCGGCACTGCCTCGGGCCACCGACTCGCCGATGCCCTTGCGTGGCGCGTTCAACGAGGTTGTCGTCGCCGGTAGCGCTCGTACATCACGCGCGCTACCGGCCGAGCAGCACGGTCAGCAAGGTATGCCGATCACCGGCATCCCCAAACCGACGGTGTCCTTGCCGTGTCCGGCGCGGTTGCGTTCGAGCCTGCGGTCAAGGCTGACGAGCTTCTTCGTCGCCTCGGCGAGGCTGACCTGAAGTCCCTGGGCTTCGCCCAGCCACCGATTCATCGTGGCTTCGGCGATGCGCTCTTTGAGGTTATGAATTATCTCGACGAGCCTGCCGCGTTGTCTGGGGTCGACCCGAAGCATCGGGCAGCGAATACAAGAATGCTCGTGCTGACAGCTGCTTCCATACGGGCGTCCACATTCACCAAGCTCTAGTTTACGCAGTTGGAAGTGTCGCTGGAATTCTGTCCATTCCTCGTCCGTCGGCTCCCTGTATTCTTCGTGGGGTCGGAGCGCTCGCCTGTTGGCCAGGAAGCTGCGATAGGTCTTGACGAGTTCTTCCTGGAAGACGGCGAGATATGCTTGGGTCGTGTTGATGTTTTTGTGCCCCAATAGGCGTGCCACGATATGGACGGGAAGGCCGCCGGTGACGGCGTCAGTGGTGAACAATCTCCGGAAATCATGTGGGCTGAAGTTCATCGACTGTCCGGCGGCGTCGCAGATCCCGCTTCGGGTAAGCGTGTCCGCGAGCAACTTGTAGACCGTGCCGGTGCTGATGACTTTCGACTTCCCGGCGAGGGTGCGCTGGAACAAGTGTGGCAATGGTGGACCGATGGTCCGTTCGTGCGGGTCGTATCGGGCCACCAGCGGTATGGTGTTGCCATTATGCGCGCGGAGCCTGGTCACGATCGTAGCCAGAACGCTGGCGAGTTCGGGGCTGACCAACAGTAGTCTTTCCTCGTTGGACTTCGAGGGGACGATCTGAAGCAGAGGTACGACTTCGCCGGTGTCCGGAAGCCGGTACGACACCAACGCCAGGTGTGTCACCTCCAGCAACTCTTCCAGCCGAACTCCGGTATGGCGCAATGTTTCGATGATTCCCCACGCCCAGAACGCTTCGTCCTCGCCGCGCAGCACGTCGATTCGTTCGCCCGTGGCGGTATTCTCCACCGGCAACGTCGATGATCCGACGTCGCTATTCGTGGGGCTCGTCGTCTTGTAGGCGACCCGGCGGTAACGAACCCCGTTGCGGACGAACGTCTCGCCCACCGGGGTCGCCCGCGCTACATCCAGCAGGTCTGCTTGGTCCTTGTGGTGGCGTTCGGCGTAGTCGACCAGCATCGGCAGTTGAGGGAGTCGTTCCCGCACACGCTGGTGCATCGCGGCCGTCGTTTTCTTCTGGGCCTTGCCCATGCCTTTGAGGTCGCTCGCGCGGACCGGGCTGGGCGCGGCCCAAGCGGCCCAAGCCGCGGGGTCCTCGGTCGCCCATTCCTGGATGTCGAGGTAGAGCGTCCGGACTCGGGTCATGACGCCCAGGTGGTCCCGGCGAGGTCGTTGATGGCCACGGCGTGTGACGCAGAAACGCACTCGGCCGCGCCAGGCTTCGGCCACCTCCGGCGGCAAGCGCAGCGTGTCGATACCGGGATGATGCTGCTCGACGTCCGCCCAGAAGACAGCGGCGAGGTAGTAGGACAAGGTGATCAAGCTCTTGTGGTCCAGGCCGGCGCTGCGCTCGTCCAGGTACCGCACGAGGACATCTCGGACCGGGCGGCACGCAATCGGGTAGCGGTCGACGAGCTCGGCCGGGCTGCGTTGGCCCGTGCGGAGGGTGTCCCGCAGGGACAAGTCCGTGCGCAGGATATCGAGGGCACGCAACAGGTCCCATGCCTCGTGAGTGCCGCCGGCAAAACGACCGGTGTTTCGCATGAACCAGGCGCGGTACTCGAAGACGTCGTCGGCGCCGAGTTGGTCCAGATCGCGGCCGGTGTGCAGCACGATCTTGCACAGCACCCTCAGCCCCGCGACCAACCGTCGACCGGTCAGATGAGGGTAGGTAGTGGTGCTCTTCCGGGCCTGCGCGAACAGGTCGGGTCGGCGGATCTCCTGCACACGGTCCAACAGCGTCTGGCTGTGATACTGGGCCAGGAACCGGTAGCTGGGCAGGATCGCCCGGCTCAGCAGCAGCCAGTTCACGCCGCGAGTGACCTCGTTGCGCGCGGTCAGCGGTGCCCTGTGGTCGGCGGCGACCAGGGTGTCGAACCACTCTGTTCCGGCGTCGGCGTTCGCGGCCAGCCATCGATCCTGCCAGCCGTCTCCGGGATAGGTCAGCAACCACTGAAGCACCCGGCTGGTTCCGCGTTGGCGGGCGGCCTGCTCCTTGGCGCTCGCGTCGGACCAGCCCGGCACGCCCGACAGGGTGGCCACCACGCGGTCGGCGGGCACGGCGTCGATCGGTCCGACCCCGTGGGCGCAGCGCGCGACGAGATCGTCATGACGCGCAAGAAAATGCCCTTTCGTCGATGGCGTTCTTGTACTCGTGCGTCCGGATCAAGTGCCTGCCGGCGTTCCCGTCGGCGTTGTTCCTGTCCGCGTTCTTGTCCGTGACGGGTTCTGGGTCGGGGCAGCAACCGGTTCTCATGCCCAGAACCTCACCGGTGCGCATCCCTGTCAAGTAGGCGCAGACGATGAAGGCCGCTGTGCCGAGGTGCCGCATCAGCACTGGTGTCTCGGCGAAGTCCAGAGCCTGCCGCCACGGCAACCCGGCGATCCGGCCGGTTATCGGGACGTCCAACGGGCACGGCCCTGGCCGCTGCGCGGCGACGGCCGCGAGGCCCTCGCGCTGGTTCAGCTTGTCGATCTGGGCGCGTGAGGCTCCGGTGATGCCGCTGAGGTAGGTCGCGGCGAGACAAACCTCGCCCCGGATCCGGCTGGCTGGCAACGGCGATCCGGCGGCCAGCAGCGGGGCGAGGAACGCCTCCAACGCGGCTTTCCCGTGCGGTGTCCCGGTCGTGGTGCGGGCGACCTCAGTCAGCCGCTGCGTCTCGACCCAGGCGGCGAGGATGTCCTCGGCCAGGTCGTCGATCATGCGCATCGCCCAGATCAGCAGCGGGCCTATCGTTTGTTCGGCCAATGGCTCGGTCTCGTTCTCCCCACCGGTGATCGTGGCGGCGGGGAGGTAGTCATCAGCTCCGCGTTCGTCCCACGGAGGCCGCCCGATCCCGGCAGGCCGGGCGCACAGCTGATCGAACGCCCACAGCCGGGTCACTGCGCCCAACGTCTTGTGCGTGTGGTTGCGGTTGGTGTGGCAGCTCAGGAGATGTTGCCCGTAGGAGTGCAGGACACTGGTGGTGCAGTCGGCGAGACGCCGGATGCCGTGAGCCTCTAGCCAGTTCGCCAGGCGTATCCAGGCCGAGATCGTCTCGTGTATCTGTGCGGCGCTGAGGCGGGAACGCAGCCGGGCGCCGCGAGCCCGCAGGAACGTGGGCCGCAAGCGGCCGTTGATCATCGTCCAAGAGGCCAGCCGCAGTTCGTCGGCGAACACCGCCGGACAGTTGCGCCAGTAGATCACCCTCCGGTACGCGCTGGGGTTGGCCGTCAGCGGGCCAAGCGGCCAGGCGGCGTCGGCATAGCGGGCGTTGAGATGGGCGTGCATCGCCACGACGAACGGCGGCAGGACCACCGCAGTGCCAGGTTCCGGCAGCGGCAGGAGATAACGGTAGTGGCGGCTGAGGTCCAGGGCGGCGGTCACGTGTCGAGGTCTCCGGTCAGCATGAGGTCGATCAGTTCCCGGTCAGTGTCGGTGACCTGGGCTTTCGCTCGTGTCCACACGGTGGCGCCGAGCTTGGTCTTCAGGTCGTCCAAACGGGCGTGGGTCTCGCCCCAGTCCGCGTCCCACACCGTCGGCGCCTGCACGGAGCGCAGGTGGCTCACCGCGTGGTGCAAGTGGGCGAGCCGACCGTGGTGGCCGGGATGGATCCGGGCGTTCACGCAACCCAGGCACATCAGGAACGACGCCCCACATCGATCACCAGAACCACCACCAGAACCACCGCCAGCTGCCGGGTAGGGGCTGTGCTCGATGTTGGCGCAGTCCGCCGTCGCGGTCTCTACATCGCCGGGGTCCGGCGCGTCCCGGAGTTCAGCCACCAGCACCGCTCGACGCGCGTGCGCGGTCGCCTCGTCCGCACCGGCCGCGATGATCGCGACAGCCTCGGACTGCACCCGCTTGTCGACCAGCACGTAGTGCCGGTCGTGCGTGTCCTGGCTGTTCTGGCCCGGCTCGCGGCGATTGAGCGCGTTCACCGTCTGCCGTCCCCGCTGAAACGGCGACCCGCGCAACCCCACCGTGCGTGCCCACCGTGCACCGGCGTCGCGATGAACCCCGAAATGGAACGGACCGACCGGTGGCTGCCGGTCCCCGTCGGCGCGTTCCCGGCCGACGACGTGCGTGCGCCAGACGACCAGCAGATCGACATCCGGGGCGCGGTCCGCGACGACGGCACGAGCAAACCGAGTAGCCGCCAGCGCCTGCGTGATCAGCCGGCCCGGCGAGGCGGCACCATCATCGGTGACGTTGCGGGTCTCGTAGAAGCGGCCCGCACCACGGCGCCGTTTCTCGATCGGGATGCGGTACGTCGGCCGGCCATCCTCGCCAGGGTCGGGTAACGCTCGGGGTATCGCGGCTCGGTCGATCACCGAGAGGTTCCAACCGAACTCCGCCAGCAGCAGCACCCCGAGCGCGGTGGCCTCCATACGGGACAGAAACAGCCGCTGCCACGTCACCGCCGCGGCCATGCCCCCGAACGCCTTCCGGTACTTGTAGACGATGCCCCGCCCGCCTCTCGCGCGGCGGCCGGGATAGTGGATGAGGTCGCCGGTGCGGGCGAGGACGTCCAAGGCTTCGCCGAGCACCCAGTCGCGGCTGCCCTCGGTGAACTCGCCCGCCTGCCAGCGCTGCAGGTGGGCGGCGTTGTGCTCGATCCGCAGCAACGCCGCACGGAACATGCGCCGAGCGGCGAGCTTGACCCGGTCGAACTCGGCCTCGCTGTAGGACTGGATCCCACTGCGGGGTCGCTGGGCGCGCCGGGCCAGCGTGTCCGCGATCGGCCCGGTCTGCAGCCGGGGGTCGCCGCGCAGCAGGCTGGTGACCGCAGTGAACGTGGTGTAGCCACCCGCAGTGGCCAGCACGCTCTCCCGCCAGCGTTCGATCAGACTCGCGGTCAGCTCGTCCACGTCACGCGGTGGCCGCGCCTGCTGAGACAGGAAGATCGTGAACGTCTCCAGCTGCCGCCAATACATCGTGGAACTGGCGTGCACAGTCCAATGGTGCGGTGTGCAGCGGGCAGCGAACAGCGCGGCCAGCGAGCGCTGCAGCGGCTCGGCGACCGGCAGTGCAGCGAAGTCGTACTCCTGGACCCGGCCAGCGCTGTTGTAGTGGTGCACGACCAGCCCATCCGCCGCGACATACTCCGGGCGGGCATGGCCGGCCGACGGCAGGGACGCCCGGCGCCCTCGACGACTCATGCTGTGACTCACGCGATCCCACCGCCCGCAGGCCGCATACAGTCATCAAGGTCCTGGATGCCCTCCGATTCCCGCGCGATCCGCGCGAACACCACGTCCAGTTCGGGCATCGGTGCCGCCGCCGACTCAGCCGCGCCGGCCAGCATCGACCGCAACTGCAGGTCCGCCACGGGCGCCAGATACCGGTCCACAGTGGTCTCCCGCGAGGAATGCCCCAACAAGCACTGCACCATGAACCACGGATCCCCGTACAGCTGCCGGAAATCCCGCCGCTCCTCCGGACTCAACCCGTACTTCAGATCCATCAGGGTGTTCAACACCACCAACATGAACAGCGCGAACGAGTGCCGCGCCGAGTGCGGCGTCGCGTACGGAGCGAACACCTGATGCGGATCGAGGCCCATCCGGTTCGGCGGGGACAGCACCCGCTCGCAGCGCCCGTTCGCGGCGGTGAACACCCCTCCCAGGAATGCACCTGAAACGGCAGGCCCTGCTCATTGAGCCACAACCACAACGGCTCCAACCCCCGCGGCCCCTCAGCGAACAGCGTCATCCGCTCCCGCACCGTCAGATCATCCAACCCTCGCTCACCAGTGACGCCGGCCTCGTCACGCCAGCGCACCGTCGGCTTGCGGCCCCTGGTCACCTCGACAACCACCCGCCTGCCCGGCAGCCGGTCGTAGCGCCCCTTCTTCTGCGCTCGGCGCACCGCCCACGCCCGCGAAGACTCCACATACGCCTCGATCTCCCCGACCGCGTCTGCGGCGACGTAGAACGTGCGCGCCTTCTTCGACCGCGTCACCTCGGCAGCGACCTTGCCGCGGTAATAGCGGGCACCCTCCACCTGCCGCGCTGGCACCTCAAACGTCAGCAACGACCCGCCCTCCGCCCGCCGCAGCCCCGAGGTGACCAATAGCCGCACGAACGCCACGTTGCGGTCTTCCAGCCGACCCACCCAGCCATGTTCCGGAACTCCGTCACGGGAATGCCCACGCAGCCCGACCTCGATCCACCGCCGCCACGTCCGCGGCGTCAGCCAGTGCACATTGCTCGGCCGCGCGTCCTTCGCCCTGGCCGCCGGCACCGTCAACACCGCACCCTCACGACCCACCACCTGCTTCATCGCCAGCGGGCTGCGCCGCACGTGACGGTTGTTGACCGCCCACCGGTACAAGCTCGCGAACGCCGCCAACTCGCGATCCCACTTCGAACCCCCGACCCGCGCAGGATTCCGCTCCGCGAACCGGCGCCAATGCTCGTAATCCTCCACATCCCTCTCGCTCGCCGCAGTCCACACCCGACCGCGAACGGACAAGAACGTCAGAAACAAGCCGATGTCCGTGGCGTAGTTCCGCCGCGTCTCCGTCGTGTACTCGCGGAACCGCTTCGACCGCCCGTACAAACTCAACAGCGGATCCACGCGATACTCCGGCGACAAGAAGATCGGATCCCCCGCCCGTACGCCCGCCTCGTCTTCGCGCGCCGCCAGATCCGCCCAGCCCGCCAGCGCCTGTCGTCGCACCCCGCCACGCAGCGCATCCTGCGGCACCCAGAACACCCGCCAGCCCGCCACGCCACCGTCCCTCTCGAAGTGGATCAACACCCACATTCAATAGGGAACTGCGATGGCGCGGCCAGGGACGCAGCGTCGCCTTCACCTACACCGATGGCCGCCTGGTGTCCGATTCGCTCTACCTGTGCGGCTTCGTGTACCTGGTCGGTGACGGTGAGGGCGAACTCAGCGGCTCGATCACCGCCGACGAGCTGGTGTCGCTCCACTGGGACCGCGATCAGGCCGTGGACCCCGAAGCGCTGCGCGGGGTGCTCGACCAGCCGCGTGTCACGGCCTGGTCCGGGACCACGATCGGCAGGAACGAGTCGCATGACGGGATCTGGCTCCGCCTGACCGTGACCGACCCGCGCGTGTGCCGGATCAAGGTCCACGCCGACGTCCCGCCCGAGGTGTGCGATCCGGTCGCAGGGTGGTGGCGCATGGCGCTGGTCGAGGGCGACACGCTGGTGTACCTCACCGCCCGCCGCCTGGAATCCGACGACGAGGTGCGGTGGGAGTTGGGCGCGATCGGTCACGGCCCGGCCGCCGACGAGCTGACCGAGTACCTCTGCGACGAGATCCGATCCTGGGCGCCCGAGCGGAACCAGCACACGCCATCGCTCATCGTCTACCCGGCTGGTACCCCGGACAGCGAACTGGCGGGCCCTGCCATCGACAAGACCCACAGCAGGTTCGTCCTCACCTACGACCCGGCCGGATGATCTCGTCGCCGGTCTGCGACCTCGGTGTCAGGCAGAGGCGCGGCCTGACCGTTGCCGTGGAGCGCGGCGAGGTGGGTCATCCGGGGAGTGGAAGTCCCGCCGTCCTCCAGGCGCTGGCCAACAGCGCGCTGGTGTCGGAGTCGAGTCGTCCGGCGAACGCCTGCGAGATCGCCGCGCCCCATAGTGCGTTGACGACCGCCGTGTCTGTGGGTGACTCGCCGACGGCGTCCTCGGCGGCTGGAACGGTCTCCCAGTACAGCGAGCGCGCCCGGAGCGGGAACCCCCACGCGATCGACGCCTCGGTGACCGTGTCACACGCTGCTTGCCAGCGTTGCTCGTCGATTTCCGCGCACACTCGACCCATCCGGCGCACAACCCCTGCCGGCGTGGCTTCGGCATGGCGCAGGACTCGCAGCGCGGCTTGGGTGTGCGGGCCGTAGGCGTCAGTCGCGGTGTGTCGCGAGGGCAGACAGGTCTGCCGCCACGGAGCGATGAGCAATTCGTAGTCGGCGCTTCCCGTGTCGTCGTGGCCTGCCGCTGCGATCGCCAGTCCGGCGTCGAACACGGGCAGGACCACCTTGTGCCAGCCGGAGTGGTCCGGTGAAGCCTGCCGGGCCAGCAGGTAGGGGTGCTGCAGCACGGCGATCGGGTCGTCGAGTTCGGCGGGCATCGGCAGGCCGAAGGTGTCCTTCCATCGGATCCACCGTGAGGCAAGCCGTCCGGCCAGCTCGGGGTCGGAGATCCGGTTGATGATCCTGTCCCGAACGGCCTGGCGATCGGAGGCGCGCTCCTCGCCGAGCGAGCCCATGCGAGTGATCTGCTCGAAGGTCAGGTTGGCGATGGTCACGTCGAGCTGTCGCCATTGCTCGCCACGAGGGTGCTGGGCCAACAGCGCGCGTCCCAAGTCGTCACGACCGCGGCCCGGACCGGAGGTGCTCATCGGTTCAGGATGGCAGCCCCGATCTGCCCACGTCGGTGCAGGCTGCGTGGCCGGTGTGGCGGCAGACCACGCGGCGCCTCGACCGGCTTCCGCGGCGGCGAGGTCAGCGGGGCGGTGCGGGCCGCAAGACCCTCTGTGGCGGGGTGATCGTGGGTGACGTAGGAGTAGGAGCATGGTGACCGCGGTGGTGTTCGACGTGGGCGAGACGTTGCTGGACGACTCGCGCGAGTGGGGTGCGTGGGCCGACTGGATCGGCGTGCCACGTCATACCTTCTCGACCGTGCTGGGTGCGGTCACCGCTGCCGGCCGGGACAACGCCGAGACGTTCCAGTACTTCAAGCCGGGATTCGACCTTGCCCGCGAACGGCGGCTACGGGAAGAGGCCGGACTGGGTGAGCACATCGAGGACAACGACCTTTACCCCGACGTCCGGCCCGGCTTGGCGCGGCTGCGGGAGCTCGGCTTGTGGGTGGGGGTGGCCGGGAACCAGACCTCCCGCGCTGCCGAGCTGCTGCGTGCGCTGGGCCTGCCGGTGGACCAGATCGCGACGTCGGGCGAGTGGGGTGTCGCCAAGCCCTCGCTCGAGTTCTTCGCGCGCGTCGCGGAGATGGTGCCCGACGGACCCGGCGAGACGGTGTACGTGGGTGACCACCGGGACAACGACGTGGTGGCGGCGAAGGCGGCGGGGTTCCGCACGGCGTTGATCAGGCGTGGCCCGTGGGGCTACCTCTGGGCTGACGACCCGGTGGTGCGTCGCGACGCCGATTGGGTGATCGACTCCCTGCACGACCTGCCCAATCTGCTGGCGCCGCACTAAACGTCCGGCCGGGCATCAACGAGCACGAGCCCAGGCGGCGAGGTCGAGCAGTCCCGTGCTCGGGGCGCTGTGAGTACGCAGCAAGGTCGACAGCGAATGGCGGACCTGGGGATGGGTGCGGGTGTGCTCGGGCGCGGCCTGGCGGGCGGCTTGCAGGCACAGGTAGGCGTCCTCGTGACGGCCGAGCGTGAGCTGGGCGCGGGCGAGGTCGATGAAGTAGTGGGAGCGACGTTCGGCGGGCAGGTTGTCGGGCGGGTGCCACGCCGCCGCCCGTTCGATGCCCAGAGGATCGCGCAGTTCGACGGCGACGGCGAGTTCGTGGATGCATAGGGAGGCCGGCCCGAACGCGGTGCCCTGGTAGACGCCTTCGGGGACGGCGGTTGCGGCGCGGCGGGCTTCGCGCAGGTGGTCGGCGGCGCGATCGGGCTTGCCAGCCCGGCCCGCGACGACCGCGGCGCGCATGTGCAGGGCGCCGAAGGCGGCCGAGGCCGAGGCGGTGTCGAGGTCGGGTACGTGGTCGGCGGCGAGTTCGAGGGCTCGGGCGGCGGTGTCCAGGTCGCCGTTGGCGAAGAAGGTCTCGGTGCGCACGTACGCCACCGTGGCCAGCAGCAGTGGGTCCTCGGCGAGCTGGGCGGCCGAGCGCATCAGGTCGATCAGCCGCGCGGACAGGTCCAGGTAGCCGAACTTGAAGGCCACCCCGTCGGCGGCACGCAGCGCCAGGGTGAGCAGGGCTGCGGCGTGGCGGCGACCGGCGACGTCGCCGAGCTGGCCGGCGCGGGCGAGTTCGGCGATGAGGTCGGGCAGGCGACGGGCGAGGTTGCCGTAGCGGGACTGCAGCCGGTCGTCGCTGGCGCGGGAGATGTCGCCGTGTAGGCCAGCCGGGGTCCTGGTGTACCCGTCGTCGGGCAGGTCCAGTCGGTCGAGGGCGCGGCGCAGGCGTGGGATCGCGGCGTGGATGACGTCGACCTCGGCGACGGGTTCGCGCTGGTGGCTGTCGCTGGTCGGTGGTGCCGGCGGGACCAGCTCGACGCCGATCGGTGCCGAGGCCAGGACCGCAGCTGAGGTGGGCTTGTTGGAGCGTCGGGCGGTGCGGCGCAGCAGGTCGTCCAACTCTTCGAGAGAGACCTGCAGGGCGCGCGCGAGGCCGGGCCGCTGCCACGGCTGGGGCGACTGGACGCCGCGTTCCCATCGGCCGATGGTGGTGCGCTCGACCTTCAGCGTGACGGCGAGGCTTTCCTGGGTGTAGCTGGCGGCTTCGCGAGCAGCGGCCAGCGGAGTGAGTGGCCGTGCCGCCATCGCGCGTCCCCTTCTTCCGGTCCCTCCATAGCGCACAGTACTCGCCCGTTTCCGCAGCGTACGGCCGGTGTCGCCCCATGAGTGCCTCACCGTCGCCCGGCCTCCGACCACCAACCACAGACGGCCGGACGCCGAACACCCGCTCCCCGCACTCGTTTGGGTGACACAGCCGATCTCCCGCCAGGAAAAACCCTGATCGGGCCGGGTGCCGCCCCGTGGACGCCTCGCAGCCGCCGCACGATCGCTCTGGTGATCGCGGTGGGCGACGCCGTTGACTGGCCTCGGGCCTGCGGTGGCCGACCCCCGACCGGTCACCGCAGGCCGTACTCGATCCCGGTCGCCTGACTTCGCGGAAGTGAGCTTGGTTCAGTGCAGATGCACGAGGTGATGCTGCCGCACTCGCCCCTGTCGATCGACCGGCCGAGCACGCTGGTCCGCTGATGCCGCACAAGATCACCGTCGAGCATTCGTTCGAGTCCGGACACAGACTGCCGCACCTGGGCGGCAAGTGCGTGAGCCTGCACGGCCACTCCTGGTCGGTCGCAGTGACGGTGAGCGCCCCGGAACTGAGTCCCGAGGTGACCGTGGTGGAGTTCGGCGCGCTCAAGGTCGGGCTTCGGCGGTGGATCGACGAACACCTCGACCACGCGACGATGCTCGGCGCGCGCGACCGACTGATCGAGCCGCTGATCGCGGAGGGCAGCCGGGTGTTCTGCTTCGGGGTCGAGCGCCCGGCGGACGTTGCCGAGCAGTTCGGCCACGGGCTGGCGTGGCCCACCGTGGAGGCCGTCGCGGTTTTGCTGGGTCGGGTCGCCGAGAGCGTTTTGGCCGGGCTTCCTCGCGCCGACGGCGCGAGGGTCGAGCGGGTCCTGGTTCACGAGACCCGGCTCAACACCGCCGCCTACGAGCCCTCGGTGCCGCGATGAGCACTCCAGGCACTGGCCGCCGAGCACGGGCAGGCCCGACCCTGACGTGCCCCTTCGATATTGCCCCGTCCGTCGATCGTGAGAAGCACCATGACTACCACCTCGCCCGCCCTCGGCCCGCTCGTCGCGGTGTACGGCCTTGTCGGACACGACGAGCGACTTCTAGTCGTCCGCGACTCGGACGCGATCACGTACCGGCTGCCGGGCGGCTTCGTACGAGCCGGTGAAGCTGTCGAGGACGCCCTGCGGCGCATCCTTCGGGAACAGGTCGACGCCCACGCGGCCCACCTGGACTTCTGCGCCGCCGTGGAACTGCGCAACCAGCACCCAGGCACGCAACCCACCGTCTTCGAGCTGGCCCTGCTGTTCGACGTGACTCTCATCGACCCCAGTGCGGTCCGGGTTGACCACGGCGAGGCGCGCTGGGCCACCGATACCGAACTCGACCACCTGGACCTGCGGCCGACGACCCTCGCGGATCGGTTGCGCAACGGCGGACCGACCCGCGAGCAGCCGTGGTGGCCTGCCCGGTCCTAACCGGAGGTCCACCGCTCGTTCATGCGGCGCCATGCCCGCCAAGAAGCAACCCCGAAGGAACCATGTCGTCGGCACTTGACCTCACCGCCGCCCTGCCGGCGGCCCACGCCGCGATCGACCTCGCGGTCGAGCACGTGCTCAGCCACCCTCCACGCAACATCCGGTACAAGGGAGACCGCAATCCGGTCTCCGAAGTGGACGAGACCGTCGAACACCTTGTGCGGCAACGACTGAGCGCCTGCGGCCATGCCGAGACCGGGTTCGTGGGGGAAGAGACCGGAGCGGTCGGCAACTCGGACACGTACTGGGTGCTCGACCCTATTGACGGCACGATCAACCACCAGCACGGCAACCCGCTGTGCGCTATCGCGCTCGGCTTGGTCCACCGCGACCAGCCGGTCCTCGGCGTCACCGCGCTGCCTTTCCTCGGCCACCGCTACTGGGCGGCCCACGGCCACGGCGCCTACCGCGACGGCGACCCGATCAGCGCCTCCACCACCGACGGCCTCAACAAGGCCCTGGTCGGGTTCAGCGACTACGGCAGCGGTGCCGACGAAGGTTTGCGCGACGTGTTGTGCGCCGCTGTAGACCGCGAACTCACCGCCCGAGCACAAGGGCTGCGCCGGTACGGCTCCTCCGCGCTGGACCTGGTCTGGGTCGCCGACGGCACCCTCGACGCCTGCGTACTGCTCGGCAACCACACCTGGGACACCGCGTCCGGCGCCGTTATCGCCCGCGAGGCCGGTGCCCTCGTGCTCGACGCCGACGGCAGTCCGCACTCGACCAGGTCGCGCTGCGCGATCGCGATGACGCCAGGGCTACGGGACGAGGTGTTGCCGCTCCTACGGGTGCTGCGCGGTAGCCGCTTCTGGCCCGACGACAACGAACCCGACGACTTCGGTCACCGGGCCGCTCCTCTCGGAACGGAAGTGCTGCCGTGAAAGGGAGTACGCCGTGGTGATCCTGCCGACTCAGCGCCGCTCGTCCGAAGTGCCGCCGTCCGTACCGGCCCAAGCCGCCGACACTCCCACACTTAACGTCGACCACAGCGAGCTGACGCAATACCTACCCAGTCTGGGAGACCTCCCCGCAGCGGGGCTTCTGGCTCAGCCACTGGACGTCAACCAGGAGCGCGCCGCGGCGCTTCGGGCCGCGGCGCAAGGACAGCGCTCCGACGACGAGCATCTTGCGCTTCTGGACCGCGTCCTTGAGGCGCTGCGCCGCATCTGACCAAAACGGGCTCTACATGAACGCCGACCGCGCCGCACGTCCGAGCCGTGAGGTGACCATCTCCACCCACGTGGGGCGTGGTTCGCGCCGCATCCCTCTGAACTGCCGACCTACGCATTCAGATGTGCGAGCAGGTGCTCCAGCCTCCCCATTACCACGAGTTCATGATGCGTATCGTCGGCGGAAGCAGCCCGCTGATCCCGACGATCTCGGGCCCGCCCGAAGAGACAGGCAGTTTCTCGCCGCATTGGCTGTGTCGGATTGAGTTCGTGTCCTGTTCAGGCGACACAGCCTTCTCTTGTCTCGTTTCGAGGCCGTTGCCTGTGTCGCAAATCGCGTTGAGTGCTGGCCGGTCGTGGCTGGTTCAGGAGCTGAAGAATGGTCTCCGGCATGTCCTGCGGTTTGATCACTCACGGGGTGATCCGCAGGTGGGAGGGCTGCCGAGTTGCGCACAGCAGTACGATCGACGCGGCTACGTGGTCTCGTGACCTGTGCGTTCGCACCCGAAGGGTCAGGGAGAGCCTGGTGAAGGGAACGGGCACGTTGGACACGATCGATCCGCCGGAGGCAGCCGTCTCGATGGACTCCCCAGAGCCCGAGATGAGTGCAGAATCCTTCACTGTCCGTGCCGACGGGGCACTGGCCGACGCCCAGAGCGCCCAAACCCTGGTCACATCGGTTTTGAATATGCCGCCGGATGGCGTGGCCGTCGTCGACCTGTCCGCGGTGAACTACTTCACGATGGAAGCCGTCGGGCCGTTCTTGCAGCTGGTGCGCCGCTGTGTTGCCGACGGCCGAGCGCTGCGGCTCATTGCTTCCGATGCAGTTCGGCGGAAGCTGGAGACGATGGGCCTTGCTTCGACGTTCCCCCTGGATTCGCCCGTGTCACTCGGAGGGTTCGGGACAGCGGGAGATCCCGCGGCTGACGTCCTCGCACGAGACCCTCGCCCAGACGGTCTTGCCAGCCTCGTGCGTGCGGACACCCCAGTCCTCGGAGAGCTTGTCCACCAGGATCAGGCCACGGCCCCGCAGGTCCCCGAGCCGTGACCGGCCCACAACGGGTTGGTGTTCGACCACGCCGTCGTCGACTTCGATGAGCACCCAGCACGGCACGCGGTTGCGCCGTAGCCGTAGCTGGCTGGAACCGTCGGCATGGTCGTAGGCGTTGGTGAGCAGTTCGGTGCACACCAGCAACACCGCATTCAGATGATCTTCCGCGAGGTCGTTCAACGCTGAGCCGGCCCATTGCCGAACCTGCACCAGCAGCGGCACCTCGACGGAGCCGGGCAGGTCCAGGGTCAGCGGTTCGGGGGCGTCCTCGACACTCATCGGCATCTCCTCCGCAGGCAACGTGCGCCCTGTCTGCTCAAGGCGCACGCCGCTCGCTGGTACCCCCTCCCACGTGGGTCTAAGCGTGGGTGGCCGGTAGGCAGTCGGACACTATGGAGACGGTCACGACTCGTGCTGCGCCCGACGAGCGGCGAACAGCTCACGGAGATTGCTCGGGGCCGGTCGCGGCGGCCCGAAGCCGGGCGATCTCCTGGTGCTGGGCGGCCAGCCGCGACAGCGCCAGGGTGCGAAACGCCGCCAGATCGGTGTTCTCCTGTTCCACAGCACAGCAATTCGGCCTCGACGACCTCGCGCCCTGACGGATCGGCGTCTTAGTCGGCGCGGGTTCAGAGCTGGTCGGGCTGGTCTACCAGGTCAGGGGCTTGTGAGCGCCAAGGTGATGTCGCCCCCCGAGGCGCCCACCACGGTGACTCGGTGCGCCACGCGGGCCAGGAAGTCGCGGAAGCTGCGACAGCCGTAGTTGCGCTCGTCGAACGCCGGGTCCAGGGACGCGGACGGCAACCACCAGTCCAGCGGCGTGGAACGCGATGTGCCCTGGGTCGCGATCACGCCCGTGGTCAACGCGATCCGTGTCCTGGAACGCATGGTCCCCGACGGAAGCCTGCTGTTCGACGGCCGTGCCCATGATCTGCGCTACCACCGGCCCGGCACCGGGTCGCTGAAACCTGCGGCCATCCGGCACCGGATCGAGGACTTCGTGGCCTGGGCGAACACCGAGGCCCTCACCCATCACCTGCCGGGCGAGGCGATTCCCGCCGACCCGCACGGCAAGATCGGCACCGCCCGGTTCCGCCGGTCGCTGGCCTGGCACGTCGCTCGCCGCCCGAACGGCCTGGTCGCCCTGGCCATCCAGTACGGCCACCTGCGCACCGCCGTCTCCGGCGCCTACGCCTCGCGCGGACGCGGCGGCATCCACGAACTGCTGGACATGGAGACCGTCCGCGCGGTCGCCGACACCGTCGCCGATCTGCACGACGATCTGGACAGCGGTGGTGGGGTCTCCGGTCCCGCCGCCCGACGCGCCATCACGGCCGCCGCGACGGCACCGCGCTTCGTCGGCACCGTAATCACCGCCCGCACCGCCCGGCGCCTGCTGACCAACGAGGACGCCATCATCTACGACAACCCGCACGCCCTCCTGCTCTGCCACTACAAACGCGAACAGGCACTGTGCCATCGCAAGGGTCACCGCGACGGTGTCAAGGATGGTGTCAAGGACACCCCCAGCCTGGACCGCTGCGTCCCCGGTTGCGGCAACATCGTCCGCACCGACCAACACGCCATCCAGCTCCGCCGCCGAGCCGACGCCCTGGACAAGCGCGCCGCCCTCGCACCGCATCCCGTCGCCGAACGCCTGCGGGCCAACGCCAGAAGGCTCCGCGACTACGCGGCCACGCACGACCGGACCCGCATGATGGCGGAGAACCCCGCCGAATGAGCCCCTCACCCGACGAACGCGACCGGATCCGCGCCGCAATGGACCGCATCCTTGGCGGTAAAGCGGAGAACTCCAATGGTGCCCTGACGATCGTCGCTCTCGCCCAGGAGGCCGGTGTTCCCCGCAACGCGCTCACCCAACGTCACACCGATCTCAGGGCCGAGTTCTACACGCGGGTCCGCGAGAACGGCGGCCCCTCCGAGGTTGAAGACCGGCTGCGCCAGACCATCGTCCGGCTCAAGAACACGATCGCCAACAAGAACACCGAGCTTGAGCAGTTCCGCGAGGACGTGTCCTCGCTGGTTCGCGCCATCAACGTGCTCACACTGGAAAACCAGCAGCTTCGTGAGGCCAACACGCAGGACGAGCCGGCCGTTGTACCGCTCCGGCCCCGACGCCCAACCACGACGGGATAGGTGACGCACTGAAACGCAAGCCACGGCCGGCGCGGCTTGCGACGTGACAACAGCTGGTCCGGCCGTCGTAGACCCGTACGCTGCGGGCGCTTCGACGATCGATGGGCATGTGGGCTCGATTCAGGTGAGGGGAAGCCCGAGCAGTGCGGCGGTGGCGCCGAGGCCGGCGCAGACGGCCAGGGTGCGCAGCATCGGCCAGCGGAGCGCGAACACCAGGACGAAGGCGATCGCGGTGATCGCGGCGGGCACGGAACGGAAGCTGGCAAGTTCGGGCAGGTTCAGCTGTAGCGGGCCGAATCGGTGGGCCTCGCTGGTGGTGAAGAGGGTGTGGAGGGCGAAGTAGAGGGCGAGGTTGGCGATCACTCCGACGACAGCGGCGGTGATGCCGGTCAGCGCGGTGGAGATGGCGCGGTTGTGGCGGAGGCGTTCGACGTAGGGGGCGCCGAGCAGGATGAACAGGAAGCAGGGCACGAAGGTGACCCAGGTGGTCAGCAGCGCCCCGAGCACCCCGGCCACCCATGGGTCGAGGCCACCGGGGTGGTGGTAGGCGCCGAGGAAGGCCACGAACTGCACGACCATGATCAGCGGGCCGGGGGTGGACTCGGCGAGCGCGAGTCCGCGCACCATGTCTTGGGCGGAGAGCCAGCCGTAGACCTCGACCGCGCGCTGGGCGACGAAAGCGAGCACGGCGTAGGCGCCGCCGAAGGTGACCACGGCGGTGCCGGAGAAGAACAGCCCCTGCGTGGTGAGCGTGCTGCCCACGCCGGTGAACACCGCCACGGCGGCGATCGGGGCGGCCCAGAGCAGCAGACCGACACCGAGCACGGTCAGGCCGCGCCGCGCCGAGGGCGGTTCGTGGTGCAAGGTGTCATCGGCGATCAACGGTGCTGGTCCGTCGGCGGCGCCGTTGGTGGGCGGGGGTTTGATCGTGCTGGGCGCGAACCGGCCAAGTGCCCAGCCGATGGCCGCTGCGGCGGCGATGACGATCGGGAATGGGACCGCGAACACCGCCAGCGCGATGAACCCGGCGGCGGCGATCGCCACGAGCGCCGGGTGGTGCAGGGCGCGTTTGCCGACACGGGCGACGGCTTGAGCGACGATCGCGACCACGGCGGGGGCGAGCCCGGCGAAGATCGCGGTCACCAGAGTGGTGTCGCCGAACGCGACGTAGATGGCCGATAGGGCGAGCAGGGCGAGCATGCCGGGCAGGACGAATAGGGTGCCGGCGATGATCCCGCCGCGGCGGCCGTTGAGCAGCCATCCCACATAGATCGCCAGTTGTTGGGCCTCCGGGCCGGGTAGCAGCATGCAGTAGTTCAGTGCGTGCAGGAAGCGTTGGTGGCCGATCCAGCGTTTCTCCTCGACCAGGGTGCGTTGCATGACGGCGATCTGGCCGGCGGGGCCGCCGAAGGTCTGCAGCGAGATCAGAAACCACGCCCAGGTCGCGGTACGCAGTGGGATCACGTCCAGGCTCGCAGGCTCCGACGATGGTGGGTGTCGTTCCTCGTTCTTCTCCACCGTGCTATGTAACCACGGTTGCAATTGGCTGTGGGGAGTGTCACTCACCGCCGCACACCTACGGCCGTGACCTGCTCGCATTCCACGTAAGTGCGGCGGTGGGTGTGCTCGGTTAGTGGGGTTCGGGGAGTGAGATGAGGCGGTGGGCGTGGTCGAACAGGGCGTGTTCGGCGAGTCGGGCGGTGGTGAGTGCGGCGAGGGCGGTGGCGGCGAGCAGCATGTACATGACCAGATCTGGTAGCGGATGGCGGTGAGCGGGTCGACGCCGGCGAGGATGAGTCCGGTCATAGCGCCGGGCAGGCTGATCAGGCCGACGACCTTGGTGGAGTCGATCGCGGGCAGCAGCGCGGAGCGTTGGTGGTGGTGGTGAGCAGCACCGGGCTGTTGCGCGACCAGGCCGACCCGGCGCCGCAGTGCCAGCACATCGAGCTCGGTGAGCGGGGTGCCGTTGAGCAGGATCTGGCCGGTGCTGGGGTCCTCCAGCCGGTTGAGCAGGCGCAGCAGGGTGGACTTGCCGGCGCCGCTGGGACCGACCACCGCCGTGCACGCTCCGGCCGGGAGACGGGCGCAGACTCCGTCGAGCAGTCGGGTTGGGCCGCGGGTCACCGTGACCCGGTCCAGCAGAAAACCGGGCACGGTGCTCATCCGGTTGCGGCGGCCGGGGCGTCCGGAACGGTGGCGTCGGGACGGTTGGCGGCGGGGAGGGTGAGGATGACGGTGGTGCCGCCGTCGGGATGGTTGGCGGCAGTCGCGGCACCGCCGTTGCGGCGGGCCAGCGCGGCGACCAGGGCCAGGCCCAGTCCGGTGCCGCCGCCGGTGCGGGCGTCGTCGGCGCGGGTGAAGCGGTCGAACGCGTGCGGCAGGAACTCGGGGGCGATGCCGGAGCCGTGGTCACGCACCCGGATGCTCACCCCAAGCTCGGTGTCGGGCGGGCTGGCCGTGATGATGACGGGTGGCTGCCCGTGCCGGACGGCGTTGTCGATCAGGTTGCTCACCGCCCGGTCGAGATCGCCGGGATCGGCGCGCACCGTGAGCTCCGGTGCGCAGTCCAGGAGCACTTGGTGCTCGTCGAGGGTGCTGCGGTAGCGGGCGATCACTGACTCCAGCACGGGCCGCACCAGGGTGGGCTCGCCGGGCCGGGCCGGCGGACCGGCCTGGTCGGTGCGGGCGAGCAGGAGGAGGTCCTGGGCCAGGCGGGACAGTCGTTCGGTTTCCTCCAATGCCGAGCCCAGCGCGGCGGTCAGTTCCCGTGTGGTGCGGGGTCGGCGCGCCGCGAGTTCGAGTTCGGTGGTCAGCAGGCTGAGCGGGGTGCGGAGCTCGTGGCTGGCGTCGGCGACGAACTGCCGTTCCCGCTCGACAGCGGCGTGCAGGCGGTCGAGCAGATCGTTGAACGTGGTGCCCAGCCGGGAGATTTCGTCGCGAGCCGACGGCACGGGTAGACGCTGCGTGGGGTGTGCGGCGGTGATGGTGGCGGCGCGGGCGCGCATCCGTTCCACCGGGCGCAGTGCGGCGGCGGCCAGCAGGTAGGCCCCGACCGCGGCGGCGAGCAGCGCCAGCGGCAGGCCGACCGCCAGTTCTTGGCGTAGGTCGGCCACCGCGGCGTCGCGGTCGGCGAGGGTCACCGCGGCCACGGCGATCCGGCCGTCCGCACCGGTGGGGGCGGCGGCGATACGCACCGGCCCGTCCAGCTGTCCGGCGGTGGCGTGATCGACCACGAGCTCGCCGCGCCGCGCGGTCGCCAGCTCCGCTGGAGTCAGCAGGGGCTGGTCGGCCACGTCCGGGGAGCTGGCGATGATCTGGCCTGCGTCGTCGAGGACCTGCTCGCCGGTGTCCCGGCCGCCGCTGGACAGCACTGGTGCGGCGGTGGTGGCGATCGGTTGGAGGTCGCGCAGCCGGTGCTCCAACGATTCGCTGATCGAGGCGTCGAGCGATTCGCGGGTGTGCGTCACGGTCACGATCCCGACCCCACACAGCACCAGCGCCATCATCACCGTGAACGCGGCGGTGAGCCGGATCCGGATCGGCCACCGCCGGATCATCGCGCCCCCACCTCGACCCGTGGTCGCCCGCCATCCGGGCGGAGCCGGTACCCGGCGCCGCGCACGGTCTCCAGCGAGACCACCGCGAACGGCCGGTCGATCTTGTCCCGCAGCGCGCGGATGTGCACCTCGACGACGTTGGAGCGCGACTCGTAGGCGAAGTCCCAGCAGTGCTCCAGCAGCAGCTCGCGGGTGAGCACCACGCCGGGCTGGCGCAGAAACATCTCCAGCAGCGCGTACTCCTTGGCCGTCACCGCGATCTCGGTCTCGCCGCGCCAGCACCGCCGGCTGGCCGGGTCGATCCGCAGATCCCTCGCCGCCAGCACGGTGGGGCGGGCGACCGGGCCGCGGCGGGTCAACGCCCGCAACCGAGCAAACAGCTCCGCCAGGTGAAACGGCTTGGTCAGATAGTCGTCCGCGCCGCCGTCCAGGCCGCTGATCCGATCGGTCACCGCGTCACGGGCAGTGAGCATCAGCACCGGCACCCACACCTGCTGGCGGCGCAGTCGCCGGCACACCTCAAACCCCGACAGCCGGGGCAGCATCACGTCCAGCACCACCGCGTCGTAGTCGCGGCTGACCGCCGCCCCGAACCCGTCGGCCCCGTCCGCGGCGACATCCACGGCGTAGCCCTCCTCGACCAGGCCACGGCGCAGCAGGCCCGCCATCTTCGGCTCGTCCTCCACCACCAGTACCCGCACCATCCATCACCTCTCTTCAGGCGCCACCCCCGAGCACCCTGCACAGGCGCCCCTTCACGGGCACGGTGCCACCACATCCGGGTGACCGCCGTCGTGTCTTCATCACGGCTTCATCTCCACCGACTACCCATACCCATGCAACCACCTCATGCAACCACGGTTACAGGAGCGTGGAGAATGGAGAAGGCATGAACCGCAAGACGAAGATCGGGATCGGGATCGCCGCCGGAGTGCTCGTCCTCACTGGTGGGGGCGTGGGCCTGGCCTCCGCGATGTCCGGCGACGGCGACGAGGTCAGCGGCCCCGCGGCCGACCAGGCACGAGCCGCGGCCGTGCAGACGGTGCCCGGCGGGAAGGCCGGCGCTGTCGAGACCGAGACCGACGAGGGTGCCGCCGCCTACGGCGTCACCGTCACCAAGCCCGACGGCTCCACCGTCGAGGTCCACCTCGACAGCACCTTCCACGTCGTGGGCACCGAGGCTCCCGGCCAGGACCACGACGCCGACGGTGACGAGGGCTGACCGCGTACCACCGACCACGATCTACACCGACCACGATCGAGTTCGAGGAGGGCAAGGACATGCCGTTCACCCCCGCCCGCGCGGCCCGCGTGGTGTTGCCGCTGGCCGCGCTGCTGCTGGTCCCGCTCGCCGGCTGTGGCACCGACACCACCCCCGCCAGCGACACCGCTGCCGACGCCGAGCATCGGCGCCACCAGCCGATCCCCACCACCGAGGCGGACTGGAAGCCGGTCACCGACACCCTGGGCCGCACCGGGAAGTTCGGCGACAACAACACCGTCTACCGCATCGGCCTGCCCCGCACCGACCTGCAGGTCACCTCCGGCGGCGTCGAGATCAAACCCGGGCTGTCGCTGGGCGGCTACGCCGCCTTCGCGAAGTACCGCGACGGCGTCATGCTCATGGGCGACCTGGTGGTCACCGAGGCCGAACTGCCCAAGGTCACCGACGCACTCCAATCCCACGGCATCGCGCAGACCGCGCTGCACAAACACCTGCTGCAGCAAACACCGCCGGTCTGGTGGACCCACATCCACGCCATGAGCAACGACCCCGCCGCACTCACCAAAGGCGTGAAAGCCGCACTGGACGCCACCGCCATCCCAGCCCCTGCGCCACCCGGTCCGCAGCCGCCGATCGACCTGGACACCGCCGGCTCGACCAGGCCCTGGGCCGCAAGGGCACCGCCGACGGCGGCATCTACAAGTTCAGCATCGCCCGCAAGGAGACCATCACCGACGACGGGCATGTCCTCCCGCCCACGTTCGGGGTGACCACCGCGATCAACTTCCAGCCACTCGGCGGCGGACGGGCCGCGATCAACGGTGACTTCGTGATGACCGCACCCGAGGTCCAGAAGGTGATCCAGGCGCTGCGTAAAGGCGGGATCAACCTGGTCGAAGTGCACAACCACAGCCTCACCGAACAACCCCGCCTGTTCTACATGCACTTCTGGGCCGTCGACGACGGCGTCACCCTCGCCAAAGCCCTCCGCCCCGCGCTGGACGCCACCAACCTGCAACCCCCAAGCTGACACGATGGCAGCGGCCGTCCCCCGCTACCCGACGGGCTCGTATCGTCCGCAGCACGGGACGGCCGTGCCCTGGCAGGGCCACAACGACACGATGAACCTTCGCGACCTGGTCGCCCGCTGCGGCGCGCGACCGACGCCCACCAAGATCAAGCCCGCCGGGTGAACCCTCACCATGACAACAGGCACACCAACGGGAAGGAACACAGGATGCGGCCACGCACCGTTTTGGACTGGATCGCTTTCGTGCTACTGCTGATCGGCGCGTTCGCCTGGGCGGCGTTCGTCACCGACATCAACGTGCTGGATCGGGCACTGGAACCCATCGCCGATCCGCTCGACGACATCGTGTTCGTGCTGATCGGACTCGCGGGCCTGTACTGGATCGGCCGCGTCGTCGTCGGAGACCGAACACATCAGTGAGCAACTCCACCGATCCAGCGCACGAGCGACTATCGACGGGATCGGCAGCGCAGAAGCGGGCCGGGCAGCGGGCAGGGCAGTGGGTGTTGCTGTCCTACCGCATGCCCCGCGAGCCGTCTACCCCGCGGATCACGGTCTGGCGCAAACTCAAACGCCTCGGTGTCGCCCAACTCGGCGACGGGCTGGTCGCGCTGCCCGCCGACGCCCGCACCCGCGAACACCTCGACTGGATCGCCGAGGAGATCCTCGCCGCCGGCGGCACCGCCGACGTGTGGCTGGCCCAACCAACCAGTCTGGGACAGGAACGCGGCCTGGCCCAGACCATGGCCGCCGCCCGCGCCGCCGAGTACCGCGCTGTGCTCACCGAAGCCGAACAGGCTCGCTCGCTGCGCGAGGCCGAGCGCCGCCGCGCCCTGCGCACCCTGCGCGCCGAGCTGCGGCGTATCCACCGCCGCGACTACTTCCCCCCACCCGAACGCGACACTGCGCAGGCCGCTGTGGACGCCCTGCACCCCGACCTCCACACCGAGGAGACCGCATGAAGTGGGCCACCCGCGAACACATCCACATCGACCGCGCCGCCTGCGCCTGGCTCATCCGCCGATGCATCGACCCGGACGCCGCCTTCGTGTTCGTCACCGACCCCGCCGACGTCCCAGCAGACGCCACCCCGTTCGACATGCGCGGCGTCGACCTCGGCCACCACGGCGACGACTGCAGCTTCGAAACCATCCTGCGCCGCCACGACCTCACCGACCCCGTGCTCTGGCGCATCGCCGAAATCATCCACGAAGCCGACCTCGACGACGAACGCTACGACGCCCCCGAAGCCCCCGGCCTCGACGCCATCCTCCGCGGCCTATCCATGATCGGCGACGACCAGCACACCCTCACCATCACCAAACCCATCTTCGACGGCCTCTACGAGTACTACCACCGCGCTCAGATGCTCGGCCGCGAACCCGCATGACCGCAGGGAACATCCGCCGCGCCACCCTCGGCATCCTGGCCGCCCTGCTCTGTGCAAGCCTGCTCGGCACCGATCACCCCGCGACAGCGACCCCCTCATCAGCGGTGCCCTTGCTGGAAGAAGCCACCCCACCAGCGAATGCCGTCCTCACCGAACCGGTCGACTGGGTGTACCTGACCTTCGACCGACTGATCAACACGTTCAGCATCCGGGTCACCGGCCCCAACGGCCACGACGTCGCCCGCGACAACGCCATCGTCAAGCACGACATGATCTCCCAGCCACTGCACACACTCACCCAGCCGGGCACCTACCGCGTCACCTGGCAGGTCATCGACCTCGACGGCCACCAGGCCAGCGGATCACACAGCTTCACCATCACCCCCGGCGTCACCACGACCCCCGAAAACACTGCCACCACACCAGCCACCACCCCCCACTCAGTACCGCCGACAGCGCCACCAGCCACCAACCAGTCCACGATCACCACGCCGCTGGCCGCCACGATCGCACTCAGCCTCCTGGCAGGACTAACTCTGCTCACCATGCGTCGCCGTCGACGCGTCCGTGCATCACGTGCGCAGCGGCCAGACCGGACATGACGACAACCGCTGTCACGAGACGTTCGGTCGGCATAGCTCCCGTAGTCCTGGCCTACCAGCGCGAAAGCCAATGCGGTGTCAGATTCCAACAACACCAGAGCCATCGACTCACCGCCAGCCTGGCCGTGAGAAGCTCAACAAGCTGACTTGACAGGGAACCGCAACGGGGCGACCAGCCGTCCTCCAGGTGCGAGCTGCTTCCACCACTGGGCGGGGATGTCCCACGGTGAGACCGTGGCGATCATGCGGTCGTACGGGGCGTGGTCGGGGTAGCCGAGCCCGCCGTCGCCAGTGATCACGTGCACGTCGCCCTAGCCGGCGGCGGCCAGCGCTTGTGAGGCTTTCGCGGTCACGTCCGGGTCGACGTCGATGGTGGTCACCAGGTCCGCGCGGCCGGTCAACTGGGCGAGCAGGCTGGCGTTGTAACCGGTCCCCGCTCCGATCTCCAGGATGCGGTTGCCCGGCTGGACGTCGAGTTGGTCGAGCATCGCGGCTACTAGCCAAGGTGCCGACGCGCAGGACAACGACCGGCCGTCCTCGAACCGGTGGGTGACCACCGCCTGCCACGGGTCGTAAGCGACCGCCAGGTCGGCGTCCGGCACGAACTCGTGCCGCGGTGTGTCGCGCAAAACCCGCTCGACGTCGCTGTGCTTTGCGTGCCCGGCCTTCTGGATCCTCTCGACCATTGCCGCACGTAGCGCTTCCGGCGAAGTAGTGGTGGTGTGCATCGTTCCTTCGTATCAACGATCGTCGGGTTGGCGGGCATCGTTAGTGATCGACACGGGCTGTTTCTCGGGCCGAGGAAGCAAACCCGTTGTGGTGCAACGGCTTCACTAGGACCCGCGCTACGGGTTCGCTGGAGCGTTGACGTTGCAGGACATCGTCTTCACGCTGCGTGCCATGGCCTCTTCGGCGCAGGCTAGTGCTGTCGTGAGGTCTGCCAGCAGTGTGGCCGGGAGCGTGCCGCTGCCGAGCGCGCACGCTTCGACCGAATCGGACAACTCGCGCGCTTGGGAGTCGGTGAGCAGCTCGCGGCAACCATTGTGGGCGAGTACATCGCGAGCGACGTATCCGTCTCGTGTCGCGGCGGCGTAGTCGATCAGATCAACGGCGATCTGGTGCACGGGTGGATCGTCAACGGTGCCGATGGCGTCGATGAAGGACAACCCGAGCCGTGTGTGGAAGACCGCCAAGCCGGGCGCGGAGGTGTCGAGTCGGTGGTACTGGTTCAGGAGCGTGGGCAGATCGGCGACGCCCGAGGCGCCGTGGCACTGGATGGTCAGGCAGGCGGTCACGGCGTTCTCCCAAGGGTCTCCTGGTGTTGTGTCGGCCAAGAGGGTGAGGGCGCTGTCGGTGTCCCCGGATACGGCGTGGGCGATGACCGCGATCTGGCGACCGTCAAGCATCCGTCGCCCGACGCCCTTGTACGCGTCGAGCCGGGCGCGTGCCTCCGCCCAGCGGCCGGCTGCGGCCAGAGCGCGGCCACCGGTGGCCAGCAGGACTGCCCACAGCCAGCTGCGGATGTGCTGGTGCGTCTCGGCGGAGTCGGTGAGGTCGGCCGGGATCTCGATGCCGTCGACGATGGCGTCAGTTCGGGCGGAGACCGCGGTGAACAGGGTGTCGATCAGCGCGAAGGCGCGCTCGCCCTGACCCTCGCGGATGTAGAGGCGGGCGAGGTTGGTGATCGGTTCGAGAGCGAGGCGGGCTACCTGCGCGCCCAAGGGGCGGGCGCGCAGGTAGATGTTCACCTGCTGGTGGCACCACCGCCGGGCCAGTTCGGGCAGGCCGCAGTCGGAGGCGATGAGCGCCGCGTTGTTGTGCACGGCGGCGGCTTCGGCGAGCTCGCCGCTGTGCTCGACTTGGCGTGCTCGGTCGCACAGCTCGGCCACCCGCCGGGCCAGCGGGAGGCAGGCCGGGCGGGTTCGGGCAACGAGGGGGAAGCGGCGGGCGAACTGGCCGGCGGGGTCCACGGGCGTCACTCCCAGGTGACGGTCATGGGCTTGGTGGGGCGGTCCAGGACCACGAAGCCGGGGTTGGTGTCCGGCTGGGGCGCGGTGTCGGGAATGGCGAATCGGACGGTGCTGGCGCGGAAGCCCTGGTCCCAAGTCGAGATCTCGACCGAGACCTGCTCGGCGAGTTCCTGCGCGTTGGGGCCGTGGCCGATGACGCCGACCTCGTAGCGTCGGCCGCCGTCCGGATCGGGGTCCGCGGCGCGGATGGTGAGGTAGGCGAGGCTGCCGTCGGCGGCGGTGGTGGCCATCGCCACCGAGGGGAACATCGGCCGCACAAGGCCGCTTTCCTTCGCAGCGGGAGCGACCTCCATGCGCATCAGCGGGTTGGGCAGGTGGCAAGCCAGCCAGAGATCCAGCCATTCGAAGGATTCCATCGGGACGAAGTGCACGCCGGTCCACACTTCGCAGGCAGGGCTGTCGAAGACGCCGGTCAGGGTGTCCGGGTCGGTGGCGTGGTTGTTGTCCTTATGGATTTGCAGCGTCACCTCCCCGGTGCCGGTGAGGTCCAGAACGCGGCGAGCGTCGTCGCCAAGGCCACGCAGCGGCATGAAGATCGCCATCTCGCTGCCCAGGCTGCGCCAGCCGTCCTGGTCGCGTTCGAAGACGATGCTGCGAGAGGCACAACCACGCAGGCGCACCGGAGCTACCAGACGTCCGCCGGGTGTGAGCTGGTCGAGCCAGGCAGCCGGGACCTCGTGGGCACCGACGGTAGCGATGACGCGGTCGAAAGGCGCAGTTTCTGGGTGGCCGAGTGCGCCGTCGGCGGCGACCGCCTCGACGTTGTCGATGCTGGCTGCGGCCAGGTGCTCGCGTGCTCCGGCGACGAGGTCCTCGTCGATGTCGATCGTGGTGACATGCCCGTCGGCGCCGGTGAGGGTGGCCATCAGGGCGGCGTTGTAGCCGGTGGCCGCGCCGAGTTCGAGCAGCCGTTCGCCGGGCTGGATGCCGAGCTGTTCGAGCATCATGGCGACGATCTTGGGCTGGGACGCGGCGCTGATTCGGGTGCCGTCGCCCTCGTGTTTGGTGTAGACGGGCTCGTCGGCGTACGCCTCGACCAGGGGGACGTCGGGCAGGAACAGGTGTCGGGGCACCTGCCGGAACGCGGCCTCCACAGCGTCGGTGCGGACGGTGCCGTCCTTGACGAGGCGGTCGGCGAGCTTGGTACGCAGCTCGTCGGCGGAGCCGGTGGAAGCGTCACTGACGGTGGTTGTCATTGCGGGAACCCTAACGGTGTTGGAGGTGGTCCCGGCTGGTGCCTGCCGGGTAGGCGTGCTGTAAAAAACGGTGTCGACGGCCAGCGCGGCGAGGGTGGCCTGGTCGGTGCCGGAGAGACCGGCGCGGTTGGCGTGGAAGATGAAGTGGTGCGCCAGGACGGCGCGCAGGCCCCGCTCGAGGTGTCCGGCGCGAGCGAGTTCGGCGAGTTGGCGGCCGGCCGTGTCGAACGCTGTCCACCAGGTCTCGGGAACCACGTCGGGGGCGACGTCGGCGACCTTGTGCGTGTTGGTGGTCATCAGTCGGCGCACGGCTTGGCTCAACCGCTCGGTGTGCGGAGAGTTGTTGGAGTGGGGTTGGGCGGTGGGCCGGAGCGCAGCCACCTTGTCCCAGACGTCGCCCTGCTCGAACCAGTCCAGCCCGGCGGCGCGCAGCATCGAGCTGAACAGCAGGACGGTGGTCTCTCTCTGACCCAAGGCAGCGGGTTTCGTGGCACGGGCGAGGCAGTGGCGACTGTCGTGGTGAAACAGCGAGTGCGCGATGTCCATCGCGGCGGGTCCACCGAAGGCAAGGGTTTCGGGTTCGTAGATGCCGCGAGTCCAGCGCGCGAGATGCCCATCGGCCTCCAGGTCGGACAGCAGCGTGTCGACCGCTTTCGTCTCGGGGTTGACCGGTTGGTAACGCAGCCGCCAGGCGGGTGTCTTGCGCAGGTGCCACCACGTGTCGAGTTCGCCGTCCTGTTGGGCCTGGTCGAGAGCGGGTACGAGCAGGGTCGCGGCGGTGTGCTCGGCCGTGGTCGGGTCGGCGAACTCGACCAGGTAGTGGTGCCAGCTGTCCGGCAGCATCAGCGCGGAATCTCCTCTCGGTCGGACGGATCGCGTTCGGACGGATCAGGTGATGAGCAGGCCGGTGCCCCAGCCTGTCGCGGGCTCGATCTCAGCGGCGAGGGCAGCTAGGCCGACCCCGGCAGCGCCTTCGAGGAAGCCGGGGCCTTCGGGAACGGCCTGGGCGCAGGCGCGGTGCAGCATCTCGGTGGCCAGCGCGCGGAGTCGGGAAGCGGCCGGCTCCGGTGTGTCGATGGCGGTATGAGCGGTGATCCGGGCGAGTCCGGCGTAGCCGTGGCACAGCGAAGCGTCGCTGATCAACGCATCCTGTTCCGGGTCGGTCACCGCACTGATCACGGCTTCCTCGGCGATCTGGCGGCGATCGGCGTCGTCGAGGGCCAGGGCGGCGAGGTGCAGGGTGCGGGCGATGCCCGCTGTTCCGTAGCACCAGCTCGGGCGTCGGCTGGCCCCGCTGTGCCGCACGTACATCGGCGTCGAACGCGCCTCGTCTCGGGTGACCATGTAGGGCCACCGGTGCCCGCTCGGAGTGCTTATGCGCCAGGAGTCCAGCCACGCGCAGATCGTCGCGACGGCCTGGCGCTGCCCGTCCACGGCGATGCCCCGGCGCAGGGCCTGGGCCAGCAGTGCCAGCGGGCCGCCGATGCCGTGTGCTACGCCGAAGTTGCCGTGGCCTCCGGGGAACTCGTCGTCCTCGTGGCCGGTGGGACCGGTGAGGGTCCACCACCCCGGCAGGGCCTCTCCTTCGACCATCACCGGTTGGGTGAGCCGCACGAGGGCGCCCAGAACGGCCGGCAGGGCGGTGCCGTCGGGGTCGTGGTGCAGCAGATGGGCACCGAGACCAGCGAGGCCCCGAATCGTGTCGAACTCGGCCATCTGCGGCAACATCCCGACGACGTCCATGCGCTCGTGGGCCTTGTCGACGCGGTTGTGGGCGGCGGCGGCGATCTGCCGGGTCAAGGGCGTGAGGGCGGACTGGTACGTGCCGGGACGGACTGTGGCGGCTCCCGCGAGGGCGCGCGCGACTGCCGGCGCGCCGTAGAACAAGCCGGTGCTCGCTCCGGCGGTGATCGGCTTGCTGGTGACGGCGGTCAGCCAGTCATGGGCGCGGTCGAACGGCCGTATCCCGGCGGCTGCCAGCTCGATGTGCAGCAGTGCCACACCAGGAGCGCCGTGGGCGAGGGATTGGTGCCACCACGGCTCGTCCGTGGGCAGGTGGGGGGCGTCCGGCCGGGCGAGGCGATCGGCGATCCCCGTCGCGTACTCGACCGCGGCATCCGAGGCGAGGTCGGCGTTCATCGCGGTCCTCCGGTGCGGGCGGCGAAGGTCAGGGCCGCGGTCCGGGCCAGGTAAAGGCACACCGCCTTGTCGTCGGGCTCGATGCCGTAGGCCCGCAGGAAGTGCGTGTGCAGCAACGAGCCCAAGGCGGCGTCCGGGTCGACGCCCTCGGCCTCAGCCCCGGACAGGTGCGCTCGGTAGGCAGCTACGGTCTGGGCGCGCTCGGCCCATGTCGCGACGACCGAAGCCGCACCCGGCGTGCTGCGCAAGGCGCGGAAATTCTCGGAGGGGTCGGCGAGGCATTGTGCCTCGGTGAACACCGGCCGGGGCACGACGGTAGGAGGTTTGGCCGGGACATGGTCGACCAGCCACCGCATCCCGGCCTCGGTCCCTCCCATGAAGGCGACGGCGATGGCGGCGAAGTTCGCCGCGGCCAGAGCATGGTCGTGCGGTCGCGCGGGCCAGGCGAGCTCGGCGAGCACGGCGCGGGAGTCAGCCGTGAAGAACGCCTCGACGGCTGATAGTGCCGCACCTGAGCCCCAGCGGCCGGTCTCCGGGTAGGAGGTCGCGAAAGCGATGTCGCGCAGCAGGCCGAGGCGGCGGAGCCGGTCGGCCCAGGCGCTGACCCGGCCGGCCGCCTCGCCGAACACCACTGGCTCAGTGCTGAGGAGACTGATCCGCAAGCGCAGGTAGTGCTCGTTGCCCTCGCGGAATCGCAGAAACCACCACCGCGGTTGGGCATCGCCCCACTCCGCCAGCAGTGCGGGCAGGTGCTTGGCGAGCACGGTGTTGTGACGTTGCGGGTCGCCGTAGAGCTTGGCGAACAGCATGGGGGAACCACCCGGCGACAGCCCGTGCTCACCTGGCCGGACGATCCGCTGGGGCGTCGGGCGCGGTGGCCGCGTCGTGGCCTGCGGCTGACAGCTGGCCATGGGCACGACGACGTCGTGAGCACGGCCATCGAGCCATCCGGCGGCGTCCTCAGCGGGTCCTTCCTCCAGCACCGCGTGGGGGTGGGTACCGAGGTGCTCGCGCAGCAGGACCCGGTGTGCGTCCTCGACGAGATCGAGCGGCAACCGCCAGTCCCCGTCGACCAGGAACACCGCCTGCGGGAGGCGGCGGCGGGTGCGCCACTCGGCCAGGGCGCTGTCCCAGGTCGCCCAGCTGGAGGTCCGGTCGGGAAGGTCGGCTGCGGCCAACCGCCACCGGGCCGGGGACAGCACGATGCGGCCGAAGCGCAGCCGAGGAAGAAACGGCAACGTGGCCGCCGTGCCCCAGTCGAAGTCGGTGACCTCCGCGCAGTGTGCGCGGGTCAGTTCGACCAGGAGGCGGGCCAGCGGCGGAGTGTGTTTGCGTAGGTTGAGTGCGTGCAAGCCCCACGCTTCGACCCTCGCGCCGAGGGCGGGTGCGGTCAGATACAGGCGGTCGCTGTCGCAACTGACCGCCAAGTCCGCCGCCGTGAGGACCGCCGTTGACGCGGCGGTGTCGCGGTGTTCGGCGAGGCTGACGATGGTTGGCAGGACCTGGGCGCTGCGGGCGACGTGTGCGGTGGCGGGGTCCAGAGGCGGGAATGACAACTGGGCCTGGATTACCCCGTCAGACGCGGGCGGGGCGAGCGGCGTGATCAGCATTCGGCGGTCGTGTTCGTCGAACAGGTGCAGGAAACGGCCGCTGACGACGCCGGCCGATCGCGAGACTGAGGTAACGACGAGCTGGAAGTTGCCCTGCTTCAGGGCTTGCAGGCTCGGGGAGTCGACACGGGCGCACAACTCGAGGTGCGAGGGCAGCCGCATCGAGTGCACAGGCGCCAGCTCCAGCTCGGCGATCAACCTCTCGCCGAGGACGACCTCTTGCTGACCGTCCAACGCGGCGGCCTGGGCCAACGCCAGCAGCCGTTCGTCCCGAGGCGTCTGCTGGGGTCGTGTGACCACTCCGCTGGTGCCGGGGTAGCCGTCAGGCCAGCCGATCCCGCTGTCGGCAATGACCTCGAGCAGTGGCACCTGTGCGCCGGTGCCGAACCGCTGGTAGAAGCGTCGGTGGAAGTCCGCCCAGGCTGCCGTACTGCTGGCGCGGGAGGTCAGGCGCGCCAGGACCAGCGCGGCACGTTCCGCTTCGCGGGCGACTGCGCTGGGGAGCACGACGTCCAGGTCCAGCCGCAGGTCGACCGTGACTGGGCTCCGCCGTGACGGAGCCAGGCGGCTCATGGACGCGGCGGCGTCGGTCCGTAGCCTGCGCCGCGCTTCCGCTGGGCTGTTCCGATGTCGCCGCAACATGTCGTGGATGTCGTTCAGCGTCATGCACCGCTCGGTGGCAGCCTCGCCGACCGTGGCCAGCTCGCGCACCAAGTGGCCAAGTGCGTCGGGCTCCGTGCTCGGCGCATGGAGGTTGGTGACGAGCACGCGACGAGCGACCAACGTGGCCAGCAAGCCGGTCACCGTGCTCCCGGCGGTGCTCGGGAACTCGGCCTGTACCTGCTCGCGCATGTCATCGAAAGGAATCGGTGTCCGCGCAGCTCGCACGGCCGCGCGCACCGGGCCGGTGTAGCGAAGTTCGACTTCGACTGCGCCGGTGCCTCGATGGTTGACGGTCGGCTGGTACGGAACCACAAGCCGCTCACCGCGCACCATCAACGTGGAGTTCGCGACGAGGACCAAGCGCTCCAGGATCTCGGCCTGACCTTCCAACCGTCGGATGACCTCAGCCAGCCACCCGGCGTCGGCCGCAGCGTCCGCGCGATGATCATCACCCCAACGCTGAGAGGGATCCGCGTCGAACCGCGCGGCGGTGACCCCGGCGAACAAGCCGTTGGGAGTCGGACGGCCGGTCAACCGTGCCAGGTACCGCAGAACGGACAGCACCACGCGCCGGGATTCGCGCTCGCTGGCAACCTGAGCGCCACACAGGTTGTGGACGCGGTCAGCAAGGACAGGGCTGGCCAGGCCGATGGCGTCACGGACGGCTTCGACCTCCCACACTTCGCGCAGCCAGTCCACCCACGCGGTGACGGCGTCGGCCCCGGTCGCGGTCAGCGTCGGCCACGGCGGAAGTTTCAGCTCGCCCTCTGCAACAGCCCGGACCAACAGGCCACCCGCGGCTCGAAAGCCGACGCGGTCGGGCAAGGCCGTGGACACGGGACACCTCTCCAAAGCGACGGATGGAAACCGGACGCCCGCCCAAGAAGCCCCTGGCGGGCGTCCGGTCGCTCGTGACAATCAGGCGGCGCTGATGCAGGTCGACTTCTCGCACGTCGTCCCGCAGCCGTCATCCGTCATGTTGATCAGATGCGCCGGGTCCACCACCTCGACCAGCGTGATGTCGAGGTCGAACTCCGAGCCCATCTCGACCTCCGCGGCGGGCGTGGCCACCGTGGTCGGCGACCACTCCATCTGAACCGTCACAGATCCTCCTTCGTGGGTTTTACGCTCCGAGTCCCGGCGAGTCGGCCGTGACTTCGCCCGCCAGGCGGACCAGCCCGGAACTCGACCGAGGTACCGAGCGCTCCCGCCAGCACACCCGCGAGCGGAATTCCATCGAAGTGGAGGGCAGTCCTACCACCACACACCCCTCGACGGCACGTCCCGGTGAAAGACGCTTCCGGATACTCGGGCTGCGCCGAAGCGGAAGCTCGCCCGGACCGCAGCGATATCAGTCAAACCCCTGGTGATCAACGATAGCCAGAGCGCCGACGCGGCGTCGATGAGGCGGCAATGAGGCGTCATCACCTCTGACCTGCATAAACGCCTTTTCAGAGGCGGTAGTCCGAACGGGTACAGCTCGCCGAGCGGGTGATCAGCCTTGACCCGTAGCTGGCTATCGTGGCAGGTGACCGACGGGGTGAGGTGGTGTTCATGAGTGACCGACGAGATGCCTTCGCCGCGCGGCGTGAGCAGATGGGCTACACCCAGGAGAGCTTCGGCGCGGCGGTGGGCGTGGAGTTCTCCACGGTCGGACGCTGGGAACGCGGCACCCTGACCCCGCAGCCGTACCGTCGACCGTGTTTGGCTAAGACCCTCGATGTGAGCCTCGACCAGTTGGATGCGTTGCTCACGCCGAACCGGCAAGCTTCTACCATTGCCACTGAACCAGCCGACCCTGCGGAGGCCGACGACATGAACCGTCGTGACCTGCTGCGCTTGTTCAGCATGACCGGCGCGTTGCTCGCGCTGCCTGCTGGCGAGACAGTACTCGGCGACGTCGACCGGCTCGCCGCCACAGCTCACGCGGGCACGGTGGACACGGCGGGAGCAGCGGAGTTCGCCCAGCTCAACTCCCACCTGTGGCGCGTGTACGCACTGTCGCCGACCAAGGCCCAGGTGCTGCCGCTGGTCCGAGCCCAACTCGGTGTACTCAGCGACTCCTTGCGACGACCGCAGACACCGACCATCCGACAACGGCTCTGCGAGCTGACCGCCGACCTCTTCCAGTTGGCGGGGGAAATCTTCTTCGACGGCAACCGATACACCGACGCCGCTCACTGCTACACGCTTGCGGCAACAGCGAGCAAGGAGGCCGTCGCTTCCGACCTGTGGGCCTGCGCGTTGACCAGGCATGCTTTCGTCGCCGTGTACGAGCGCCGATTCGCGGATGCCGCGCCGATGCTCGACGTGGCCGCCACCATCGCACGTCGAGGCGACCCCAGCCTGTCGACCCGACACTGGGTCGCCGTGGTGCAGGCCGAGACCTTCGCCGGCCTCGGCGACTTTGACTCCTGCCAACATGCCCTCGACACCGCTGCTGAGGTCCAGCGCCTACGGGGCCAGGTGCACAACGGCGGCTGGCTCCGGTTTGATGGCTCCCGCTTGGCTGAAGAACGCGGAACCTGCTACGTCACGCTGGGCCGCCACGACCTAGCTGAAGCGGCTCTGGTCGACGCCCTGCAGGGCACCTTGACCGCCCGCCGGAAAGCAGGCGTCCTGACCGACCTGGCGATGATCGGCGTGCACCGTCGCGACCCGGACCAGGTCGTCACCTACGCCGACACCGTCCTGACTACCGCCCGCCAGACCCGCTCGGGGGTCATCGCACAGAAGCTGCGGGTCCTTCAGCCACACCTTGCTTCCTTGCTCAACGACCAACAAATCCAGCGACTCGATGCCGAGATCACCAAACTCGTCGGCAACCGCGCCGCGTGATGGAGGACGACCGAATGCACAACGACCGTGGCCGCGTGTTCCGCGAGGCGTGGATCGCCGGAGTCACCAAGCACTACCCCGGTGAGCCGAAGCCTGGCTACATCACCCCGTGGGACCAGACCCCCGACTGGGAACGCGACGCCGCGACCGCCGTGTACGACCAGGTCGTCGCCTTCATCAAGGCCACCGACGGCGCCACCACCAAACTGACCCCAGACCAGAAAGGCCGCTTTGTGGCGTTGTGCTGGATCGGCCAGATCTTCAAGCACTTCCCCGAGCCGAAGCCGTCGTACGTCGCGGACTGGAACGATTTGCCGGACTGGCAGAAGGCGACGGATATCGACATCTTCGAGCGCATCGAACGCGATGCCTGACCAGGCGACGATCGACGCTGCGGCCGTCGATGCTCGCCTTGCCGAGACCGAGTACGACGACGCTCAGGCGTGGCTACACGCACGTTCGACCGCGTTGGAGCCGCTCGCAGCCGAGGTCTGGGTCACCGACCCGGAGCACCGCCACGTGCTGCTCGTGCGGCACCGGGTGCGAGGCTGGGTACCGCCTGTTATGGCAAGTATTTGAGCCTGTCTCACCGTTCCGTGGCGTTCGTACCGCTCTGTCGCCTTTGATTCGTGCCCGCTAGGTTCTGGGAGCCGTATAGCTCTCACTGAGGGGCGAACGATGGATCACTTCTTCGTGTCGAGGGACAAGGTCCGTCGATATTTTGAGCCCGTGCCTGGTCTTGGCGTTGACGGTCTCACTGTCCTGCGGCGGAAGGGTTCGCCGCAGGATGGGACTCCGTTCTTCCTCGGACGGGATATGCGGCCGGTCGAGCCACTGTGTTCGTTCATGTTCGAAATGGCCAAGACTCACCAACCTAAGACGTTGTCCGATTACACCTACGACCTGCTCGACCTCGTCGACTTCCTGGCTCAGCTGGAACCGTCGACTGACGTCCTGTCGGCGACTGAGGAAAACCTGATCGCCTACCGCGCTGAGCGGACCGAGCTACAGGACAAGCCGAACGCGCCGGCGACCTGGAAGCGCCGACGAGCGCTGATCAACAACTTCTATGAGTGGGCGGTCGAGGCCCAGTGGCTGGACCGCAAGCCTTATCGCCGGCTGCGCAACGGCCGGGACGTCCTGGCCTGGGGTGCGGTATCGGATCTGGACATTCGCCATCTGACCCACCGGCAGTGGCGATTCCTCAAGCAGGTCGGCTTGCGGGGAATGCTTCCAGCAGACCGGGTCGACCTGTCGTTCCGAGGTTCGGCTCCGCTCAGGAACGCGGCGGCAGCGGAGCTCGCGGTGACGACAGGGATGCGCTTGAGGGAATTCACCTCGCTACTGGACATCGAGGTCGGACTCCCGCGTCGTGACTGCCTGCCGGTCGACGTACGGCTGGAGATGATCGCGAAGTACAGCCTGCCCCGCGATGTGACGATCCAGCATTCCGTGATGAAAGAGCTCGACCTTTACCGGCGCACCGAGCGGGCCGCCACGATTCGCAGGGCGGCACCGGCGTTGACCAGGCGCAGAGCCGAGCTGTTCGTCGTCACCGATATCGACGAGCGGCAGATGAAGGTCAGCGGGCGGCTGCATGGGAGACGCCGGACGTTCTCGATCGAGAAGATGACCGCGGAGCTGCGGAGAATCGCGGTGACCGAAGGGCCTTGCGGTCTGGAGCCGATGGCGTTGTTCGTCGGCCGTGGTGGCCGGATGCTCAGTAAGCAACGGTGGGAACAGATCTTCGATGATGCGCACGCCAGATCTCTTCGGATTGCAGCTGAAAACGGTGTCGATATGGTGATGCCGCGCAGGTTCAGAATCCACGATCTACGGCACACGTTCTCGGTTTACATGTTGGAGCAGCTCACCCAGTTGGTGATTGCACAGGAGACGGACCGCAGACTCAACGGTGGGCACAATGCTTACCTGGCCGACCACATCTGCCGCAATCCGCAGTTGATCTTGCAGCGGCTACTCGGACATCTGAATCCTGGGTCGACGATGAAGTATTTGCGTTACGTCCGGAACACCAACGTTCTTGTGGCCCAAGCTATTGCCGAGTGGAATGAATCAGACAAGACCTACGCGGAGTACGCGGCTCTTGCCGCGGAACGCGCGGTCCTGTGATGGCCCGCAGAGGCGAACGTGCTTCGCGCCCACGTACGATGGTGGTGCCAGAAGTGAAACCCGCCAACTCCGATAGGATCGGGGACCGGGTTATAGTCCGGGAACGGCGAGGGCGAACGGTGCGGTTGAGTATCGCCCCCTCCCTGTTCCGATGTTCCGTCCTGGTCGCGGAGCTGGCGGACGAGGCTGTGGCGTACGCCCATCG
The DNA here is from genome assembly GCF_003311655.1 of Prauserella sp. PE36. Classification (NCBI taxonomy): domain Bacteria; kingdom Bacillati; phylum Actinomycetota; class Actinomycetes; order Pseudonocardiales; family Pseudonocardiaceae; genus Prauserella; species Prauserella sp. PE36. The sequence continues at coordinate 6,744 of NZ_QEQT01000065.1, read as the reverse complement.
GGTCTCGCTGCGCAAGCCCGATTGCTATTTCACGGCCGTGCGGGAGCTGGGAACGTTCCTCGATGAACACTTGCCGACCGTCGGGTGCGAGCCTGCAGAGGCGCGTTTGGCCGGGATGAAAATCGATCTGATCGAAGCCCTCTTCTGCTGGGAGGCAGATCTGCGGAGGCGGCACGGGCTGCGATCAGCGGAGCCCTACCGCAAGGCCGCGGCTGTGCTGGCGCTGATCGATATGCGTGCGGAGCGCGACCCGAATGTTCCGGAGACCCTTCGTCGTCGCGCGGCGGGGCCTCCGACATACAAGCGCCGCCCCAACGCGGTCCTTGACGAATACTCCAACGAGGAACGGTTGGCACTGCAGGAGGCCGCAAGGGCCGACGTCCGGGCACTGGAGAAACGCCTCACTCGGGGGCAGCATCTGCTGAGATCCGGAGCTGACCCCCGCCGCGAAGGCTGGCATGACCTCGCCAACCTGGTCTGGGCCGCCAAGCATCGCCTTCTGACGACCACAGATCTCCTCGAGCACCTGCCCATGAATTCGTCATCGTGGTCGCAGCCGATCAAGGACGTTATCGAAGCGAACCCGCCTGGCAGGGAACGTGGAGTCTATGCCTGCTTGAAAGCGATCAACCGGTTGCTGTTCCCGTCCGAGCAGGACCTGCAGCCCTTCCGGGTACTCCTGCTGCTGGGCATGGCCGACTGCACCCCCGAGGAACTCCTCGACCTGCGTATGGCGGACCTGGAGTTCTCTGACGCGGGCGTGCGAGTGCGGCAGACCAAACTCCGCGCGAATCGCATCCGGGCTGATTTCCACCCGGACCTTCCTGATAGCAAGGCCAGCACAGGCGATGTCGCGGATCTGGATGGGGACACCGGAAGCGAGGTGTATCTTGCCGTCGGCAGGTGGGATGTCGGTGGGCTCCTACGGCGGTTGATGGAGGTCACCTGGCAGGCACGCGAATCGTTCGACTCCGAGGACGTGCTGTTCCTCGCGGTCGAAGCGGGCCGTCCCAGGACCACTATGCGGGCCAGAGTCGCCACATGGACTGAGGACCACAACGGGTTCAGCGCGTGGATCAGCTGGCATCGCAACGACGACGGCACACCCGCTATGGCGATCTCTCAGCCGCACTACGCCCGAAGGCTCCGCAAGACCGTGAAAACCGCCCGTGTGGCCGCCCTCGGCGGAACCCTCACCGATGTGGCGGCGGACGACCATCACATCGAGGTCTTCCGTCACCATTACGCCCACGGAACGACGGCGCTAACACTCGCCGGACGATCCATCAACCGCGCACAAGAACGCGTCTTCCACACGATCACGACCAAGCCGATGCTCCTCGACACTCAAGCAGAGCATCGATTGGCCGAACCCGAGGTCGCCGAGGCCGCGGGGATGACTGTGGAACACGCCGCCGCGATGCGCGCCGGGGAGTACGACATGGGCCTGACTCACTGCCGTGATCCCTACGATTCGCCATTCACCCCTGGCGGGAAGCCCTGCCACGTCGCCCCGGCGATGTGCATGATCTGCCGCAACGCCGTCGTATTCATCTCGCAGCTGCCGAGGCTGCTGCTGCTGGCAGCCCACATCGAGCGGATGCGCGACGCCCTGGACCCGATCCGCTGGACGGCAATCTGGGGGACCCAGGCCACAGCCCTGGCCGAGGTGTTCGCGGAATGCACAGCACAGCAGCTCCACGACGCCCACGAAGCGATAGGCGACCAGGGGCTGCGGCTGGACCTGCCGCTGGGTATGAGGACGGAGTATGACCGGTGAGCACGACGCCCCAGCCGACGGCAGTGACTTCCACCCTTGTTTCCGCTGATGAGGCGGTCTTCGGATCCGGCCACCCGCTCGTGGAAGGCGTCCCTATTCCCGAGTTCGGCGAGAGCAGGTCCTGGAGTTTCGGGTGTATTCGCCGTCCGAGCAACGTCCGCCCGGCGGCGTGGAAGGTCAACTTCACGGTGATCGATTCCGTCTGGAACCTGCGGATCCGGGAAATCTGCTTCAGCATGCTCAACCCCACGCACAAAGTCATTCGGGACGCGGGGATCGCTCTTGTCGCCGAGCCGGCGGCGCACAGCACGGTCCGGCAATGCGCCTACACACTGGGCAAACTCGCTGCCTGGGCGTTGGCCAACGACATGCCCGCCGACATCGCGGCCTGGCGCGAAGAAGACTGGGCCGGATTCGTGGAACACATCACCGCCAGGGCGAACGCGCTCAAACCCGACGCGACGGCACTGAGCTGGCTCTCGACGCTCGCGCCGGTACTCACTCACGGCGGCATGGCTCAAGGGCTGTGGAACACCGATACTTTCCGGGAGATCAGGCACCGCAGCGATACTCCGTCGACGGCATCCATACCGCCATCAACGTGGTGGCCGCTTCTGCGGGCCGCATGGGCCTACATCCACGAGTTCTCGCCGCACATCCTCGACCTACGCGATCAGCTGGCGCAGCAACCAGATCCTGGCGACAGCCCTGAACGTCGACCGGCCTTCCGCACTCCGGCGGGAAACGACGAGCTGGTGGACAACTGGCTCGCGAACCCCGACAACCTCGTTCCAGTCCACAAGTACGACCACCAGACGAAGTCGGCTGGGGAGCCGATCTGGCATCATCTCGCGCTGACGATCACAGGCGGCACCAACACGGGGCTCTTCCAGACCACAAGGAAGGGAGCGGCGCAGCGCCGGCGAGACGCCGTCCTTCGAGCCGTGGAACGGGGGCAGGTACAGGCCTACTCCTGGTCAGAGACGCGGGCCCGGACCGACGTGGTCAACCATCCCGCCATTTACCTCGGCCGAAGCACAGCTGCACTCGATCAGGTTCTCGACGACTGGCTTACCAATCCCGACAACCTGATCCCAATCCGCACCAAGCAGCCACGTGCGCCGCGCTCCGACCTCGAACCTGGAACGATCATTTGGACTGCACTGGAAGCACTGATCTACGGCACCGCGGGCACAGCACCCTTTACACAGCGCTCCGTGACTAGCGCCGCGCGCAGACAGAAGGTCGAGGACGCTGCCGCGGCCGGGCGGGTACAGAAGCTCGCCGGAACCATGACGACCCGCTCACTTCCGATGCCCTGCAAGGACTTCACCTCAGTCACCCGTCAGGACGGAACCACGCGGCCGTGGCGCGGCCAGATCAGCGTCGAGGAACTCGCGGACGAAATCCGCATGGTCAGGGCGGCATGTTATGTGTTCATGGCAGGACTGACGATGATGCGGGACTCAGAGATCCAGGAAATCGAGCGCGGATCCCTCACTGCCTATTACGGAGCGCCCGCAGTCAAGTCCCGAAAGCTCAAGCACGACCCGGCGCAACCGGAACTCAACTGGTGGATCAGCGCGCCGGTCGTCGAAACTCTGGCAGTTCTTGACCGGTTGTCCTGGCATCACACTCACCTGTTCGTCGCTCTCGATCCGCCCAGGGTGACCGCTCACAACGAGGACACGGTGCGCGGAATCGATGCCGCCGGCGAGATCGACTTCTTCGTCGCGGGAGTCAACGCTTCCCTCGAACGAACGGGTTTGGAAGAGATCCCGGCCGGCCGCATCCGTCCGCATATGTTCCGAAGAACCATGTCGATCATCTGCAGTCAAGAGCCCGACTCCGAGATCGCCCTCGGCCATCAACTCAAGCACCTGGCCCGTCGTACCTTGGCCAACCGAATCACCCAGGGCTACTCCCGCATGGATACCCACTGGGCCAAGGAGTTCGACAACCAGCTCGAACTCGCCGCCGCTGGGCGACTCGTCGAACTCCTCAAATCCCGCCGGTCCGGCACCGACGTCGCAGTCGGTCCCGCAGCGGCCAAGCTCCACTCCGGCCTCGACAACGTGATTGCGACGATGAACAGAGCCCCAGCTCTGCGAGCTCAACTCGCTGACGAGCAAATCGAGGTCCTGCTGTTACGGGATGAGTTTGCTGACCTGCATTTCGGCACGGTCAACCACTGTCTCTGGGACCCCGCTCAGGCGGAATGCCAGAACTCGCTACCCGAAGGGCAGCGAGGGAAAACGCCCGTCCTGGGAGCCTGCCAGCCCGCACGGTGTCGAAACTCGGCAGTAGACCAGGACAAGCACGGCCCAGTCTGGCTCGCCGAGGACGCCGATCTGACGCGCATGCTCCGCGACCCGCGGCTGGCCACACCCCGCCGCGCAGCCCTCGAGAACCGCCTGTCCGAAGTCCGGCTGATCACCGGTACCTGGCTGACCAAGGAGCGCCCCTGATGGCCGTCTCGCCCCCGACCGAGACCAAGCTCCGAGCAGCGATACAACGACTGCTCGACGGAGTTCCGATCCACACAGACGGCGCACTGACCAAAGAAAATCTGGCCCGCGAAGCGGGCGTCAGCCATGCCACCGTTCACCGTGCTGGCGAGATTCTGGCCGAGTGGGACACCCGAGTTGCCCGGCCGGTCCTGCGCTCCACCGGTGAGGTTCGTCGGGACGAGAAGATCGAGGCACTCACAGCCGCGCTACGCGCCGAAAAGCGGGCCGTCACCGAACTGCAGGGGAAGCTCGATGCGCTCGCTAGCGTGACCGCCGACCTCTACCACGAGAACCTGACGCTGAGGAAGAGGCTTGACAAACAACCTCCAGTGACCTCAATGGATACCAGAGCAGCCAGGTCCGAATCTTCACCTGTTCGTGGCATCGAGCGTGCACGAGGTCATCGGCAAACCCGCCCGCTCTAGCCTGGATCGGTGACCCCTCACGCCCCTGGTCCGGACACACTGCACGCGGCCATCGTCGACGCCGGTCTCGCGGAGTTCGAGTTCGACGACGCACGAATGTGGCTGAAGAACGCGTGCCACGGCCCCATGGCCCCTTTTGCCGCCGACGTCTGGGCCTTTGACAGCACCTTCCAGCACATCCTTCTTGTCCGCCACCGGTGGCGGGGCTGGGTTGTCCCTGGAGGAATGGTCGAACGAGGAGAGACACCTCGACAGGCAGCGCGCCGTGAGCTGGAGGAGGAAACGGGGATGGCCGCCGACCTCCTCGAACTCCCTGCTGCGGTGACCGTCCGTTCCTACCGCTCGGATTGGACACCCACGCTCGGGCTGACCTATGCCGCCGTTGTCGACCCCTCGCTTCCCCTGAACGGCGAACGTCATCAATCCGCAGCATGGAACCCATTAGCGCAGGACTGGACAGGCGCCTTTCCCGAGGACATCACAAGAATCCGACGCTACGCCCAGGCAGGGGCATCAGCGCAGTAGTCGGGCACTCGTGGGATGCCGCCGGGGCGATAGACCATCGGCTCGTCCTGGTGGTCGGCGGCCTTTCAATCTTGTCGAGCATCGAGACGAGGCGGGTCCGTAACGCGAACGGTGTTTCCGGCGGTGTCGATTAGTAGGTCTCGGTCACCGGCCAGCGGTCACCGAAGGTGATGGAGAACGCGTTGATCACTGGCTTCCAACGCATCATCCATCGTGCCGCCCCGGTCCCTGTGGGGTCGAGGCTGCGGGTCACAAGATACAAGCACTTCATCGCCGCTTGCTCGGTGGTGAAGTGCCCACGTGCCCGGATCGCGCGCCGGTAGCGTGCGTTCAACGACTCGATCGCGTTCGTCGAGCAGATCATCCTCCTGATCTCGATATCGTAGTCCAGAAAAGGAACGAATTCGGTCCAGGCGTTACGCCAGAGTCGAACCATGGCTGGGTATTTCTTCGACCATTTCTCGTCCAGTTCGTCCAGTGCCGTTGCGGCGGCGTCGGCGTTGGGTGCCGTGTGGATTTCTTTCAGGTCGCGTTTCAACGCGTCCGTGTATTTCCGGGAAGTCAGCCGAAACGAATTACGAATTAAATGCAGAACGCACGTCTGGACGATCGTTTGTGGCCACACCTGCTCCACCACCTCCGGTAACCCCTTGAGGCCGTCACAAACCAGGAAGAACACGTCCTTAACGCCGCGGTTCTTGAGATCCACCAGCACACTCATCCAGAACTTGGCGCCCTCGCCGCCGGTACCGGCCCACAATCCGAGCACGTCCTTGCGGCCGTCGGTGGTGACGCCGATCGCGGCGTAGAACGGCCGGTTGGCGACCTGGCCGTCCCGCACCTTGACCACGATCGCGTCCACGAACACCGCGGCGTAGACCGGCTCCAGTGGACGGCTTGCCCAGTCCTGCATCTCCTCGATCACCTTGTCGGTAATCCGAGACACCGTCTCCTTCGACACCGACGCGCCGTAAATCTCGGCGAAATGCGCCGAAATTTCGCCCGTGGTCAACCCCTTCGCATACAACGACAACACGATCTCATCCACGTCAGTCAGTCGACGCTGACGTTTCTTCACGATCTTCGGCTCGAAAGTCGATTCCCGATCCCGGGGAACCACGATGTTCACCTCTCCAGCCGCGTCCGAAACCACCGTCTTCCCCCGGGCCCCATTCCGCACATTCGCCGAATCACGATTCGAATCGGCACGATTCTTCGCGTGCCCGAGATGCTCGGTCATCTCCTCGTTCAGCGCCGCTTCCAGAACGTTCTTAGTGAACAGCTTCAACAGCCCGTCCGGCCCAGTGAGCGACAGGCCACGTTCCCGCGCCTGCGCCACCATCGCCGCCGCGGCAGCCTGCTCGGCCGACCGCTCCCGCTCCGACTTCCTCATCTTCCTCTGATCCGCGCTCACAGCATCGGATGCCATCACTGTCCGTACCCATCCCGCCGGATTTCACCCCCGGCGTGTCGGGCCGGAAACACCGCTCACGACACAGTCCCG